>JAEZXC010000067.1 GCA_023442845.1 Actinomycetes bacterium | reverse complement strand
CCTCGAAGCGGACGGGCGCCGCCTTTTGTTCAGTCATGTCTTCCGTTTCGCCAGCACGTCAAAGACGGCGAAGATCGCCCAGATGCGCAGCTACTGCATCGACGTGTAAGACTGCAGGTCGCGGCAGCAGGTCAGACGTTGCTTCGTGCCGGAACGTGATGGAGTTGAGATTCAATGTCTAGCCTTCCCTCGTGCCCTGAGTGCGCCGAGGCGTACACCTACGAAGACGGTGCGCTACTGGTGTGCCCGATGTGCGGTCATGAGTGGAGCGCCGACGCCGAAGAGACGGCCACGGAGTCCGGCGTGATCCGGGACTCCGTAGGCAACGTGCTTGAAGACGGCGACAACGTGACGGTTGTCAAGGACCTCAAGGTGAAGGGTGCCGGTGGCGGCACCGTCAAGGTCGGCACCAAGGTTGCTGGGATCCGCCTCATCACCGATGGTGTTGGTGACCACGACATCGACGCAAATGTGCCCGGTTTCGGGCGCATCCAACTGAAGTCAAGCGTCGTCAAGAAGGCGAATAAGTAGCGCCTCTCGGGGAGCCGCTAGACCCGGCTCTACGTCGGGCGTGGGGCGAGTCCAGGTGTGAGCGCCTCGCGCTCGTCGAATACAAAGCAATCGCCCGTGAAGTACTCGCCGCCCACGTGCTCGAAGTAGCCGAGGATACCGCCGTCGAGTTGCAGCGCGTTGATGCCCTCATCGCGCATGTAGATCGCGGCCTTCTCACAGCGGATCCCGCCGGTGCAAAAGCTCACCACCGTCTTGCCCTCAAGCGCGTCGCGATGGGCCGCCACGGCGTCGGGAAATTGGGTGAAGCGCTCGATGCGCCAATCGACAGCGTCGGCGAACGTGCCGTAGTCAACTTCGAAGGCATTGCGGGTGTCGACCATGACGACATCGCGGCCCTCGTCATCGTGACCTTGGTCGAGCCAGCGCTTGAGGGTGCTCGGCGACACTGCGGGCGCTCGTCCTTCGACGGGACGAATCGTCGGGTGATCCATGCGGATGATCTCGCGTTTGAGCTTGACGAGCATTTTGCGGAACGGCTGGTCGGCGGACCAGCTTTCCTTGGTCGTCAACGATGCAAAACGGGGGTCTTTGCGCAGTTCGTCGACAAAGCCGCGTACGGCGTCGGCGCTACCCGCGAGAAATAGGTTGATCCCTTCTTCTGCAAGCAGGATGGTCCCCTTGAGGTCCGCCTCTATTGCGCGTGCCAAGAGCACGGGTCGCAGGTGCTCGCGATCGGTGATCGGGGTGAACAGGTACGCCGAGATGTTGAGGACGGAATGCACGAAGGGGAGCCTACAGAGTCCTCGCTCGCTCCCGCTTCGCAGCAGGGTCTGTGGGTCGATTTAGTGCGGGAAATCGACCCGCAGACCCTGCTAGGAGATTGGGGGAGGGGGTGAGACGCCCGGTGCCTAGCTCGCAGCCCGCTTCACCAGTTCGCGGATCGCCTTCTCTTCGGCCTTGCCTATCTTGAGGAGAGCAAACGACGTGGGCCACATGTTTCCCTCATCGAGATTCGCAGTGGGCTGGAAGCCAAGCGTCGAGTACCGCTCCTTGAACTTGGCAGCGCTCTGAAAGAACACAACAACCTTGCCGTCCTTGCCATACGCAGGCATTCCGTAGAAAGTGCGTGGCGCTAGTCCTGGTGCGACCGAACTGACAATCTCATGGATCTTCTCAGCAAGCACCCGGTCGGCAGGCTCCATCTCCGCAATTTTCTCGACGCAGGCGGCGGCGTCAGCGGCTGCAGCGTCGGCCTGCTTTGCCCGACGCTTCTCTGCGGCTGCCTCCTTCATTGCTGCCTTCTCCTCGGCGGAGAAGGTGCTACCAGATTTCCTGTCAGCCATGGGGAACTCCAGTCATTGACGGTGCACCCTCACGCTAACGAAAGTCGCACACTGACGTCACGCCCAGGTTCGTTTGAGCAGGCGAGATTACTGGAGCTTGTGATGTTCTCGAGCATCGCCACGTACATTTTCGCGCCACGCCGTGCTCAGGGCTAGCCTGGCCTTCCCACGGCATCGGGCCGTTGACGTTTACGCAGGGAGGTTGCCATGGGCGCAGACCGTCGACTCATCAGTTCTGGCTCACCATTCGAGCAGGTCATCGGCTACTCGCGTGCCGTCGTTGAGGGCCCGTGGGCGTGGGTGAGCGGAACCACCGGCTACGACTACGAGACGATGACGATTTCCGACGACGTCGTGGAACAGGCTGACCGAGCCCTCGCCAATATCGCCGCGGCCTTGAGTGAAGTGGGCCTGTCGCTCGACGATGTCGTGCGAGTGCGGTACCTGCTCACCAAGCGCGAGGATGCCGAGAAGTGCTATCCCGTTTTCGGGAAGTGGTTCCGAGACATCCGGCCCGCAGCGACGATGGAAGTGGTCCAGCTGCTGGATGAGGCGATGAAAATCGAGATCGAGGTCACGGCGTATCGCCCCTCGGACCCCAGTTAGTGAGTAGCCGGCGCGTTGGCGTCCGCCTCGCTTGCTTCGGCTTGACGCGCCCGATATGCCGCTGCCGCCGCGCGGTTGGTACACGCGACTGAGCAGTAGATGCGCGAGCGATTACGGCTGAGGTCGAGGACAACGCCCTCGCAGTCATCCATCGCGCAAATGCCAAAGCGGTTCATCTCATCGGCACGCACCATGTCGATGATCCCGATCGCAGTCTCTACCAGGATGCGGGTTGCAAAGGGGCCGTCGTCGTCGGTGGCGTGAATGTGCCAATCGGTATCGCCATGGCGCACAAGCCGCGGCACGGCGCGAGCCTTCTCAAGAATCTCGTTGACAAGCGGCACTGCGCCATCGCGCCCAGCGAGGAACACGCTGCGCAGTGTGGGGCGGATCGCTCGTACTTGTTCCACGTCGCGCTCCACGGGTCGCGCGCCTGTGTATTCGAAGCGGTCAAAGAACTCGTGGACGTCTTCCAAAGTCAGGACGGCGTCGGGCTCAAGAGCGGAGTTAGCAAGCCACACGCCCGACTCCAGAGCCACGGCAAGATCATGACCAAAGCGCATTTTGACACCTTACCAGGTTGCCTAGTATCGTCATGTGCCATGAGCACTTTGGCGCATGACGCGCCTCGCGTCTTTACGCCTTCGCGCACCGCCTCCGGCCTCGGCTTTGCGCTACTTGCCGCGCTGTCCTTCGGCTTGTCTGGCTCCCTCGCGCGTTCACTCCTCGACATCGGTTGGTCCGCTGGAGCCGCGACGCTCGTGCGCGTCACTATCGGCTCTCTCGCGCTGGCCGTTCCCGGCTTCTTGGCGCTCCGCGGCCAGTGGCGCGTTCTGCGCGCCGCGCTACCCGTCGTCCTTGTCTACGGGCTGTTCGCCGTGGCGGGTGCGCAATTGTGCTACTTCATGGCCGTCGGTCACCTCGACGTTTCCATCGCCTTACTCATTGAGTACACCGCGCCAGTCGCAGTGGTCGTCTGGATGTGGTTTCGCCATGGCCACCGGCCCACGCGTCTCACCGTGGGCGGCGCTGCTCTCGCCGCCGCGGGCCTCTTGCTCCTCCTCGACGTGCTCGGCGGTGGCCGAGTCTCCATGGTGGGTGTTGGCTGGGCCCTCGCGGCCATGATCGGTGCGTCCGTCTACTTCATCGTCGGCGCAGACGAGTCGATCGGCCTGCCGCCCCTCACCCTTGCCGCAACTGGCCTCGTTGTCGCCGTCGTCGTGCTCGGCATCGCGGGTGTTGTCGGGATATTGCCGATGCACTTCACCGCTGGCGACGTGACCCTCGCCGGCGGTCAATTCCCGTGGTGGCTCGCAGCGCTTGGCTTGGGCGTCATCACCGCCGCGCTCGCGTACACAACCGGAATCGCCGCGACGCGACGCCTCGGCGCGCGGCTCGGTTCCTTCGTCGCATTGACCGAGGTGCTCGCCGCCGCAATCTTTGCCTGGGCTCTTCTCGGCCAGGCGCCTCACGCCATGCAGTACGCAGGCGCCGCGCTCGTGCTCGCAGGCGTCATCGCCGTCAAGATGGGCGAACCAAAGGAAGACGCCGTCATTGTGCCTGCTCAACCAGTGGAGCCCGTACCGGCCTAGTCAAGAACAGGAGTAACCTGCCACCGTGGTTGCTCTCGGGACCTCATTCGGCAATGCGGCCGGAGGATTCGCCGCTGGTCGTTCGGCGTACCCCGCGAGCGCCGTCGCTTGGGCTCTTGGTGGCAAAGGACTCGACGTCATCCACGTGGGCGCCAACTCCGGCACCCTGACAGCAGAACTCATGCGCCAAGGTCACCGCGTCATCGCAGTCGATTCCGATGAACGCATTCTCGCCGCACTCGCCACGGTTGCTCCCGGGGTTCCCCGCCGCATTGGCACGATCGAATCGATTCCGCTTCCCGATGACAGCGCCGACGCCGTGATATGCGGACAGGCATGGCGCTGGGTTCACGCGTCCGCATCCCGTGAGGCTAGCCGAGTGCTGCGCAAAGGCGGCCGTGTTGCGTTGCTATGGAACGCTCCAGATGAGCGCACGCACTGGGTTGCGCGCCTCAGCCGAGTGGTGAAGGGTCCTGATGCTGCGAGTGTGCTGGCGCGCGGGGGTCCTACCGTTGTGCCGCCGCTCATTGGACTCGAGACGATGACCTTCAGTTGGAGTGCGGAACTCAGCGCTGACGGTGTGCGCAATATGGTCCACTCACGCAGTTACTACATCGCAGGAGACGAAGGGTATAAAGCCCGTGTGGACGCAGGTCTCAGCGAGCTCTTTGCGACCACGCCACAATTGGCAGATGGCGGCACTGTGACGGTGCCGTTTGTTACTCACGCCTTCCGTGCGGTGCGGGCCTAAGCGCAGGGGCCTTACGGCTGCTCAATGACGAGTCGGCCGCCTTCGATCCGCGCGGGTAGCACGTCGGTCACGCACTCCGGATACAACGGCCCGTAAACATGCGGATAGTCGACGCCGTCAACATCCTCGACGAGCACAGCGACGCCGCCGGCCTCTACCTCTTCGCCATCGATTACCAAGACGACGAGCGGCTCAGTGACGTCGGCGTAGTGGCGCACCGCAACGTCGGCCACTTGCTCGGGGAAGGAGCAGTGAATGAAGCCTTCGTCCTCAAGCGAGACGCCACGTGTTGACACGCGGTACGACCCCGCGGCGACGGCCGCTTCCCAGTCAGCAGCAAGAGCGAGATGACGCATATCCATGTGCTCACCCTATGGGCCGCGGCGCCGGGTCAAGAAAGTGACGCCGACGCTGTGGCGGCTATCGAACTAGACGGTGCGATCGCGGAGTTGGCTGAGGGTGCGCGCCTCGGACTGAATCGAATCCAGTTTGTCGACGACGCCAGAAATGTCCTGCGTCGTTGCTTCGGCGGTGGCGGCGACGTCGCCGACGGAGCGGGAGATTTCGTTTGTCGTGGCGGATTGTTCTTCGACGGCGCCCGCGATGGAGGTTTGGGCGTCTGAGATCTGGTGGATGAGGTCGGTGATGCCGGTGAGGGCGGTGGTGACGTGTCCGGAGTCTTCTTGGAGTGCGTCGATCATTTGGGTGATGCGCTGGGTCGCTTCAGCTGTCTCTCGTGCCA
>JAEZXC010000087.1 GCA_023442845.1 Actinomycetes bacterium | reverse complement strand
AGCACTCGGCCGACGCTGGGGCGGGCCCACGCGCTCGCCCCGGCCGACGCTCGCCCCGGCCGACGCCGGCGCACCCGGGTGCCGGAAAACAACGAAGGCCCGCTTGCGCGGGCCTTCTCGTTGGCTGGGCTACAAGGATTCGAACCTCAACTAACTGAACCAGAATCAGTCGTGCTGCCAGTTACACCATAGCCCAATGGTTCTCGCGAACCGGAGAGTCAGTCTACCCGAGCCTCACGCCAGGCCCAAACTCGCGCACACCCAGCGCGGCGGCCACCTCAACGAGGCTCTCCACCCGCACAGCCCCTGGCGGCAGCTCCCCCGGCTGCGGGTGTCCACCGGGCCGGTCGAGCCATACCCCCACCGCCAAGCCAGCCGCATACGCGGCCCCAGCGTCGATGTCCTTCTCATCCCCCACGTACGCGGTGCGCGCGGGGTCAACGCCCAGCAACCGCGCCCCCTCAAGGAACACGCGCGGGTCGGGTTTGCCCACCCCAAAGGTGTCAACCCCAACGAGCATCGACACCCGGGACAGCCCCACCGCGGCAAGCTTCATCGTCTGATACGCCGAGTCTGCGTTCGACACCGCGCCGTACACCACCCCGGCCTCGTCAAGCGCGTCGAGCAACGCGAGCGCGTCCTCGTGGGCACGCCAGCCAGCACGGAACGCCGCCTCAAACTGCGCATCCCACTCGTCATAACCGGCCTCGTCCAACACAGGGCCGCCATACGCCTCATGCAACAGATTCGCGCGGCGCATGCGCTGCTCCCGGTGCGAAATCTCCCCGCGAGCGTGCGCGCGGTACCAGCCCGCAGCGTCGGCCCGCCAGTGCGCCGTCATGTGATCAACATCGAACCCAGGCGCGAGGTACAGCTCCCCCACCACCTGAAGTGCGTGCCGGAATGCACCGCGCGAGTCGACGAGCGTGTCATCGATATCGAGCAGGACGCCTGCGATCTCCGGCGCACTCACGTGAGTCCCTCCAGCGGCTTGTCTACGGCCGACGCGGTGGGCGCCGACGCTGTCACCGCGCCAGCCTAGCGGCGGGCTTCAGCGCTGGATGACGGGGTTGCGGAGCGTGCCGATGCCTTCGATCTCGATTTCGACGATGTCGCCGTGGGCGAGACGCCGCACACCCGAAGGGGTGCCGGTGAGCAGCACATCGCCGGGCAGCAGGGTGACAACTTCGCTCACCATGGCGACCGCCTGTGCGACGCCATGGATCATGTCTCCGGTGTTGCCATGTTGGGCTGACACGCCGTTGAGCCGCGACGTGATGGCGAGCGCACTCACATCGAGTTCGGTCTCGATCCAGGGACCCAACGGCAGTGACGAGTCGAAGGACTTGGCGCGGAACCATTGGTCTTCGCGATGCTGCAAGTCGCGTGCCGTCACATCGTTGGCGCACGTGTAGCCGTAGATGTAGTGGTGCGCGTCCTCGGCCGAGATGTCCTTGGCGGTGCGCCCAATGACCACCGCGAGCTCCGCCTCGAGCTGGACGTCGTCGCTGTACGAGGGCAGCACGATCGGATCATCGGGCCCGATGACGGCCGTGTTGGGCTTGAGAAAGATGATCGGCACGTCAGAGTCGGGTCCCCGGCTTGGGACCTCTTTGGCATGCGACTCGTAGTTCTTTCCCATGCAGATGACCTTTGACCGCGGGACCACGGGGGTGAGGAGCCGAACGTCGTCGTTCAGTGCAATGCGCTCGCCGGTGGGCTCGCTGGCTTCGTACATCGGGTCTCCTGTGAGGACCACGAGTACCTCGTCGCCAGGGGCGCCTTCGACGCGCGCATGAAGTGCCTGACCGCCATTGGTAAAGCGAGTGATGCGCATGTTTTTCACCATAGATCGGGGTAGGGGGACTGTTGACTGACCGGCCGCACGGCGCACGCAGGCGTCCGGAGCGCGGACATTTTGAGGCTGTCGACCCGCACAGCGAACACCTCCGTTCGCCGGCCATCGTGGCCGGTCGTGACGGCAGCGGCGCGCTTAGTCATGGAAAGCGATCCGCCCCAACATCTCGGTAAGGGCCACACGTTGATCGTCCGTGAGGCCTTCGAAAACTTCGTTGTCGACGGCCGCGAGTGCCTTGCGCGCCACGCCAAGCAGCTTGAGTCCGGCGTCGGTCGCCTGCACCACATTGGCGCGTCGGTCGCGCGGATCTGCGATGCGCTCGACGAGACCTTTTGCCTCGAGTTCGTCGACGAGCGGCACCACCTGGCTCGGGTCGAGGCTGAGGAACGAGGCGAGTTCGCGCTGCGACGGGCGTTCGTCTCCCGACGCCAAGGCGAGGACCGAGTAGGAACGGACTTTGAGGCCCAGGCGGTGCAGGGCTGCGTTACCCAATGACAAGGAACGTGCGTTGGCGCGGGCGAGGAGAAAGCTTGGGTGCTCGACGAGCGCGGCGCCCTCGAGGCGGCGACCGTTGCCACCCTGAGGCTTTCTCGCACCGTTGCTTGTCATAGCGCCATGGTAGCCAATATCATCGACAATATAAATGATTGATTTTCTCAATCAATCAGAGACGGCCACCGCGAGCGCGGCGGGAATGCAAAGGAGCACCCATGTCACTTGAGGGCAAAGTAGCGATCGTCACCGGCGCTGGGCGCGGACTCGGCCTCGCCTACGTGAAGGAGCTCGCCACGCGTGGCGCCAAGGTGGTTGTCAATGACGTGAGCGGCGACGCGGCCGAAGCCGCCGCCGAGGTCGCGCGCGCCGCCGGCTCCGAAGCAATCACCGTTGTCGCCCCCGTCGGCCCCTCCGAGACCGCCGATCAACTCGTCGCGGCCGCCGTGGAGTCCTTCGGCCGTCTCGACGCCCTCGTCACCAACGCGGGCGTGCTACGCGACACTGTGCTGTGGAAGATGTCCGATGAGGACTTCGACACCGTCATCAACGTGCACCTGCGCGGCACCTTCACGTGCGTGCGAGCCGCCGTCCACCACCTGCGTGAGCAGGGCGAAGGCGGCAGCCTCATTTGCATCGGATCCCCCACCGGCCAGCGCGGCACCTTTGGCCAGACGAACTACGCCGCTGCCAAGGCCGGCATCGTCGGCATGGTTCGCACGTGGGCGCTCGAGCTGAAGCGCGCAGGCATTACCGCTAATGCGGTGGTCCCGGTCGCGGCGACCGAGATGACGGCAACGATTCCGTACTTCGCGGCAGCCATCGAGGCCGACGCTGCTGGCGAGCCGATGCCCGCCTTCTTCCGCCGGGACCTCGGCTTTGGCACCACGGCCGACGCTGCAGGCATTGTCGCGTACCTCGCCTCGGACGCGGCTCGCGACGTGACGGGCCAGGTCATCGGCATTGGCGGCGACCGCCTCCAGGTGTGGACGCACCCCGAACCCGCCGTCACCGAATACGAGGACGGGGGCTGGAACTACGACGCGCTGAGCGAGCGCTTTGAGGCCGTCGTCGCGGCCAACGCCCAATCGGTCGGCGAGAGCTTCCCGCCACTGCCCGCCGAGTTCGAGCGGCCCAAGGCCTGACGATGGCCGCCGTGACGAAGTACGAGTGCCAGGTCGACCCGGCATCCATTGATGCGCTCGACATTCACGTTCACGTCGAAATCGGCTCCGATGGACGTTCCTCCCTTCCCGGGCCACTCGCTGAGGCGGCGTCGAAGTACTTCAAGGCCGATGGCCCTCGTCCAGATGTCGACGCCATCGCGGACTACTACCGTGAGCGTCGGATGGCGGCCGTTGTCTTCACCGTGGACGCGAAGCACGGCTTGGACCACGAGCCCATCCCGAGTACCGAGGTAGCCGAAGGCGCCGCACGCCACGCAGACGTCCTCATCCCGTTTGGATCGGTGGACCCGCACCGCGCCGATGCACTCGACCGCGTCACGCGCCTCATCGACGACTACGGCGTGCGCGGCTTTAAGTTCCACCCCACCGTCCAGAACTTTGACCCGTCCGAAGAGCGCTGGTATCCGCTTTACGACGCGATGCAGGCTGCAGGCGTGGTCGCCTTGTTCCACACTGGGCAAACCGGCATCGGCGCCGGCACCCCGGGCGGTTCAGGACTGCGAATCGGCCTGTCGCGACCCGTGCTTCTTGAGCCGGTTGCCGCGGACTTCCCTCAGCTCCAGGTGGTGATGGCTCACCCGTCGGTCCCGTGGCAAGACGAGGCCCTCGCGATCGCCGTCCACAAGAGCAACGTGTGGATCGACCTATCCGGCTGGAGCCCTAAGTACTTCCCCAAGGAACTCGTCCGCTATGCCAACACGATGCTGAAGGACCGTGTGCTCTTTGGCACCGATTTCCCCCTGCTCACCCCCGAGCGGTGGTTGCGCGACATTGACACCACCGACCTCAAAGACGAGGTGCGGCCCAGCATTTTGCGTGACAACGCCGTCCGCTTGCTACGCCTCACCAGTTAAGAACCGTTTTCCCCACGACATCAACGGAGGACCCGCCCCATGACCACCACCATTGCGTATGCCGACATCGCAGGCCTCGCTGGTACTGACCTCGGCTGGAGCGACTGGCTCGAGATCACCCAGGACCGCATCAACACCTTCGCCGACGCCACTGACGATCACCAGTGGATTCACACTGACCCTGAGAAGGCAAAGGACGGGCCGTTCGGCGCGCCCATTGCGCATGGCTTTCTCACGCTGTCCCTCGCCGTGCCGTTCTGGACCGAACTGCTCGACGTTGAAGGTGTCTCCACGAAGGTCAACTACGGTCTCGACAAGGTGCGCTTCATCTCCCCCGTCCCCGCCGGTTCGCGTGTGCGGATGAATGCCGTGATCGCGGAGGTTGAGGAAGTGAAGGGCGGCTACCAGCTGGTTGTCGACCAGACCATCGAAGTGGAAGGCTCCTCGAAGCCGGCCGTTGCGGCACGCGGCCTCTACCGCTTCTATGCGTAAATAGCAGGCAATACACCGTTCGACCACGGCGCAATGGAGGGCCATGATGAACGACGAGGGTATTGGCACGTGGGTTGCGCGCAGGCGACTGCGCTCCCGTGCGGACGTCGCGATCATTTGTGACGACGTTGTCCTCACCTACGAGCAGTTCGCGGATCGGGCCGACGCTGTCGCTGCCGGTCTTGCCGCTCACGGCATCGAACCGGGAGACCGGGTCGCGTACTTCGGCGAGAACAGCCCCGAGTTCTTGTCGGTGTTGTTCGGCTCGGCAATTCACGGTTCAGTCTTTGTCCCGATCAACACCCGTCTTGCCGTGCCGGAAATTGCTCACGTGCTGCGCGACTCGGGTGCTCGCGTGCTTATCCACGACGGCATCTCGGCCGAGCGCCTCGACGCAATCCGTTCGCACGTCGAGATTGCGGCAGTGATCGATATCGCCGGTGAGGGCCGGACCTTGTTCGAGCGGGAGGCGTGGCCCTCCGCCGAGCCCATCCACGTAAACGGCAGTGACCCGGCCGCAATCATCTACACGTCAGGCACCACCGGCCGAGCGAAGGGTGCTGTTCTCACGCACGCAAACCTCGCCGCCGTCTCAATCAACTGCATCATCGACTACGGCGTCACGTCGCATGATGTTGCCCTCATGATCTCGCCCTTGTTCCACGTGGCGTCGCTTGGCATGGGCGCATTGCCAGTGATTCTCAGCGGCGGCACTCTTGTGGTGGAGCGTGGCTTCGAGGCGGGCCGTGCTCTTGCTCAGATTGAGCGGCACAAGGTGACGATGCTGAGCGGCGTGCCGACCACCTTCCAACTGATGGCCGATCACCCCAACTGGTCCCGCACCGATCTTTCCTCGCTCAACAAGCTCACGTGCGGTGGTTCCCCCGCGCCGATGCGCATCATCGAGGCATACGAGGCGCGCGATCTGCGCTTCTCTCAGGGCTACGGCATGACGGAGGCGTGCCCAGGAGTCACCGCGCTGTCCGCCACCATGACGCGTGAAAAGCAAGGCAGCGTCGGCCTCCCCCACTTCTTCACGCACGTGCGCGTCACCACCGAGGATGGCAATCGCGCCGCCGTCGGTGAGGTGGGCGAGATCGAGATTCAGGGCCCCAACGTGTTCGCGGGCTATCACGACGCCCCCGCAGCGACCGCTCAAGCATTCACTGCCGACGGCTGGTTCCGCACGGGCGACCTCGGTTACTTCGACGAGGATGGCTACCTGTTCATTGCCGGCCGCGCCAAGGACATGATCATTTCGGGTGGCGAGAACATCTACCCCGCCGAGGTCGAAGAGGTCATTAGCGAGATTCCCGGAGTGACGGGTTCGGCGGTCATTGGGGTCAAGGATGAGAAGTGGGGCGAGATCCCCTGGGCCATCATCACGCTTGCCGAGGGTGCTGCGGTCACCGCGGAGGACGTGAGCACCCATCTCGATGGCCGTCTCGCGCGCTACAAGTTGCCCAAGAAGGTGGTCTTTGTCGACGCCCTTCCCCGCACGGCGCTCGGGAAGGTGCGCAAGGTCGAACTGCGCGAGCAGTTCGAGAACGCGAACGTCTAGCTGAGACTGCGGGCGAGTTCCCGCTCCGATTCGGGGATGAACTCGTTGCGGCGCGTCCGGAAAATCTCCGCGGACTCATCGGCTGGCCACCCCGGCCCTACAAAGGCGGGAGGCAAACCGGGGTCCGCTCGCAGGAGCGCGAGCCAGTCGGCGACGAGCGCGGTGCGACAGGTGAGCGCAGGTGTGGCACCCACCGGCTCCGGTGGTTCGCGCCACAGATCCGCGAATGCCTCGTGATGGGCGCGAATTCCCTCGAGATCCCACGCCGCTCTCACGCCCGAGTCCATCTCAAAGCCTTCGATCGCATGCGCGTGGAAGGCAGTGAGGGCCCCGTAGGGCAATTCGGGCTTCAAGGGATGGAGCGCGGCCGTGAGGTCAACGAGACCCGGAGCCAACCACAGCCCGTCTCGCAGTGGGGCAAAACCCGCCCACGTGAGGGTCGCGCGCAATCGGTGACGGAGTGTGCGCTGGCCCTCGGGAACACTGAATGTGACGAGAGTCCAGCCATCGCCTTGAGGGACGAAGGGATTGTCGCGATTCACACGCCCAGCGGCCTCGTGCAGCACATCGATGCCCTCTTGGGAAAGGCCGTATCCGATGCCTCGGCCCTTCCGCACGCTCGTGAGGATGCCGCGATCAGCCATCCGATTGAGGGTCGCGCGCGTCGTCGCCGGTGCAATCCCCACTCCGCTCAAGACATCAAGGAGTAGCGGTGCAGGCACGGGCACGTCGACGCGATCGACAATCACGTCTCCGTAAAACGCAAGCAACAGCTGATCTGGCTTGCGTTGGCCCATGTGACGCATCCGTGTAGTTCGCTACGACGCGCGGACGGCCTCGCCACGCTTCGCACGCTGTACCTGCTGATACACGTGCGTGCGCAGCTCGGTAAAGCGCGGCAATGCGCGCGTGGAAATTTGGTCGCGGTCCGGCGCGAGGTCAACGGTGATGTCTTCCTGCACCCAGGTGGGCGAGCTCGACAACACGACAACGCGCTCTCCGAGGTAGACCGACTCATCGATGTCGTGCGTGACAAAGAGGATCGACATGCCACGGTCGCGGTGAAGCGCACGCACCAAGTCTTCGAGGTCGGCGCGGGTCTGAGCGTCAACCGCAGCAAAGGGCTCGTCCATCACCAGCACCTCAGGACGGTAGGCGACCGCACGCGCGATGGCGACACGTTGTTGCATGCCGCCCGAGAGCTGCCACGGATAGCTTTCTTCCTTACCGACGAGGCCCACGGCCTCGATTGCGTCCGCAATGATGCGGTTGCGCTCGTCTTTCGGAAGTTTCTGGTGACGCAACGGCAGTTCGACGTTGCCGCGCACGGTGAGCCACGGGTAGAGGCTGCGGCCGTACTCCTGGAACACCACTGCCATGTTGCTCGGAGGCGCGGTCACCTCGGTGCCGTCAATGCGGACCGTGCCAGCCGTCGGCTTGAGCAAACCGGCGATGCACTTCAGAAGCGTTGTCTTGCCGCAACCGGATGGACCAACAATGCACACGAGCTCGCCACGGTTCATCTCAAAACTGATGTCCCCGATCGCCTCGACCGAACCGGTCGAGGACTCGTAGACCTTCTTGAGATTAGTGACGGTGAGTAGGTTCTCAGCCACGTTCGATCTCCTTCACTCCGTGGTACCAGCGCAGCATGCGGCGCTCGACCATGCCAAAAATTAGTGCGAGCAAAACACCCACAAGGCCAAGCAGCGCGATACCGCTCCACATCTCGGCGACGAGGTAGTTGCGTTGGAAGTACACGATGCGGTTGCCAAGTCCAGCCGACGTGTTCGACATCTCCGAGATCACCATGAGGATGAGCGCAATCGACATCGCCTGTCGGATTCCCGTCATGATGCGGGGCATCGCGGCGGGCAGGACGAGGCTCCACAAGCGCTGAAACGGTGTGACCCGGAATGACCGTGCAGTCTCCTTCATCACCGAGTCGGTGCCGCGCACTCCGTCGATGGTGTTGAGGAGCACTGGCCACACCGCACCGAGCACGATGATGATGACCTTGGTCGAGTCCGTCGCGCCCAAGATCACCGTGATGACAGGGATCATGACGGGCGGCGGGATCGCGCGGAAGAACTCGAAGATCGGTTCGACAAGCTCGCGCAACGGGCGGGAGAGGCCAACGAGCGTGCCCACGGCAATACCCACGGCGATCGAGGCAAGGATGCCGAGACCGAGGCGAGAAAGGCTCGGCACGACGTCCGTGAAAAAGGACTCGCCCACCCACGTGTCGACAAACGCGTCGACGAGTTCTGAAGGCGTGGGAAAGAACTTCGGTGAGGTCGCGGTCGCCCATGCGGCCCATAGCCCCACGAGGGCGAGCGGTAGACCGAAGGCGTAAAGGGTGCTTTCGCCCATACGTGCCCAGAGGCTGCGGTTGCGACGAGTCTTCGGGACCTTGACGGTGGTGACCTCGCTCATGACGCATCCTCCCCACGAACTGACTCGTGCCAGCGGAGCACGTACCTTTCGATCGAGCGGAAGACCATGTTGACGAGGAGGCCCAGCAAGCCCGTGACGATGACGAGCGCGTACACCTCGACGTACTTGGCGCCCGATTGGGCGAAGACGATGCTGCGGCCGATGCCGGGGTTGCCAATGAACATCTCAGCGGTGATCGCGAGGATGAGGGCCACGGTGGCGGCGAGGCGAATGCCGGTCATGAGGTACGGCAACGCCGTGGGAAACACGAGGCTACGGAACCGCGACATCCGAGAGAGGCCAAAGCTACGGGCGGTGTCGCGGGCCACGGCGTCAACGTCGGCGACACCGTAGAGCACCTGAACGAACACCTGCCAAAAGCTCGCATAAACGATGATGATGAGCGCCGCCTGCATCTGGTAGCCGTACAGGAGGATCGCGAGCGGAATGAGCGCCACCGACGGGATGGGGCGCAAGAACTCAACGACCGTGTGCGTCGCGCGGCGCAGTATCGGAACAAGGCCGATGACCGTGCCGAGGATGACGGCAGCGAGGGTGGCGATCGTGAGTCCGACCAGCCAGGAGCGCATCGTGA
Organism: Actinomycetes bacterium; assembly: GCA_023442845.1. Taxonomy (GTDB): domain Bacteria; phylum Actinomycetota; class Actinomycetes; order Actinomycetales; family Demequinaceae; genus Demequina. The sequence goes on along the minus strand of JAEZXC010000087.1, from coordinate 7,302 downwards.
TGCCGATGTCCGCCCACAGGTCGCCAGTGAGGACGTCCTTGCCAAGTTGCGACAGCGTCGATGTGGCGTTGGGGAAGTAGCGGTCGTCAACGAGGCCGATTGCAGGCGCGGCCTGCCACATCAGAAGGAAGATCGCAACGCCGGTCGCCCCGAGGATCAAGGGCCGGGGGCTGCGAACTGTTCGAGAAGAAGTAATTGCCATCGTGTCTGGGGATCGTAGTCCGGAGACGACGACGGGGGGGGGGCCCCGGGCCCCCCCGCCGTCATGCGCCTACTGTTGCTTGACGAGCCGGCCGAAGTCGGGCTTCGCGGGAAGAACCCCGAAGTCGACAGCCATGCCCGAGAGGGCGTCGAGCTGATCCACGTCGACGACCCAGTTGAACGTGGGCAACGTGATACCAGCGGCGGCCGCCTCAGGGATTTCAAGGTTTGTGGCGATTGCCGCGCGAACCTTGTCCTCGTTGGCGTTGGCCCACTCAAGTGCCTCTTCCATAGCGGCCGAGTACTGCGCCACCATCTGGGCGTTGTTGTCCAGGTTGTCCTGAGTGGTGATGTTGGTCAGCACCGTGAGGCCCGGAATCGTCTCCTGGTACGGGTGCATCACAATGAGGCCACCGTCGCCAGCGACCATCGACATGAAGGGGTCGGGGGCCCATGCCGCGTCAATCGTGCCCGCAGCAAGCTGTGCCGGAACCTCCGGGAACGCGACCTCAACAAACTCGATCGTCGAGGGGTCGCCACCGGCGTCCTTGACGGCCTGCATGATGGTCACGTCACCGGCAGCACCAAGGGAGTTGACCGACACACGCTTTCCAGCGAGGTCGGCAGGACCCTGGATACCCGACGACTCAAGTGCGACTACGCCGTTAACGTCCTTGCCGGACGCTTGGGAGTCTGCGTAGTCACCGATGATGACGATGCCGAGGTCCTGACCGTCTGCACGGAACGGACCAAACGGCTGGCCAATAGCGAAGTCAATGTCACCGCTCAGTAGCGCAGGGATCGCCTGAGCGCCACCCTGGGCGGGCACAATCTCGATGTTGATGCCGTGGTCGGCGAAGATGCCTTCTTCGATAGCCGCCCAGAGGGCGCCCGTCTCAGCAATGGGCAGTGCCGCCACGCGGACGTCGTACGTCTCTTGCGTGGCCTGCGTTTCGGAGGTCGTGGGTTCTACGGGTGCGCTCGTTGTGGGCGACTCGGTAGATGAATTGGTGCATGCGCTGACCACCAAAGCGATAGCGGCCGCGGATACGGCGGCGGAAACTCTCTTCATCGAACAGCCTCTTTCCCGGTGATAGGTGCTCACCACTACGAGTCGACTGTCGCTGTGAGGACGGCGCGTCCGCGAAGCGAGTATGTCTCACATCGTTGTGGTGACACAGCCCCATCGTTGAGCACTGCGGGTGCCATTGTCAAGATATTGCTGACGCCCGTCACTATGTTGTTAACTCGCATACCGAGCGAATCTGAACGGGGACGGTGATGTTGACGGGCCAGAATCCGGGCACTATGTTCACTTGTAGAACGCTTGTTCGCCTGGCGGTCAACGATGACCTGGGGTCTTCAGTCCGTCCGTCAGCCCCGCCAGGAAGGTGGAATCCACGGTGGAGCACCGCACGTCGAGCACCGGGACTATTCCCGGTAGCCAACCCCGCAATGGCGACAGCCAGGCGGTCATTTCCGGTGAACGCCGGGAGACAACGGAACGGTCCGGTGAGTTCGTTCAATCACTTGAGCGTGGCCTTGCCGTCATTCGCGCATTCGGCGCCGAACGTCCCGCCCTCACCCTGAGCGAAGTCTCTCGTCATACCGGGCTTTCACGAGCGTCGGCCCGACGCTTCCTCCACACCCTCGTCGAACTCGGGTATCTCGCCTCGGACGGTCGCGAGTTTTCGCTGCGTCCGCAGGTACTCGAACTCGGACACGCGTATCTTTCCGGTCTGTCACTTCCCCAGATCGCGCAACCGTATCTAAAGAATCTCGCGGCCGAAGTGGGCGAGTCCGCATCCGTCGCCGTGCTCGATGGCACCGACATCGTGTACGTCGCCCGTGTGACGACGTACCGGATCATGTCCGCTGCAATCGTCGTCGGCACTCGCTTCCCCGCCTACGCAACGTCGATGGGGCGCGCCATCCTCGGCGCCGGGTCACTCGACCGCCAAGAGCGTTATCTCGCGGAGGCAGAACTGACGAAGTTCACCCCGCGCACGATCACCGACCCCCGCCGGTTGAGGGCCGCCCTTGAACACGTGCGGAAAGAAGGCTGGGCACTCGTCGACCAAGAGCTCGAAGAGGGCCTGCGCTCACTCGCCGTGCCAGTGCGGGATGCAACGGGCCGCGTGGTTGCCGCGGTCAACGTGTCGGCACCGGTGCGACGGGGCGATGTCCGCACCCTCGTGCGTGAACTCCTCCCGCCCGTCATGCGCGCCGCCAAGGAGATTACGGCGGACCTGCGCCGGGCCGGAACGGTGGTGCGATGACCACGGCATTCATCTACGACTACGTCCGGACACCTTTCGGCCGCTATGGCGGAGCGCTCGCACATATTCGCCCCGACGACCTCGCCGCACACGTCGTGGGTGAACAGGTACGCCGCAGTCCTGACCTCGATCCCGCCCGCATTGATGATGTGATCCTCGGCAATGCCAATGGCGCAGGCGAAGACAACCGCAACGTCGCCCGCATGGCCGTGCTCTTGGCGGGCCTGCCGTTATCGGTGCCGGGTACCACCATCAACCGCTTGTGTGGATCAAGCCTCGACGCCGCGATCCAGGCGTCGCGTGCTGTCGAGACAGGGGATGCTGACGTTGTTCTTGCGGGTGGCGTCGAGTCGATGAGCCGGGCACCGTGGGTGGCACTCAAACCCGAGCGCGCCTTCCCGGCGCAGGACACCGCACTCGTATCAACCACTCTCGGATGGCGCCTCGTCAATCCCCGCATGAACGAGGAGTGGACAGTGAGCCTCGGTGAAGCGACCGAGCGTCTTGCCGAGCGTTACAACGTCTCGCGTGAGCGTCAGGACGAGTTCGCCGTGAGCAGCCATCGCCGCGCCCAACAGGCGTGGGAGTCCGGGCATTACGTCGACCTTGTCACCCCTGTCCCCCACGCCGACCTCGCCATCGATGAGGCAATCCGTCCCGAGACAAACACGGACAAGCTCGCCACGCTCACCACCGTGTTCCGCCCCAACGGGACAGTGACGGCAGGTAATGCCTCTCCCCTCAACGATGGCGCAAGTGCGATGCTCATCGGCTCCGAGCGAGCGGCAGACCTCACCGGCCGCGCACCGATTGCCCGGGTCGTGGCGCGGGCCGCCGTCGCAAACGACCCTCAATACTTCGGTTTCGCACCAGTCGAAGCTGCGAACCGAGCGCTTGAGCGCGCCTCTCTTACATGGGACGACATCAACGCTGTCGAATTGAATGAGGCCTTTGCCGCACAGGCCCTTGCCTGCATTGATGCCTGGAAAGTGGACCCCGCACTCGTCAACGCGTGGGGGGGCGCTGTCGCTATCGGTCACCCGCTCGGCGCATCCGGTACGCGGGTCCTTGCGACGGTCGCCGAACGCCTACGTGTCAGTGGCGAGCGGTGGGGCGTGGCTGCAATCTGCATTGGCGTCGGGCAAGGCCTCGCCGTAGTCGTGGAGAACGTATCGTGACGACCTTTGTGAAGACCACCCTCGACGCCATCGGCGATATTGCTGACGGCGCCACCGTCATGGTGTCGGGCTTCGGCTCTGCGGGCCAGCCCGTTGCACTCATCGACGCCCTCATCGAGCACGGCGCAACAGACCTCACGATCGTGAGCAATAACGCCGGCAACGGCGACGAGGGCCTCGCACGGCTCATTCAGTTGGGCCGCGTGCGCCGCATGGTGTGCTCGTTCCCTCGTCAGTCGGACTCGTGGCATTTTGACGCGGCGTATCGCGCCGGTCGCGTGGAACTGGAGCTTGTTCCCCAAGGAAACCTGGCCGAACGAATCCGCGCCGCTGGCGCAGGCATTGGTGCGTTCTACACGCCAACAGGCTTTGGCACCCCCCTTGCAGAAGGCAAGGAGGTGCGCGACTTCAACGGCGTCGGCCATGTTCTCGAATACCCGATTCGCGCGGACGTTGCACTTGTCAAAGCCCACCGCAGCGACGGCGTCGGCAACCTCACGTACCGCAAGACCGCGCGGAACTTTGGCCCCATCATGGCGACGGCCGCCACGCGCACGGTGGTCGAGGTGACCGAGATTGTGAAGACGGGCGAGATCGACCCGGAGGCAGTCGTGACGCCGTGTATTTATGTCGACACCGTGGTCCAGGTCACCTATCCGCTTGCCGGATCGAACGATGAGGGAGCGGCCGCATGACCCCGCTCAACAAGGAACAACTTGCCGCGCGCGTCGCCCGCGACATCCCCTCGGGTGCCTTCGTCAACTTGGGTATCGGGTTGCCGACGCTCGTGTCAGACCACCTGAGCCCCACGTCGGGCGTCACTCTCCACACGGAAAATGGCCTGCTTGGCATGGGCCCCGCCGCCGTCGGCGATGAAATTGACCCCGACCTTGTCAACGCGGGCAAAGTGGCAGTCACCGAAATGCCCGGTGCCGCGTACTTCAATCAGGCCGAATCGTTCGCGATGATGCGCGGCGGGCACATCGACGTGTGCGTGCTCGGGGCGTTCGAGGTCTCCGCTCAAGGCGACCTTGCGAACTGGTCAACGGGCACACCCGACGCGATTCCTGCGGTTGGCGGCGCCATGGACTTGGCTGTGGGTGCGCGCCTCACGTGGGTGATGATGAACCTCTTCACCAAGACCGGCGAGCCCAAGCTCGTCGCCACGTGCGCGCTGCCGCTTACTGGCGTCGGCTGTGTGTCGCGCGTCTATAGCGACGTCGCCGTCTTTGATGTGGGCGGCACAGACGACGCTGGGGAACCACTACCGCCGCGGGTCCTCGAGACCTTTGGCATCAGCGTTGCGCAACTGCAGGATCGCTTGGGACTGACCCTGCTCGATCACACGGAAAGCGAAGCATCATGAGCGTCGAGTCCACGCCGATCATCATCGTGGGCGGCGGGCCCGCAGGTCTCTTGCTGTCGCACCTGTTGGATGGCTCAGGCATCGACCACGTGGTGATCGAATCCCGCAGCTACGACGAGATCGCCACCACCCAGCGTGCGGGCATCCTTGAGCAGTGCAGTGTTGACGTGCTCGTCGAGGCGGGCGTCGATCGAGTCATTCGCGAAGGGCACCGCCACGAGGGCATCGACATCCGCTTTGACGGGCAGATGCACCGCATCGACTTCGACGCTCTCGTGGGCGACGCCGTGTACCTCTACCCCCAAACGGAGGTATTCAAGGACCTCGCTGCGGCCCGAAGCAACGCCGGCGCGGATATCCGCTGGGAGTGCCGCGTCACCGATGTACTCGAAGGTGACTCCGCGCGGCCTGGAATCCGGTACACCGACCCTGACGGTGAGGTACATGAGATCCGTGGCGACCTCGTGGTGGGCGCCGATGGTTCTCACTCGACCGTGCGTCACTCCTTTCCCGAGGAAGTGCGCCGCGTGTGGGCTCATGAATACCCGTACGCGTGGTTTGGCATCATCGTTGAGGCGCCGCCTTCGGCCGAACTCCTCGTGTATTCGGCGTCGGAAAGGGGTTTCGCCCTCATTAGCCAGCGCACCGAGACCCATCAACGCATGTACTTCCAGTGCGACCCAGAAGAAAACGCCGACAGCTGGAGCGACGAGGCGATTTGGGACGAGCTTCAGGCCCGGGTCGCGGGTGCTGACGGTTTCGCACTGAAGACAGGGCCCATCACCGAGCGTGCTGTGCTCCGGTTCCGCTCGTCCGTTGTCGACCCGATGCGACTCGGACGGGTGGTGCTCGCGGGCGACGCAGCCCATACCGTTCCACCCACCGGCGCGAAGGGACTCAATCTCGCGATCGCGGACGTGGTCCTCCTTCATGGAATTCTCGAGGAGTGGGTGACGTCAAAGGACGATGCGCTCCTCGACACGTACGGCAAGCGCTCTGCACACCGGGTGTGGCGGGCACAGAACTATTCGGCGTGGATGAGCCGCATGATGCACAGCACCGTCGACGAACCAGGCTTCGAACGCCAGCGCCGCTTCGCAGAACTACGTACCATCACTGAATCCGAAGCCGGACGCCGATTCTTGGCCGAGGGCTACACCGGCTGGGGAGGCATCCGATGAGCACCGAGCCCACCGAACAGACCGTGGACCCCGCATCCGCGGCGCGTGAGACGCAAGCACAGATCAACGTCGAGATCGCGGGCGCTCAATCCGCATACGACGCGCGGATCGCTACCGGGGCCTCGCACCAAACGGGCCCCAGCCTGGACTACCCGCCGTACCGTTCGTCGCTCTTGCGCCATCCCACCAAGGACTTGCGCCACGCTGACCCCGAAGGAATCGAACTGCTTTCACCCGTCTTCGGCGAGCGCGACATCAGCCCTGTGGAAGCGGACCTCACGGTGCAACATGGCGGCGAGCCCATTGGCGAGCGGATCGTCGTGCGCGGACGCATCCTCGACGCTGACGGCCGTCCTGTGCGTCGGCAACTCGTCGAGATTTGGCAAGCGAACTCTGCGGGGCGCTACATCCACAAGCGAGACCAGCACCCGGCGCCCATCGACCCGAACTTCACCGGCGTCGGCCGTACCCTGACGGACACAGACGGCTGGTACGAATTCACGACGATCAAGCCCGGCCCCTACCCGTGGCGCAACCACCTCAACGCGTGGCGCCCCGCGCATATCCACTTCTCGGTGTTCGGCACCGAGTTCACTCAGCGACTCGTTACCCAGATGTACTTCCCTGGTGACCCGCTCTTCTCGCTGGATCCGATCTACCAATCAATCCCGGACGCCGCCGCCCGCGAGCGATTGATCGCCCGATACGATCACGACATCACCCAGCATGAGTGGGCAACGGGCTACCGGTGGGACATTGTGTTGAACGGCTCGCACCGCACGGTGTTCGAGCACGACAGGGAGGACGGGGACCATGCCTGACACCACACTGACGCCTTTCCCCGGCCAGACCGTGGGCCCGTTCTTCCACTTTGGCCTCGTTTACCCTGACAGCCACGTCCTCGTTTCGCCCGACGCTCCGGGCGCCATCACCCTGCACGGAACGGTGACAGATGGCCACGGTGACCCTGTGCCTGACGCTCTCGTCGAGATATGGCAGCCGGGCCCCGGTGGCGAGATTCCTGCCGAGCAGGGACACATCGTGCGCGACGGGTCGTTTAGCGGTTTTGGCCGAGCGGCGACGGATACCGATGGTCA
>JAEZXC010000041.1 GCA_023442845.1 Actinomycetes bacterium | reverse complement strand
GAGGGGTACTGCACAACGGCAACCTGGCGGGTCAACTGGCTGAGCAGACGTACGGAACGCTCGACAACGTCATTGAGGTCGACGGCGTCGGACAGGAATGTTGAGATAGCGCGCTTGTGGCTGTCCTGCAGCGCGGCGGAGGCGAGCAGGTCAACAAAATGCCGGTACCCCTTATCGGTCGGGATGCGCCCGGCCGAGGTGTGCGGTTGGGCAATAAGCCCTTCTTCCTCAAGCGCCGCCATGTCGTTGCGAATCGTCGCAGGCGACACGCCAAGGTTGTAGTGCTGGGACAGCGCCTTTGAACCAACGGGTTCATGCGTAGAGACGTATCCCTCCACAATCGCACGCAGGATTGCCTCCTTGCGCTCCTCGCTCACTCCTCACCTCCCGTTGGCACTCTGCGGAACCGAGTGCCAATTCTACCGAGGCTTGCGCAGCGGACGGTCGCGGCGCACTAGCCTGGCCGTGGAGGACCGATGACGTACACCTTTCATGAACGCGAGCACGCGGGGCGCGCGAGCGCAGTTCATCTCTTAGCGCTCACCGGCCCGCTCATTCCATGGGCCGTCTTCATTGCGTCACGGCGGGCTGACCGCTTCACGGCGGGCGAGGCCGCGAAGGCGACAAACTTCGCCGTTGCTGCTCTCTTTGCGTTTGTGGTCGCCACACTCATTCGAATCTTCGTGCCATTGGTGGGCTTTGTCGGTACATTGGCGCAGTGGGTGGTTCCCGTCGTTGCGGTCTACTGCTGTCTGGCAGGATTTCGGCTGGCGCGTCGGGGGGAGCCCGCACAGTACCCAATCCAATTCAAAGTGGTGAAAACAGATGACTGAGACCCCCTCGCCCGCAGCGGCGATTCCGAGCACGCCTGACGACCGCACCCAGGCGATGCTCGCGCACCTGAGCATGATTCTTCTGGGCATCATTGGCCCGCTCATTTTCTGGATCATCGGCAAGGACAAGAGCGAGTTCCAGAAGGACCAGTCCACCGAGGCACTGAACTTCGCGATCCTCGGCACGATTGCATCGGTCGTCACCTGCGGTATTGCTTTTATCGCCGTGATCATCTTTGCGATCATCGCCGGCCTGGCAGCCAACCGTGGAGAGGTGTACCGCTACCCCTTCAACTGGCGGATCGTCAAGTAACTCAGGGTCAATCCCTGAGGACCCTCGGGGCCCCAAATCGGTCGGCAGGCCGATGCAGGGCCCCGAGGCGTTTTGTCACAGTGTTGTCATGACAGAGAACCCCTCGCCTCCCGCGCCGGACACGCCATCCGCGTTCACAGCGCCCGGACCCCAGCCGATGCTCGAGTCCGAAGCCCGCACGTGGGCCATGCTCGCCCACATCCTCGCCGTCGTTGCGGCGCTCTTTTCCGGTGGAACGCTTGCGTTTATCGCGCCGCTGCTGGTCTGGCTCATCTACAAGGACCGCTCAGCGCTTGTCGCACACCACGGCAAGGACAACCTCAACCTGCAGTTGACCGTCCTCGTAGGCGGCGTCGCGGCGTTCCTCCTTGGCCTCCTCATGATGGTGATTGGCCTCTTCATCACCTTGCCGGTGTGGGGCCTTTACGCGCTCTACGCCTTCATCATGATGATCGTGGCGGGCGTCAAAGCCAACCAGGGCGAGTACTACTCGATCCCGTTCAAGATCAATTTCATCAAGTAACGACTAGACCAGGGCGCGGATCGCGGCATCCGCAAGGAGTCGCCCGCGCACGGTCAGCACGAGTCGTCCACGCAGGGCCGACGCCCCGTCCAGCACGCCAGTAGCGATCAGTTGGGCGATGGCGTCGGCCTTGTCCGTTCCCACCGCATCCCGCTCGAGACCCTCTGCCAACCGCAAACCCAGCATGACCCGCTCAAAGGCAACCGCCTCCTCGGTCAAGTCCTCGCCGTCATCTTCTGGACTGAGACCTTGGGCCAAGCGGCGGGAGTACGCGAGGGGGTGCTTCACATTCCACCAGCGCCGGGCGGGTTGGGATCCTGATTCGCCGTCTCGCGGTCCCACATAGGAATGCGCACCGGGGCCAATCCCCCACCAGTCGTGGCTTCGCCAATACGCGATGTTGTGCCGGCACCGCTGGTCCGGGGTGCGCGCCCAATTCGACACCTCGTACCAGTGGAGTCCCGCCGCGGAGAAAGCCTCGTCGGCATATTCGTACATCGCGGCCTGGAGGTCAGGGTCCGTTGGTGAGATTTCGCCGCGTCGCAACTGCGCACCCATTCGTGTGCCCGGCTCGATGACGAGCGCGTAGGCGCTCACGTGATCGGGCTCCAGAGCCAGCGCGGTGTCAACACTGGTGCGCCAGTCGTCGAGGCTCTCTCCCGGCGTACCGTAAATGAGGTCGATGCTCGCGGCGAGGCCCACCTCGCGCGCCCACGCAACGGCACGCGCCACGTTGTCTGGGCGATGAGTTCTTTCGAGTGTGGCGAGAACGTGGGGCACCGCGGACTGCATCCCGAAGCTAACCCGCGTAAAACCGGCCGACGCGAGCGCCTGCAACGACTCCCGAGTCACCGAGTCTGGATTTGCTTCCGTCGTGACTTCAGCGTCGGCCGCGAGACCCCACGTCGCGCGCACCTCGTCGAGTAGCCGCACCAGGGCAGA
>JAEZXC010000158.1 GCA_023442845.1 Actinomycetes bacterium | reverse complement strand
CGCAAACTCGTGGTCCTCACCAACATCGAGGGCCTGTTTGCACGCTGGCCCGACCGCTCGTCTCTTGTACGCCGCATTCACGCAACTGATGTCGAAGCGATGTTGCCCACACTCGAGGAAGGCATGGTGCCCAAGATGGAAGCCTGCCTGCGCGCTGTGCGCGGCGGCGTCGGTCAGGCTCACATCATTGACGGTCGTGAGGCGCACTCCTTGCTCACGGAGATCTTCACTTCCGACGGCATTGGCACGATGGTCCGTCCCGACGACGTGGACCTGTGGGCATGAGCGGGCCGCTGGTCGAGCAGGGCCTCGACCGTCACCAGCACGCGCTCATGGGCACCTTTGGGCGCCCCTTGCGAGTCCTCACCAAGGGCGAAGGTTCGTACGTGTGGGATGCCGACGGCAATCGCTACCTTGACCTTCTCGGCGGCATCGCCGTCAATGCGCTCGGTCACGCCGACCCAGAATGGGTTGCCGCGATCACGCGCCAGGCGTCGACGCTTGCGCACGCCTCAAACTTCTTCGCCACTGAGCCGCAGATTGCGCTCGCGGAGAGGCTGCTCGACATCACGGGTGCCCCCGCGGGCTCACGAGTCTTTCTCGCCAACTCCGGCACGGAGGCAAATGAGGCCGCGTTCAAGATCGCGCGTCGTACCGGTCGCACCCGCATTCTGGCTCTTGAGGGCTCGTTCCATGGCCGCTCGACTGGCGCACTCGCCCTCACGTCGAAGGCCGCATACCGCGAACCCTTCGCGCCGCTCGCACCCGGTGTCGAGTTCATTCCAGCAAACGACATTGCCGCGCTCAACGCCGCGATGGGAGACGACGTGTCTGCCGTCTTCATAGAGCCCATCCAAGGGGAAGCGGGCGTAGTGCCCCTCGAGCACGCCTATATAGAGGAAGTGCGGGCGCTCACCACCCGCCACGGCGCGCTCATGATCGTTGACGAGGTTCAGACCGGAATCGCACGCACGGGCCATTGGCTCGCGATGCACGCGCACGGTATTCAGCCCGACGTCGTCACCCTCGCCAAGGGCCTTGGTGGTGGTTTCCCCATTGGCGCGCTCGTCGCCTTTGGGCCGAAGGTCGCCACCATGCTCACCGCTGGCCAGCATGGCACCACCTTTGGCGGCAACGCCTTGGCCTCCGCTGCCGCGCTCGCGACTGTCGATGCGATCGACAGCCGCGGACTGCTCGCACACGTCAAGTCGATGGGCGAGTGGATCAAGGACACGGTCGGCGCCCTTCCGGGCGTGGTCACCGTACGCGGTGAAGGTCTGCTCCTTGGTATCCAGCTCGAGGCTCAGATCAGCGCCGACGTCGCCGCAGCGGCCATCGAGGCCGGCTTCATCATCAACCCGCCAAGTCCCGACACCATCAGGCTCGCGCCCTCGCTCACGCTGACACAAGAAGAAGCAACGCCGTTCATCGCGTGGCTGGGCGAGCACCTCGCAACCGCAATTCCTGCTGAAGCGGAGCGCGCATGATTCGCCACTTCCTGCGCGACGACGATCTCAGCGCCGCTGAGCAGCGCGAGGTGATCGAACTCGCCCTTGCCTTCCGCGCGAACCGATACCTGCGTCGGCCGTATGAAGGGCCGCAATCCGTCGCTGTCCTGTTCGACAAGCCGTCCACCCGTACGCGTGTGTCGTTTGCTGTGGGTGTGGCCGAACTGGGCGGTTACCCGCTCGTCCTCGATGCGCAGGGTTCGCAAATGGGTCGCGGCGAGTCGATTGCTGACACGGCGCGTGTGCTTGGCAAGCAGGTGAGCTCGATCGTGTGGCGCACCTTTGGTCAGGACCGCGTTGAGGAGATGGCGGAGAACGCGGGGGTCCCCGTCGTCAATGCACTTACCGATGAGTTCCACCCCTGCCAGATACTGGCGGACCTTGCTGCGATCGCCGATGTGCGTGGGGGAGTGGACGCGCTCGCCGGCCTCACGCTCACGTACGTGGGCGACGGCGCGAACAACATGGCGCACTCGTACCTTCTCGGAGGTGCGCTGGCTGGCATGCACGTGAGAGTCGGCGCGCCGGTCGAGTACCAGCCCGACGAGCGGGTAGTGCTCGACGCGAAGCGCCTCGCGGCTGAACACGGCGGCTCGATCGAGGTCACGACTGATCATGACGACGCAGTGACGGGTGCGGACGTGATCGCGACTGACACATGGCTGTCGATGGGCGACGAAGAAGAGGCGGTTCAGCGCCACGGCACCTTCGACCAGTACCAAGTCAATGCGCGCACGCTTGCGCTCGCGGCGCCCGGGGCACACGTGTTGCACTGCTTGCCCGCGTACCGTGGCAAGGAGATCACCGCGGAGGTCCTCGACGGCCCGCAGTCAATCGTGTGGCTTGAAGCGGAGTACCGCCTTCACGCACAAAAAGCGCTACTCACATGGCTGATGGAGCACTCGGAGATCGAGCGATGACTCCCACGGTTCCCGCCACCAAAGCCGCCCGCCAGGCCCGAGTGCGCCATCTCATTGAGCAAGGCGGAGTCGAGTCTCAGATTCAGCTAGCAGCGGTGCTTGAAGCGGAGGGTCTGCGTGTCACCCAAGCGACCTTGTCGCGCGACCTCGTTGAAATTGGGGCCGTCAAGGTGCGCGATGCGGACGGGAAGTTGACGTACGCAACGCACGCGACGATGGAGGTCGTCGAAAACACGGCGGCGCGCCTCAACCGGCTTTGTGCTGAGTTGTTGCACTCGGCGGCTGGTAGCGCCAATCTCGCTGTGCTCCGTACCCCCGAAGGCGCTGCCCAGTTCTTGGCGATGGCGATTGACACTCACGACGACGAGGACATCCTTGGCACCGTCGCGGGAGACGACACCATCATCGTCATTTCGCGAGAAGCGCTGGGCGGCCCAGCACTCGCACAGAAGTTTCTCGACCGCGCCGCCGGCGCCCGTCACGATTCCTGATTGAGCAGAAAGTAGAACCCTCATGACCGAACGCATCGTCCTCGCCTACTCGGGAGGTCTCGACACGTCTGTTGCTATCGGCTGGATTGCCGACGCTACGGGCGCCGAAGTTGTCGCCGTGGCCGTCGATGTCGGCCAGGGAGGCGAGGACCTTGAGGTGATCCGCCAGCGCGCGCTCGATTGCGGCGCGGTCGAGGCGTATGTCGCCGACGCTCGCGACGAGTTCGCCGAGGAGTACTGCATGCCCGCGCTCAAGGCGAACGCGCTCTACCACGACAAGTACCCGCTTGTTTCGGCGCTGTCGCGGCCCGTCATCGTCAAGCACCTCGTCGCCGCTGCCAAGGAGTTCGGTGCCACGACCGTTGCCCACGGCTGCACCGGCAAGGGCAATGACCAGGTCCGCTTTGAGGTTGGCATTGTCTCGCTCGCACCCGAACTCAAGTGCATCGCACCCGTGCGTGACCTCGCGCTCACCCGCGACAAGGCGATCGACTACGCCGAGCGCAACAACCTGCCGATCGCCACCACCAAGAAGAACCCCTTCTCGATCGACCAGAATGTGTGGGGCCGCGCTGTTGAGACCGGATTCCTCGAGGACATCTGGAACGCGCCCACCAAAGACGTCTACGACTACACCGACGACCCGGCCTTCCCGCCGGTGCCGGACGAGGTTGTCATCACGTTCAAGAGCGGTATCCCCGTGGCGATCGACGGTCAGGCCGTCACGCCGCTGCAGGCGATCCAGGAGATGAACCGCCGCGCAGGTGCCCAAGGCATCGGCCGCATCGACATCGTTGAGGACCGACTTGTTGGCATCAAGAGCCGCGAGATCTACGAAGCCCCCGGCGCGATCGCGCTCATTGAGGCCCACAAGGAGATGGAGAACGTCACCTTGGAGCGCGAGCAAGCGCGCTACAAGCGCGTGATCCAGCAGAAGTGGACCGACCTTGTGTACGACGGCATGTGGTCGTCGCCGCTCAAGAAGTCGCTCGACGCCTTCATTGAGGACACCCAGGAGTTCGTCACTGGTGAGGTGCGGATGGAACTGCACGGCGGTAAGGCTGTTGCCAATGGCCGTCGCTCGGACGTCGGCCTGTACGACTTCAGCCTCGC
>JAEZXC010000149.1 GCA_023442845.1 Actinomycetes bacterium | reverse complement strand
CGGCGGGAAGTTCACCACCTCGAGCGGCGCGAGGATGGGCCCCATCATCGCGGTCCACACGCGCACTGGGATCGTTCCGCCCGTGATTTGCGAGTAGCCACCAAAGGGAGTGATCGTCTCTTCCTCCCCGTTGGGGCCTACCTGCCACATGCCAACCACGCCCAGCTGGTTCGGCGTGAAACCGACAAACCACGCGGAGCGGTTGTCGCTGGACGACCCAGTCTTGCCCGCGATGGGTCGGCCCAGTTCGGCGGCGGGGTGACCCGAACCCGAGCGGAAGTTCACCACCTGCTGCATCGCGAACGTCGTATCTGCCATCACGTCCTCGGCAAAGACCCGCTCGGGAACCACCTGGTGCTGGTAATACTCCGTCCCGTCGGCGTACGTGATCGACGCGACGAGGAAGGGGTCGGTGCGCATGCCGCCGGTGGCAAAGGTTGAGTAGGCGTGAGCAAGGTCAATCGCGTGTGGCGAGGCCGGGCCCAGCACGTTCGAGGGATTCGCGCCAAGTCCCGCCGTGTCCTCCGGGATGCCCGCCCTGATCGCGGCATCTCGGGTCTTGTCCGGGCCCACGTCCATGTTGAGCTGGGCATAAGCGGTGTTGACCGAGTACGCGGTTGCGCTGACGAGGTCGATATCGCCATAACTGACACCGGCGAAGTTGCGGACCTCGTTGTCAAAGCCGGCGATCGCCTTGGGCTGGTTGCCGTTGTAGATCGAGTCGAGTCCGATGCCGCTTTCGAGCGCCGCGACGAGCGCGAAGGGCTTGAAGGTGGAGCCCGCTTGCGCGATGTCCTGCGTCGCCGCATTGCGTTGAACCGTGAGGTAGTCGGCGCCGCCGTACATGCCGGTGACGGCGCCCGTCGTCGGATCCATCGTGAGAGCCGCAACGCGCAGATTTGGCGCCGCACCTTCGGGCATCGCCGCCACCGCGTCCTCGATGGCTTGCTGGCTCGCGGGATCGATCGTCGTGACGATGCTCATCCCCTGCGTTTCAATCTCTTCCTGCGTGATGCCGGTGACGCGCTCGATCTCGTCAAGCGCGGCGCGCAAGATGTACCCCTTGGTACCGCCGTACACATCCGTGCCCTGCGAGGGGATGGTCTCAGGGAACACCTGCGCATCACGCTCGGCCTGCGTAAGGTACCCGAGGCTCACCATGCCGTCGAGCACGTAGTTCCAGCGATACTCCGCCTGCTCGGGATTCACCGCGGGATCCCAGCGCGACGGAGCCGGCAGGATCCCCGCGATCATCGCGGCCTCAGAAACCGTCATCTCGGCCGCAGGCTTGCCGTAGTACTTGCGAGCGGCTGCCTCGACGCCGTACGCGCCGCGACCGAAGTAGATCGTGTTGATGTAGTTGCCGAGAAGTTCACGCTTGTCTTGTTGCTGGTTGATCTTGAGCGCCATGAGCGCCTCATCAACCTTGCCCATCATGTCGGTGGTGGTCTCACCCACGTAGTAACGCTCGACGTACTGCTGGGAGATCGTCGAGCCACCCTGCTTCTTGCCGAGCACCACCGTCTTGAACAGCGCGCGCGTCGTGCCGCCAAAATCGACACCGGGGTTGGTGTAGAAGGTACGGTCCTCTGCTGCGACAAACGCGTTCGGCACGTAGTCAGGCAGCGTGTCGATGTCGATGATGTCGCGATCGGCCTGGCCGAGCCGGCCCATCACCGTGACGCCATCCGCGTAGTAGATGGTCGACGCTTCGTACAGCGCGAACTCGCTCGGCTCCGGGATTTCGAGCATTTGATACCGGATGAAAAGCGCAAGGAACCCGATGAGGGCAGTCGCGAGTCCCGCGATCAATGCGCCGACGCCGATGCGGCGCAGCCGGTACTTCCACGGCGGGATCGGCCTGCCGTGCTTGTCGAGGGGCGGGCCCTTCTTGTCGCCCCCGCCGCCCTTGCCGCCACTCGTTTGCGTGCGGGGACGGCCCTGAGCGGCCGCTCGCTCGTACTCCGCACGCCCGCGAGCGCGAACTGCGCCCGACGTCGGCTGCTGGGGCACGCGCGTGCTCTGCCGCCGCGGCGTCGTGCCGCTGGTGCCGTTACGAGGTGTGGTGCCGCTCGCACCCGTGCGCGGGGTGCGTGAGGTACGGGAGGTGCCCGTAGGTGGGCGCACACTCTCGCGCTGCGGCCTGCCCCGTTCGTCATTCACCATGTCAGTTTACGAACGGCACGGCAGGCTCAACGGTTCCCTCGCGGGGCATGCGCCCACCTCGTGGCCCGCCCACTCGACGCTCCGCTCGGGGCTTTGGCCGACGCTTCGGGCGAGATTTCTTGGCCCGTCGACTTGCGCTCGATGTATCGACGCGATACAACTAGTTGCTACACCGCCGCGATACATCGCGTGCGATTCGTCAACGCGGCGGCTGACGGGTTCGTCCCCTGCCCGCTCGTGAAAGACGCAGCCACTGAGTGAAGGGATGGATGTGGGACGCACCGACGTGCTTGTGCTTGCCATCCTCGGCACCCTCGCCGAAAGGCCCCTTCACGGTTACGAGATCCGCAAGCGTTTGGGCACCCAACTCGGCCCGTTCCGCGCCCTGTCGTACGGCAGCCTGTATCCCGCCCTCAAGCGAATGCTGGCTGCCGGACTCATCGGCGTGAAGGAAGACGGACCCGAGCCGGGGTCGTCCCGGCGTTCCCGCATCGTTTACCACCTCACGGAGGACGGTAAGGCGCAACTGCAAGAGGAACTGGCGTCGGCCGGATCCTCTGCCTGGGAAGACGACACGTTCGACGTGCGCTTTTCCATGTTCGACCGAACTGATTCCGCCACTCGGCTACGCATCTTGGAAGGTCGGCGTTCGCGTCTCTCGGAACGCATTGAAGAAATTTCCGCTGGCCTCCGCGCCGTGCGGGAGCGTCATGACGCCTACACGGCGGAACTGCAACGGCACGGGCTTGAGCGCGTTGAGCGCGAGGTCGAGTGGCTGGACAAATTGATTGAGAACGAACGATCCGCCTCGAGCGGTGACGACGAACCCGCATCCGCGGGCTAGACAAGGAGAAATGGAATATGGGCAAGTTGCGCGTCGCCATCGTTGGCGTGGGTAACTGTGCGACGTCCCTCATTCAGGGCGTCGAGTATTACAAGGACGCCAAGGCAGGTGACAAGGTTCCGGGCTTGATGCACGTTCAGCTCGGCGACTACCACATCTCCGACATCGAGTTCGTAGCGGCGTTCGACGTCGATTCGCTCAAGGTGGGCAAGGAGCTCGTGGAGGCCACGCAGGCATCCGAGAACAACACGATCAAGATCTGCGACGTCCCCAAGACGGACGTGCAGGTCTCGCGTGGTGTCACCCTTGACGGCCTTGGCAAGTACTACCGCCAGACCATCGTCGAGTCGGACGAGGCGCCCGTTGACGTGGTGCAGGTCCTCAAGGACAGCCAGGCCGACGTCCTCGTCTGCTACCTCCCCGTTGGTTCGGAAGAGGCCGCCAAGTTCTACGCTCAGTGCGCCATCGACGCCAAGGTTGGCTTCGTCAACGCCCTGCCCGTATTCATCGCGTCGGACCCCGAGTGGGCCAAGAAGTTCGAGGACGCCGGTGTGCCGATCGTTGGCGACGACATCAAGTCGCAGGTTGGTGCCACCATCACCCACCGTGTGCTCGCGCGCCTGTTCGAGGACCGCGGCGTGCGTCTTGACCGCACCTACCAGCTCAACGTGGGCGGCAACATGGACTTCAAGAACATGCTCGAGCGTGAGCGTCTTGAGTCCAAGAAGGTGTCGAAGACGCAGGCTGTCACGTCCAACATCAACGATGGCCCGCTGTCTGGCGTGAAAGACTCGCGCGATGTGCACATCGGCCCGTCCGACTACGTCGCCTGGCTCGACGACCGCAAGTGGGCGTACGTGCGCCTCGAGGGTTCGGCCTTCGGTGAAGTGCCCCTCAACCTTGAGTACAAGCTCGAGGTGTGGGACTCGCCCAACTCGGCCGGCATCATCATCGACGCACTCCGCTGCGCGAAGATCGCCAAGGACCGTGGCGTTGGCGGACCGATCCTCTCGGCCGCAACCTACTTCATGAAGTCCCCGCCGGTGCAGACCGAGGACACCCTCGGCCGTCAGCACCTCGAGGAGTTCATCGCTGGAACGCGCGAGCGCTAAAAAGCTCCACTTCCGCCGCACGTTGGCCGGGTCACCTACAGGTGGCCCGGCCTTCTGCGTTGTGTCGCGCTGCGCGCGCTATGCAGGTTGGGCCGCGACGTTGATCGCGTCGCGGATCGGCACGTCGCCGCTCACCAGCTCCCACTGACGGAGCACCGTGTCCTCGGTGCGGAGGCACTC
>JAEZXC010000099.1 GCA_023442845.1 Actinomycetes bacterium | reverse complement strand
CGAGAGCAAGGCACACACCGATGACAACGAGGGCGATGCCGACGTTTCCCGTCATCTCCCAGATCGTGTTCGAGTGAGGGGTGACCGACGCCCAGGTGTCGCCGTCCTCGAGCGACCACGGCGTCGGTGAACCAAGGATCAAACCTTCGCCGTAACCAACGACAGTAAAGAATCCCCCCACGATCAGGAGCCAGCCGGCCGTGACGCCGCGTGCGAGAGGTGCGCGCCCCACCGCCATGCCGATAAGGACATAGCCGAACCAGGCGGTCGCCGGGTAGTGGGTGCTCACCAGCTTTTCGAGCACAGGCCAACCGTCGAGCCCGTCCTCTGCGGCGCGAGCGATCGTGGAACCGGCGCCGATGGCGAGTGCGGCAAGCAAAAGGAGCGCGGTGCGTGGCCACCGCAAGAAGGGCAACGCCATGAAGAAGATGAGCCCGAGGTTGGTGAGGACGATGTCGACAGGGGTGCCAAGGAGGTCGAGGGCGTAGCCCAACGCGATAAGCACGCTTCCGCGTACCGCAACCCGGATGACGGTGTGAGCGGGTGGCGCCTCGGAGCGGCGCACCATCAGTGAGATCGTGACGCCAGCGAGCACGGCGAAGAGTGCCGCCGAGCGCCCTTCGGTGACCCAGAGCCAGTGCCATCCTTCGGAGTCTGGCCCTCGCGTACCGCGATCGCCTACGTGCGCTCCGACCATTCCGATGATCGCGATGGCTCGGGCAAGGTCGAGACCAGGAATCCTGCCGGCGAGCGCCGCGCGAAGGCGACCGGGCATGTCCGTGTTAGGCCGCGGCGGGCCGGTCCGTAGCGGCCAAGATGTCGAGCGCCCACTCATAGTGGCCGCCCAGGCACTCGTGGGCAATTTCCACGAGCGGCACCCCGCCGGTCCAGGCGAAGGTCTGAGTCGATGTGAGGTCGTCCCCCGAGATGTCGACGAGCAGCGCCATGACACGCTGGTGGGACTCTTCGAGCGCAGTCCGCATCGTCAAATAGGGGCGTCCCTGATGGGTGCGGAAGATGGCGTCATTCAATGCGTCGATGTCATCCCACGTGTAACCCTCGGCCGGGTACGCGACGGGTCCACCCGCGTTGTGAGCCTCAAGCCAGCCCGCGAAGAGGACGTGCCAGCCGTGAAGGTGAGCAAGCACGTCGGTCGTGGTGCGGCCTGAATAGGCCTCGCCCAGCGAAACTCCGGGGTGCTCATCAGTGATGGCAAGGACGCGGGCGAGGCCTGCGTCGGCGTCAGCCCTCAGCTGGCGGTGTATCGGGGTGGGCATTGCATCATCGTACGCGCGTCAGCATGCGAATGCCCGGCGGCTACGCTAGACACCATGCGTATTGCTCGGTTCACCGCGGGGGATGACCCTCGTTACGCGCTCGTCGACGGCGCCCCCGGCGAAGATGAATTGGTGGTCCTTTCTGGTGACCCGATGTACATCGCGGGTCAGCCAACGGGGGAGCGCATTCCGCTGAGCGACGACGTCCGTCTGCTCGCTCCGGTGATCCCGCGCTCCAAGATTGTGTGTCTGGGCAAGAACTTTGAGGCGCATGCGCGTGAACTTGCGCCGCGTCCCACGGCATCGAGCTTGCCGCTGTTCTTCCTGAAGCCCAACACCACTGTTATCGGCCCGGACGATCCGATCGTCGCGCCCGCCTACTCCGAGGATGTCCAGCTCGAAGCTGAGCTCGCCGTTGTCATCGGACGCCTGTGTAAGGACGTGAGCCCAGAAGGCGCCGAGGACTTTATCTACGGCTTTACCTGCGCTAATGATGTGACGGCGCGCGATATTCAACGCAAAGAAGATCAATGGTTCCGGGCAAAGGCCTTTGACTCGTCATTGCCGCTCGGTCCGTGGATCGAGACTGAGCTTGCGCACGACGACGTCACCATCACGTCGCGTATCAACGGCGCGCAGGCCCAAACAGGCCACACCGCAGACATGATCCTCGACGTGGCGACAGCCATTTCGATGATCTCGGAAGTAACCACATTGCTTCCCGGTGACGTCGTCTTGATGGGCACCCCGGCTGGTGTCACGACCATCAACCACGGCGATGTCGTCGAGATCGAAATCGAGGACCTCGGCGTCCTCCGTAACCCTGTGGTGCGCCGCTAAGGCGCCGAGGAAAGAGCAATGAGCAAAGTCCGCGTTCGTTTTTGTCCTTCGCCCACCGGCCTGCCCCACGTGGGGATGGTGCGTACTGCGCTGTTTAACTGGGCGTATGCGCGTCACACCGGTGGCGAGTTGGTGTTCCGGATCGAGGACACCGACGCAGAACGCGACTCCGAGGAGTCGTACGAGATGCTCCTTGATGCCCTTCATTGGCTTGGCATCGACTACGACGAAGGCCCCGACGTCGGCGGCCCGTACGGCCCGTACCGCCAGTCGCAGCGCCACGACAAACACGCCGACGTTGTTCGCAAGCTTGTCGAGGGCGGCTACGCCTACGAATCCTTCTCGACGCCGGAGGAGGTCGAGGCGCGCCACCGGGCAGCAGGCCGTGACCCCAAACTCGGCTACGACGGCTTTGACCG
>JAEZXC010000054.1 GCA_023442845.1 Actinomycetes bacterium | reverse complement strand
GATGACTTCTGAACAAACTCGGCTGTCGTGGTGACCAAGTTTCCCTGATCTCCTCATTCGCTTTGTTCAGTTCAGATACCTAATAAGTAGTCCACTCCGTGGAGCAATGCAAGTGGAAATTGTGGTTTTTTCTTTCCACTTTTATTCCACCGTGTTATCCACCGCATTCCGTGCTGGGCGTGCCCGATTTCCACCGGGCTGTGGACAAAATTGGTGGATGAAACCCGGGACACCGGGACCCTCCCCCCGAAGGCGATCCACCACTAACGCGGGGGCGCGGGCGGGGGGCGGGGTACAGCGGGCAGCTGGGCGACCGGGGACGGGCGAAGGGCCCCTCAAAGTAAGCGTTTGAGGGGCCCTGCCATGACCTCGAGTTCTCGGCCCAGCCCCCTGCGGAACCCAGACCGACAGCCGTGATTGACGTTGCGGCGCTCGCCTCCCATAGGGGATGCGACCTCTCAGTCGACGCAACGGGCCCGCCAGTCCCTGTGCCGTCACCCACAGGCCTCAGCTCGATCAAAGACCGACCCTCAGCGTGGACTGCCGTTGTCCGCTACGCCCGGGAGTTGACCTACCGCCGCCCCGTTTGAGGACCGCGATGCCGATTGCTCAGCACGCGTTTTCCTCTCAAGCCCCGAGGCCGAAACCTCAAGTGTGGCGGAGGGTTTCCCTTCCGATGGACATAGGTTTAGTGGCCCAGTGCGAGCGGCGCAAGCCCAAATTGAGGGCAATTTCTATCCACGTTTTGTCAACAGGGTTTTCCACTCCTGTGGTGGGCGCTTTGCACATGATTCACAAGTCTGTGGATGAAATCTGTGGATTTGCGGAGCGGGTGCGGGGCGCGTCGGTCTCGTCGTCGGCGGACTGCAGCCGGGCAAGCATCGCGTTGTACGCCTCAAGGTCGGCATTCCCCGAGCGCGCCTCCGCACGGTCCTTGCGACGGGCCGTGCGCGCGTCCGCCTTGCGCCACGCAATGAGGACGGCGACCGCGAGCAACACCACTGGTATCTCGCCCAGCCCCCACGCGATGGCGCCACCCAATTGCTGATCGGTGATCGCGTCCGGCCCCCAGTCACGGCCCATCAAGCCGTACCACCGGGGCGCAAGGAGCACTTCCGACGTCGTGAGCGAGACCCCAAAGAACGCGTGGAACGCCATCGTCGCGAACAACAACAGCACGCGCATCGGATACGCAGGCCGGGTGGGCCCGGGATCGATGCCAATAAGCGCATTTGCAAACAGGTAGCCGGCGAGGGTGAAGTGCACAACCATCCAGATGTGGCCCGCGTGGTTGCCCAGCACAAACGGGAACACGTCTGTGTAGTAGAAGACAACGAGCGACCCTGCGAAGTTGACGGCGGCGAACACCGGGTGTGCGACCACCTTCATGACGCGCGAGTCGATGACCACTCGGATCCACTCGCGTGGCCCACGGGTGCCGTCATGACGGGAGGGCAGCGCCCGTAGCGCAAGCGTCACCGGCGCTGCCATGACGATGGGGAGCGGCGCCGCCATCGCGAGCAGCATGTGTTCAAGCATGTGCGAGGAGAAGCTCACCACTCCGTACACCGCGGGCGCGCCCTGGGTGATCCACGCGATGAGCGCCATGCCAGCCAAGAACGACGCGGTGCGGTACCACGGCCACGCGTCCCCACGTTCAGCGAGTCGGCGCACCCACCGCAGGTACACAACGCACAGCGCCACGATGACAAAAGCCGAGAGGATCTCAAGGCGCCACTGCGAAATCCACTGAACAGCGTCGGGCGCGGGCGGCAGCTCATAGCCAGTCAGCAGGAACGCCGGTGTCGGCTCTGGCACCACCTCGACCGGAATCGTGGGAGCCGTCCGCGACAGCAGGCCGCCGATGCCTGCAACGGCCGCAAGTAACGCCACATCCACCGACAGCACTCGCCAGAAGCGGTCACGCACCTGGGCTTCGTCCAGGCGAGGCATCGTCACCGTGCGGTGCCACGCCGCGAGCGCAATGGCCGCCGACATGCAGATGAGTTTCGCCAACAGCAAGCGCCCATACGTGCTGGTAAATAGGTCGGTAAACGCACCGACGCGCAGGAGTGCGTTCGCGACACCCGACACGGTCAGTGCGATTGCTGCCCACAGCGAGAGGCGTGACATCCGTGTCACTGCGTCCTTTGCTCCAAGTCCGATCAGCCGTCGCGATATGGCAACCGCTACGAGCACACCGAGCCACACGGCCGACGCTGCAATATGGAGATACAGCGCCGTCACCGCGAGATGGTGGTTAGTTGCGCCGGCGGCGTGGCCGGTCTGCGCTTGGGTGCCGATGCCGTAGGCGATCGGCACGAGCGCCCACGCACATCCGGTGGGCTTGCGGGCGAGCGTCACGGCGAGCGAAGTGACGAGGGCGGCGGCGACATTGAGCGCGTACGCCTTGCCGAGGTCGATGTCCGCCATGAAGCGCCACAGTTGGGTGCCGAACTCCGCATCGCCCGGACTCACGCGAGCAATGTCGGAGTAGGCCGCCACTAGGTACGTCGCGGAGGCGATGACCCACACAATTGCCGACGCCCGTGCGAGCGCGAGCGCCCGTGAGGTGGCGTCGGCCCTCACCACCGCCATCACCACAAGCAGGCCACCGACGGTGCCGGCAACGGCGAGGTCGCGAACGATGGCGGCCGCGGCAACGACGTTCGACATGCGCCCAGCCTACGACCGCCTACCGATGCGGTAATCGTTGGAATACACAGTGTCTCTTATGCGTATACTTGTGTGGCCGCGCTCCGAGCGAACCTCGCCGCGATCACATCAACTATCCCTAGCCGCACTGGTGCGACAGAGCACCGTGCTGTCCCCGGCCCGGGAAAGGACCACCTTCGTGACAATCGAGTCCACCCCATTACTGCACCGCCGTCAGATCAACTTGATCGTCGTCGGCCTCATGGTCGGCATGTTCCTCGC
>JAEZXC010000010.1 GCA_023442845.1 Actinomycetes bacterium | reverse complement strand
GGTGGCGGACGCGTATGGTGCCGAGCACCTCGAGATTCACACCCGGGATGCCGCAGACGTGGCGACCCGTATTCGTAACGCGGGCGCCATCTTTGTTGGCCCCTACAGCCCGGTCCCGCTCGGTGACTACATCGCGGGTTCAAACCATGTGCTGCCCACGGGCGGTACGTCTCGCTTTGCATCTGGGCTGGGCGTGACGAGTTTTCTGCGCGCCGTGTCGATCGTGGAGTATGACGCCGACGCTTTGGCTGAGGTGGGTCCGCACGCCGTCGCTTTGGCGAACGCGGAGGATCTCCCGGCGCACGGCGAGGCCATTTCTGCGCGCCTGGGGGACAGCAGCCTCGCCACTAGACTTCGGGCATGACGCTGCCCATTCGCCCTGAGCTCCGGGGCCTTTCGCCGTACGGCGCACCTCAAGAGGAGGTCCCCGCGCGGCTGAACGTCAATGAGAACCCATATGCGCCGCCGTCGGCAGTAGTCGACGCGATCGCGTCTGCCGTGCGCAAGGCAGCGGAGGGGCTCAATCGCTACCCTGACCGCGATTTTCTGGCACTGCGAGTGGACCTTGCTCACTACCTCGGGGTGGAGAGCCACGTCGACTTCCTCGAGCCGCACAACATTTGGGCTGCGAACGGTTCGAACGAGGTGATGCTTCACCTCCACCAGGCTTTTGGCGGCCCTGGCCGGACCACGTTGAGCTTTGCGCCCACGTACTCGATGTACCCCGAATACGCGCGTGACACCCTCACGGATTACGTGACGTTGCCGCGTCGCGATGACTTCCGCATCGACATCGACGCTGCCGTTGAGGCGATTGCGGAGCGCAAGCCGTCGCTCGTCATCGTTGCAAGCCCCAACAACCCGACGGGCACGGCCCTTTCGCTCGACGAGGTGCGCCGCCTTGCGGACGCGTGCGCGCACGTCGATGAAGGCTCGATTCTTGTCGTCGATGAGGCGTATGCCGAGTTCCGCCGCTGGGGAGTGCCAAGTGCGGCGACGTTGTTGCCCGAGACCCCGCACCTCGCGGTGTCGCGCACGATGTCTAAGGCATTTGCGCTCGCGGGTGGTCGCCTCGGCTACTTGGCGGCAAGTCGTGAAGTTATCGATGTGCTCCGCATTGTGCGTTTGCCGTACCACTTGAGCGCCATTACGCAGGCTGCGGCGCGGGCCGCACTCGCGCACCACCGTGAGCTTCAAGCGCAGGTAGATGAGATCCGCGCCGAGCGGGATGACACGGTGGACTGGCTTCGTGCGCAGGGCTACACGGTGGCCGATACCGACGCCAATTTTGTGCTTTTTGGTTCTTTCGCGGATCGCGAGAGGATCTTCTCTGAGTTGCTTGAACGCGGTGTGCTCATTCGCGTGACCGGGCCCGAAGGCTTCATGCGCGTCACGATCGGCACGGCTCGCGAGATGGCCATGTTCCGTAACGCCCTCCTGGAGGTGACCTCATGACCAAGACCACCGGCCGTACAGGCCGTATTGAGCGAAGCACGAGCGAATCGAGCGTGCTCGTCGAGCTCGATCTCGATGGCACTGGCCGCACGGACGTCAGCACCGGCGTGCCGTTCTACGACCACATGCTGACGGCGCTTGGCAAGCACAGCCTCATGAACCTCACCGTGCGGGCCACGGGCGATGTCCACATTGACTCGCATCACACGGTCGAAGACGTTGCGATTTGCATTGGCGAAGCTCTCAAGCAGGCGCTCGGCGACAAGGCGGGAATTTCCCGCTTTGGCGACGCACTCGTGCCGCTTGATGAGTCGCTCGCGCAGTGCGTCGTTGACGTCTCGGGTCGCCCGTACTGCGTCCACACCGGTGAACCTGCGGGTCAAGCAACGCACCTCATCGGCGGTAACTACGCTGGCTCGCTCACGGCGCACGTGCTCGAGTCGATCGCGCACCACGCCGGCATCTGTATTCACATGCGCGTGCTCGCCGGCCGCGACCCGCACCACATTGTTGAGTCCCAGTTCAAGGCGCTCGCGCGCGCACTTCGTGCGGCCGTTGCGCCTGACTCTCGCGTGGAGGGAATCCCGTCCACCAAGGGCGCGCTGTGAATGACGCGACCCCAGCGTCGGACGCAGTGACCCCGGGCCAGGACGCGATCGCCGCGATCCTCACGCCCATCCCAAGCGGCCGTGTCTTGGCCGCACTATGCGCGCTGAACGGCACGCGCGGCCAAGTAATTGAGACGTCGGCGGGGGCGATGGCGGTGCTCGACGACGCTTCCCCAGGCACAGTTGAGAACCTCGCCGCTGCGGTATCCGGCTTCGCTCAGGAACACCCTCTGCTCGCATTGGAACGACGCGACGGTCAGGTGAGTGTGTGGCGTTACCAGGCAGGACGCAAAGGCGAATCGCTGCCGCCAGGCCTGGCGCTCAACGAAGCGCCGGGCGTGGTGACGACGTTGATGTCGGGTAGTCAGACCATCGAGCAGTTGGCACAGACGCACCCGGACAAGGTCTTCACTGCGCGGATGAGCCGCTTCAAGGCATTCCGCGAGTTGCGCAAGCTGGCACGGAAGGCGAAGAAGGCCCAGTCCTGACCCGGCATTAGGATTTCCCCATGCCTCGCGTCACCGTCCTCGATTACGGCTTCGGTAACGTCCGTTCGGCGGTGCGGGCGCTCGAGCATGTGGGAGCAGACGTCACGCTGACGGCGGATCGCGACACGGCCGAGAACGCGGATGGACTCCTCGTGCCAGGCGTCGGCGCTTTCGCCGCCTGCATGGAGGGCCTGCGCGCCGTGCGGGGCGACATCATCGTGGGCCGTCGCCTTGCGGGTGGGCGCCCGGTGCTCGGCATTTGCGTTGGCATGCAGGTGATGTTTGAACGCGGTGTTGAGCACGGCGTGGAAAGCGTCGGTCTCGATCAGTGGCCCGGCGTGGTTGAGCCGTTGCAGGCGCCCATTGTGCCGAACATGGGGTGGGCGGAGGTCGAGGTCGCGGCGGGAAGCACGCTCTTTGCCGGAGTCGAGAACGAGCGCTTCTACTTTGTCCACTCGTACGGGGTGCGCACTTTTCCGCTCGGCGACACGGAACCAACGGGTCGTTTCGCCCCGCCGCTTGTCACGTGGGCGCTCGCCGGAAACGCGCACCAGACCGACCGTTTTGTTGCGGCCGTCGAAAATGGTCCGTTGACCGCGACACAGTTCCACCCCGAAAAGTCGGGAGAGGCGGGGCTGCACCTCTTGCGGAACTGGGTGACGACGCTTTCGTAGGCTGGCGACCGGGGTAGCCTGGTCCCGCCAAAGACGAAGAAAGCGAGATCATGACCGACCTTCCCCGCCTCGAGCTCTTGCCCGCCGTGGATGTTGCCGACGGCCAGGCCGTCCGCCTCACTCAGGGCGAGGCCGGTTCTGAGACCAGCTACGGCGACCCGCTTTCGGCCGCTCTCGACTGGGTCAACGGCGGCGCGGAGTGGATTCACCTTGTTGATCTCGACGCGGCCTTCGGGCGCGGATCGAACGCGGAGCTCCTGGCCGACGTCGTCGCTCGCGTGGGCGGCAATGTCAAGGTTGAGATGAGTGGCGGTATTCGGGACGACGCGTCGCTTGAGCGGGCGATGGCGACGGGTTGCGCGCGGGTGAACCTCGGTACGGCCGCGCTTGAAGACCCGGTGTGGACGGCGTCGGCCATTGACCGTTTTGGAGACCGCGTTGCCGTGGGCCTCGACGTGCGCGGCACCACCCTTGCCGCGCGGGGGTGGACCAAGGACGGCGGCGACTTGTGGGAGGTGCTCGCGCGCCTCGACGCGGCCGGCTGCTCCCGCTATGTCGTCACCGATGTGCGCAAGGACGGCATGCTGAGCGGTCCGAACCTCGAGCTGCTGCGTCAGGTGTGCGAGGCGACGAATGCGCCGGTGGTCGCATCGGGTGGGGTGAGTTCGCTTGCTGACATTGAGGCAATTCGTAGCCTGACGCCGCTCGGTGTCGAGGGCGCGATTGTGGGCAAGGCGTTGTACAACGGCAATTTCACCTTGCCGGAGGCGCTAGACGTCGCGGGCCGCCCGTCCTAAGCGCAGTGAGCGCGTCGCACCTCGCGCCTAGGCTTGCGCTATGACGGACGAGTCGGGACAGACCCCAGGGGAGCCCCTCAAAGAGATCCCCGAGTCAATCTTCGCGGACGATGACGGTGCGGCCGACGCTCGTCTCGCCCAAGCGCTCATTCGTTTCGCCGCCTCGCGGGCACCGTTATCCGAGGTCGTCGACGCTTTGGCGTACGCGCGCGTCTTGGTGCCCGTGTTGGCGCACGGCGATCAACGCGTGATGGGCAAGTATGGCGTCGAGCAGGACCATGTGGCGTCCACGGGCGTCGTTGCACTCCAAACGCCGGATGGCCGGGCGGCGCTGCCCGTCTTCACTGATGTCGAGGCGATGGCTGCGTGGAATCCCGAGGCGCGCCCGATTCCTGCAGAGGGCCCGCGGGCCGCACTCGCTGCGGTTGCGGAGGGCTGGAGTGTCATTGTGGTGAATCCATCGCGGGACTCAGTGGTGATTCCACGCCCGGCCGTGTGGGCTCTCGGCCAGGGGCAGCCATGGCAACCGGCGGTGGTTAACGGCGACGTGGTCCCCAACGTGCGCGCTGCAATCATCGACGCGGTGCCGCTCGATGCCCACGTGCGCGGTATTGACGCTCTACCGGGCCGTACTGCCGAGGTCGCCGTCATCGTCTCGCTCGTGCCGGGGCTTGGTCGTGGCGAAGTAGACGACGCTGTGCGCAGGGTTCACGACGCGCTCGCCTCGTCGCAGGTGGTGGCCGATCACGTGGATGGGATTGAGATTCGCCTGCGGGAAGCGTTGTGATGGGTCAGCAGGCAGGACTGTTTGGCAACCAGGCGACGGAGCCGTCGAGAAGGTCCGCGAGGTAGGAGTTCGGCCACGCCATGGCGTAGCCGTGTTCATCGCCTGCGTAGATCGTGCCGACAACGACGCCGTCGTCTGCGTACAGTGGCGATCCGGAGTTGCCGGGGTGAACTTCGGCTTCGAGCTCCCAGACGTCTTCGCCGGTTTCACCGACGTCGTCGGTCACGACGCCCCAGTAGGCGCCCCGACTTGTGTGCATTGCTTGGCCATCGGGGTAGCCAACCACGTAGACGCTTTCGTCGTCCTCAAGATCGCGAACTTCCCACGTCGCCCACTCGGTGAAGACCGGATCGAGGGTGAGCAGTGCGAGGTCGGCAACGGGAGCAACCTGAGATGAGGTCGCGACGTAGTCGTGTCCGTCGTAGGTTGTCACCTCGATCGAGGTGGCACCAGCGATCACGTGCTCATTGGTGATGACCTGGTTCTCGCTGAGAATCCACCCGGAACCCGTCGACCAACCGGTGCAGGTGGCAACCCGGATCCGCACCGCGTAGTGCTCTTGATAGGTGAAGCCGTCGGCTGCCGCGTCTACTTGGAGGTATGGCGATGGTTCGAGGCTTGGAACGAAGTTCGAGTCAAGTGGGGCGGGCGG
This sequence comes from Actinomycetes bacterium, assembly GCA_023442845.1. Classification (GTDB taxonomy): domain Bacteria; phylum Actinomycetota; class Actinomycetes; order Actinomycetales; family Demequinaceae; genus Demequina. The sequence continues at coordinate 4,958 of JAEZXC010000010.1, read as the reverse complement.
CGCGGGCAACACGCCGCACCCCGTCGTTGCTGCGAGGACCGCGGCGCCCGCGAGCATGCGCCAGCGCATTAACCCTCCTCGGCAAAGAACTCGTCAATGCTTGTTTGAACGGAGACGCAATACTCGGTGATCTGGTCCGCATACTGACGGGTCGACAATATTGCGCCGGTCGAGTTGTTGCGCCATTGACCGCCGTAACCGTCGATGAGCACGCCGCGCTCTTCCGCGCAATCTGTCATTGACTCAAGCAGTTGGACGAGCACGTCCTCGCGGTCCTTGACGTTCGCTTCTTCGTTGGCGAGATCGGTGACGCGGGCCTTCAAGGTGTCGAGCTGAGACTGCACCTCATCTGCTGCAGCAAGCGCGCCTTCCTTGGCGGCGCGCTCGGTGGCGACCTCAGCGCCAAGTTCTTCTGAGATCGCGGTGAGTTCGTCGACGCGCTCGGACCATTTCTGCGATACGTCGACGAGGTACGCGCTCACGCCAATGAGTCCGAGCACGACGAGCGTGACGACGGAGCGCACCACCCACGTGAGCGCACGTCGCTTCGGCTTCGGCGCGGCTACCGGTGCCGCAGCGAACACGGGGGTCCCGGTCGGTGGGGCTAGGGCACTTGCGGGCGCCGGGAAAATCGGCTGTGTGGTGGGCGGAGGCGGTGGGACACTCGCAGGCGCGGCTGCGGGGCCACCAGGCTGGTGGATGCTGTCGTTCATGATCCTCCCTCGCTCCGTGACCTTATCGGACGGGCTCGTGCGCGTTGAAGTCGATTCGGTGTCGCGATCAGTTGGAGCACGACTGATCTTGGGGAACCATCAACTGCTCTTGATCGAGCAAACTGCGGAGCATGCTGACAGGCACCATGAATGACTGCTCCGAGTCATTCTTCGCGTAGATGACTCCCACCACTTCGCCGCGCTCATTGAGGACAGGAGAACCGGACGATCCGGGTTCGACAGGGGCCGACGTGGCGAGCACGGATCCAAGGGCGGCACCGAGCGGATCGGACGTCGAGCCGAGGACGACGCCGGTGACAGTGGTGAGGCGACCGCCCTTTGGATAGCCGACCACTGAGATCGGGTCGCCTTCGACCGGGTCCTGCTGAGCGAGCACTGCGCCCACCCCGATCGACTCGTCAATTGTGATGATCGCGAGGTCTGCCACGGTGGTGGCCGACGCCGCTGTCACCTCGACAGTGCGCCCGTCGTACGTCGTCACTTGCAGTTCGCGCGTGTTCTCGATGACGTGACGGTTCGTGATGAGCGTCCGCCCGTCGTAGGCAAAACCGGTGCCGGTCTTCAACTGTGTGCAGCCCACGTTGCGCACGCGCACGGTCATGCGCTGCGCCTGAGTGAAGCCGTCGGGGGACAGGTTGCCTTGGGCTTGAGGCGTCTCAGTCGCGACAACGGGCACGTAGTCGGTGGGAAGGGGCTCGGGGGACCGCGGCACGGCTGAACACGCGGTGACGAGGGTGGCAGCGGTCATTGCTGCAATGACGGTGCGGGCAATTCTCATTGGTTGATGGCCTGTTGGAGGAGCACGCTCGCGTCAGTCGCGGCCTTGCATTGCCGGTTCACGTCCTGCTCAAAGGCAGTGAGTTCGGCGGGGTCGTAGTCCTCGGCGTGACGGAGGCGCTCCATCAATTGGTTCTTGTAGTCAATGCACTGGTTGAGCGCGGTCGACACACTCGACGCGGTGTCGATGATCGCGCGCAGATCGTTGATCTGGAGCGTGTAGAACTCGGCGTTGTCGTCGCGTTGCGCAGCTTCCGCGCTCAAGGCTATGACGCGTTCTTGAGCGACCTTCAACTGCTCGGACGCCGTGTCGTAATCCTTCTGCAAGGCAACAACGTGTTCCTGTTCGGCTGCGAAGCGTTGGCCGAGGTCGTAATTCTGCGCGATGACGTCGTCAACCTGCTTCTCCCAATCTTCCGACACGGTCCACAGGTGATACACGAAGTACCAGGACGCGAGGAGGAGAGCAGTAAGGACGGACGTGACGACGATCCAGAGCCGACGCTGCGTCACCGGGATCCGATCGAGGGCATCGGTGCGATCGCTCACTGGCGTGAGCACCGTGGTCTCCTCGTTTGCGGCGACCCGCGTCAAGGGTCTCGAGCCGCTTGGTGGTGTCGCGGTCATTCAGGTCACAGCTCCGGTGTATTTTTCCCCCGGTCCCTGCCCTGGTTCATCCGCAATGGCAGAGGCCTCTCGAAAAGCCAACTGTACGCTTCGCAAGCCGTCGCGTAGGGCGCGCGCGTGCGTGTTACCAATATCGGGAGCGGCACCTGTCACTAATGCAGCAAGCGCATTGATGAGAATGCGCGCTTCGCCAAGGTCTTGCGCGTCTTCGCCCTCTTCGGCAAGGCCGCATCGCACGGCGGCCGCAGACATGAGGTGAACGGCTACCGTTGTCACGACCTCGACGGCGCTGACGTCGGCAATATCGCGGGTCAGGGCTGCGGCGTCGGCGGTCTCGCTATCCCCGGCACTGGGCGTAGTGGGTGTCATGGTGCTATTCTTGTATGCCGACCGGCCGTGGAGTGTCCACGGCTCGCAAGTGGAGGCCACTCCCACCTACGGACCAGTTGATGGACCGGGGTCGTAAGGTCCGGGCACGCATCCGTGCGTGCCCCTCCTTCGAAGGCCTCTGTGCGCGTGTTGACAGAGGCCTTTTTCTTTTGTCACCAGGATGTTGAACGACAACGAAGGAGCGAGACTATCAACGAGCCCCGCATTAACGAGCGCATTCGAGTCCCTGAGGTCCGTCTGGTTGGCCCGCAGGGCGAGCAAGTAGGGATCGTGCGGATTGAGGATGCCCTGCGGCTTGCTCAGGAGGCCGACCTCGATCTCGTCGAGGTAGCGCCGAACTCGCGTCCGCCCGTCGTCAAGCTGATGGACTACGGCAAGTTCAAGTACGAGGCAGCCGTGAAGGCGCGCGAAGCACGTCGCAACCAAGCCAACACGGAAGTCAAGGAAATGCGCTTCCGGCTCAAGATCAACGAGCACGATTACGAGACCAAAAAGGGTCACGTGGTGCGCTTCCTCAAGGGCGGCGACAAGGTCAAGGTCACGATTATGTTCCGTGGCCGCGAGCAGTCTCGTCCCGAGATGGGCCGGCGTTTGTTGCTCAAATTGGCCGATGAGCTCCAAGAGTTCAGCGTGGTAGAGAACATGCCGTCGCAAGAGGGCCGCAACATGTCGCTCGTGCTTGGTCCGCTGAAGAAGAAGGCGGAAGCCAAGGAAGAGCAGCGTAAGGCTCGTGAGGCCAAGAAGGCCGCGGACGAGCAGGAGCGCACTGACCGTGAGGCGGCAAAGGCGGCAAAGTCTGCTGAGGCTGTCGCGGAGTAATGCCCGCATAGACGTCCGGGACATGCGCCCGGGATTGAAAGCGTGTCGCGCCTTCGGGTGTGGCCAGACGTGAAGTGAAGGAGGGCACCGTGCCCAAGAACAAGACCCACTCGGGCGCTAAGAAGCGTTTCAAGATCACGGGGACTGGCAAGGTCAAGCACAACTCGGCGATGAACGTGCACAAGTTCGAGGAGAAGCACTCCTCGCGTAAGCGTCGCGTCGCGGTTGATGGCGTCTTGCCCAAGCCCGAAGCCAAGCGAATGAAGAAGCTGCTGGGCAAGTAGCCCCTAAGGACTGAAGGAGTACCCCTATGGCACGCGTCAAGCGGGCTGTTAACGCCCAGAAGAAGCGCCGCACTACCCTCGAGCGGGCCTCCGGCTACCGCGGTCAGCGTTCGCGCCTGTACCGCAAGGCCAAGGAGCAGGTCACCCACTCGCTCGTTTACGCCTACAACGACCGCCGCTCGCGCAAGGGCGATTTCCGCAAGCTGTGGATCACCCGCATCAACGCGGCCGCTCGCGCCAACGGCATCACCTACAACCGCCTCATCCAGGGCCTCCGCCTTGCTGAGATCGAGGTGGACCGCCGCATGCTCGCCGAGCTTGCTGTCAATGACGAGGCCGCGTTTGCCACCCTCGTCGAGGCGGCCAAGAAGGCGCTGCCGGCAGATGTGAACGCGCCCGCCGCGTAACGCATTTCAATGACAGGACGCCCCGTCAGCCCTGACGACCTCGTGCTCACGCTCGATAACCCTCGAGCCGAGCGCGTCAAGAAGGTCGCAGCGCTGGCGGGGCGTTCTGCGCGTTCGCGGGCGAATGCGCTGCTCGTCGAAGGACCACAGGCGGTGCGCGAAGCGGTCGCATGGGTACCCGAGCGCGTGCGGGATTTGTATGTGAGCCCCGAGGCGCGTGAGCGGTATCACGAGATTGTGGCCGACGCTCTTGCGGCCGGGCGGTGGGTTCACCTTGCCTCGGCGCAGGTGGTGGAGGCAATGAGCTCCGACGCGCAGGGCATTCTTGCGGTGGTCGACGAGGCGGGGGTGTCGCTTGACGACGTCCTCGCTGCTCGACCCCGGTTGGTGGCGGTGATGAGCAACGTGCGTGACCCCGGGAACGCGGGCACTGTCATTCGTGCGGCCGACGCTGCAGGCGCCGACGCTGTCATCTTGGCGGGGGAGTGCGTGGACCCGTCGAACCCCAAGGTGGTCCGCTCGAGTGTTGGAAGCCTGTTCCACATCCCCGTCGTGCGGTCAGTGCCCCTCGCCGACGCCGTGGCGGAGTTGCAGCAGGCGGGCGTGCAGGTGCTCGCGGCGGACGGCGCCGGTACTGTTGAACTTGGCGATGAGGGCGCTGACGACGAGGCTCTCGCCGTGCCGACGGCCTGGTTGCTCGGTAATGAGGCGTGGGGGTTGAGCGAAGATGAGCTCGCTCTCGCCGACGCAGTGGTCCGCATCCCGATCTACGGCAAGGCCGAAAGCCTCAATCTGGCGACCGCAGCGTCGGTCTGTTTGTACGCGTCGGCCCGAGCCCAGCGTCGTCCCCGGTAGTGGGACAAATGGAGCCGGCGGCCTGACGTCATAGTCGCTCGCGAGGGCGACGCGCCAGTGAGAGT
>JAEZXC010000047.1 GCA_023442845.1 Actinomycetes bacterium | reverse complement strand
TGGTCCGACGTCGCGGCGGCGCGCTCAACGGTGTCGAGGTGGTGGTCAGGGGCGGCGACGGGGGCGTCAGTCATGCGTATCCCTCGGCTCGAGAAGTGGGGGGTCGATGCTGGGCCCCAGCCTACCGGCGAGCCCCGCCTCTTTCGGCCTGTGCGCTAGGCGGAGGCGAGGTGATGCGCGAGGGCGTCCTGAGCGTCGTGCAACAAGTCATCCCACGCGAGACCGGGAGCGCGTACGTGGAGACGGTCATTGCCTTCCCAGGCGAATGCTTCGACGCCCACCACTCGACCCACAATCAAGGCGAGCTGGTCAACAACATGCGAACCGATCATCGAGTCAGCATTGGGAGCGATCCACAACACGTGGGTGTACCCCGCGCGACGCGACGTGCCGCAATCGAGAATGACGGCGCGTGGGCCGACGGGAGGGCGGGGTGCCGATGCGAGCGCCTGGCCCGGCGTGCGGCCCGGCAGTTCTGGAGCGTCGTCGAGGTCCTGCGGCGCATACTCGCGAGAACCATCGGCGAGGCGGTGTGACAGTACCTGCAATGCGGCGGTGTCGATTCGTCCCTCGCGGTGCGATGTCATCGTGTTTGCTCCCCTTGCCCGTTACGTCCTTTTCTATTCGACATCAGCATGAGCGCTAGGTCCAGTCTTTGTTGGCAAGTCCACACCTTGCCCCCCGGGTAGGGGGCCTCGCCGTGATGGCACACGGGCGTCGTCGCCGCACAGCCGTATCGTGTGGCCATGGACTGGGCGGGGTGGGTGGTTGCCGCAATCGCGGTATGCCTCGTTGTGTTCTATGGGCGCCGGGCTCAGCAGCACCGTGAGCGCGCGGATGCGTTGGAGCGCGCAGCAGAGCGGGAGGCGGCCGCCACTCGCGTTCTCGCAGCGAGCGATGAGCGCGCACGCATCGCACGGGAAATGCACGATGTGGTCGCCCACACCCTGTCTGTTGTTGTCGCCCAAGCAGACGGTGGCCGCTTTGCCGCTCGGACCGATCCAACGGTGGGCGAACGCACCCTCGACACGATCGCACACGTCAGTCGCGCCGCTCTGACGGAAATGCGTGCCCTCCTTGGGGTGCTGCGAGCACCGGAAGGCGAGATGCAATTAGGTCCCCAACCAAGCATCGGCGATATCCCCGCGCTTGTGGCTGCCGCCCGGGAGTCAGGGCTTGACGCGTCATTCGTCACGACGGGCACGCCCCGCCCCCTTCCCATTGGCGCCGGTCTCGCGGTGTACCGCATTGCTCAAGAGGCAATCACCAATGTGCTCAAGCACGCGGGACCCGCGGCAACGGCGTACCTCCATCTGTCGTGGGGCGAGCAGGAGGTGACACTCGTGGTGCGTGATGACGGCCGCGGCGCCGCAGCACACGGTGATGGGACCGGCAGCGGAATCGACGGCATGCGTGAGCGCGCCACCATCTTTGGCGGCACCCTCACCGCAGGTCCACAGACAGGCGGAGGCTTCGAGGTGCGTGCCACGTTGCCGTTACCCGCGTGGCAGGAGGACATCGCATGACGATTCGCGTCGCACTTGTCGACGATCAGCAACTCATCTTGGCGGGCTTCGCGATGGTGGTCGACTCACAGTCCGATATGACGGTGGTCGCGCAGGCCAGAGACGGTGATGAGGCAGTGCGCCTCCTTGCGAAGGCCGACTCCCCTGCCGACGTTGTGCTGATGGATGTCCGCATGCCGGGCCGCGACGGGCTTGACGCCTGCGCAGTCATCACCGCGGCGTCGGCGGCGCGAGTGATCGTCTTGACCACGTTTGATCTCGATGAGTATGTGATCGCGGCAATCAAGGCGGGGGCGAGCGGGTTTCTCGTCAAGGACTCGCCTCCCGAGGAACTGCTCCACGCCATTCGTACGGTGCATGCTGGAGATTCGGTTCTTGCACCAGCGGCCACCCGACGGCTCTTCACGCGACTCGCAGCGCAACCGTCCACTGCGAGCGACCATGCGGCGATGGATGCCGCCCTGGCGTCCCTCACTGAGCGCGAGCGCGAGGTGCTCGTCCTCATGGCACGCGGCTTGTCCAACCACGAGATTTGCACTGACCTGACGCTCGCCGAGGCAACGGTGAAGACCCACGTTGGCCGTGTCCTGGCGAAGTTGGGAGCACGGGACCGCGTCCAAGCGGTGGTCATCGCATACGAGACAGGACTTGTGCGCCCTGCGGGATGACGGAGGTGCGCGCCCTCATACCTCGGTATGACATCACGTGCATCCTCCAGTCCGATGTGCTCGGCGTCCAACGTCCCTACGGTGAAGACGTCCGGCAATTTCGTCACGACGTCACCACCACGGGGAGCGCATGCCATGCCCGATACGACCACCCTCACGTCAACCGACGCTTCGTTTGCGTTGCGCGCACGCGGACTTACGCGCACCTATGGAACTGGCGCCACTGCCGTCACCGCTGTTGACCATGTCGACCTTGACATCGCACCGGGCCACATGACGGCAGTGATGGGGCCATCTGGTTCCGGGAAGACGACGCTCGTGCACCTTCTCGCGGGGCTCGACAAGCCCGACGCGGGGCGCGTCTGGGTTGGCGATTCCGAACTGACGGGTATTTCCGACGCCGCGCTCGCTCGTCTACGCGGTCGATTGGTTGGCTTTGTATTCCAAGGCTTCAATCTCCTTCAGACGATGACGGCACGGGACAACATCCTGTTGCCGCTACGTCTCAATGGGTTGCCGATTGACGACTCCTGGTTCGACACCTTGATCGACATGCTGGGCATCGGCCGAGAGGTCTTGCGCAAGCCGTTCGAACTCTCGGGCGGTCAGCAGCAACGCGTTGCGATTGCGCGGGCGCTCATCACCAAACCACGCATCGTGCTCGCGGATGAGCCGACGGGCAATCTCGACGTCCACGCAAGTGCCCAGATTCTCGATCACCTGCGCACCTCCTGCCGTGAACTCGGCCAATCAATCGTCATGGTGACGCACGACCCTGCCGCAGCGTCGTACGCCGCCAAGGTGGTGCTCTTCGCTGACGGCCGTGTCGCGGGCCACATCGATTCCCCGTCGAGCCAAGCAGTACTGGCCGGCCTCGATGCCCTCGCACGAGTCGACCGATGATCACCCGCCTCGCCATTGCCCAGGTACGCGCAAACAAGGCGTACTCGGTGTGGACGTGCAGCCTTATCACCTTGCTCGTCACGATTCTCACCACAATGCTTACGTTGGGTGCTACTCAGACGGATCTTGCTCGCCAAGCGGAGCGCGTCAATGGGTCGAGCGCCCCACATGTCGGGTATCCGAGCGTGTCGACTGGTGCACAGATTGCGGATTCCCCGTCGGTCACACCAGATGAGGTGGCCGACGCCGTCGCAAAGGCGTCGGGCCACGAAGCCTTCGCCATCATCTACGGGAACCTATCGGTCGTTCCAGAAGACTTCGCCACCTTGACGGTCTACGCCACGACGGGCGAAGGCGCCCGCGTCCCGGTTGTCGAGGGCAGAGCCCCCAGCGCGCCCGGAGAAATCGTGCTGGCAGCTGATGTCGCGCGTGCACACGGATTCGAAGTGGGCGACTCCGTCACCCTTTTCTCATCGGTGGACACCGGCAATTTCAGCCAGATTGCTGAGCACCGGTACGTCATTGTCGGCCTCACTGCGGCCGCATCGCTGCCCGGTTTCGATCTATGGCTGCCATCCGCGTTTATCAGTTGGGAGGAAGCTGCCTCGCCGTCAAGTCCCGTCGCGTTCACCTGGGAGCTCGACAACGGCGACGACGTGCGCGCGTGGAGCGTTTCCATCGGCTGGAGCGGGCATGTCCCCGCGCTCGTCATGTTGGACGAGAACTGGCAACCTGCACTCTCCACTTCTTACTCGCTGCCCACAGGCAGCGGAGCGTGGTTCGGTGCCGCGATCATGCTCGTCATCGCAATGGTCGTCATGGGCTTTGCTGTCGGACGGTCTCAGGCGTCGGCCCGAGCTCAATGGATCGCAACCGTGCGCACATTGGGCGCACGGAGGGCCACGATTGCGGTCGCGGCTACGGGCGAGGGGCTCATCGTTGCTGGCTGCGCTGCCGTTGTCGGCACAGTGCTGGGCGTGGCCCTCGCGCAGGCCACCCTCACCTTAGGGCGACTTCTTGTCCCGCACCCGTTTGGCGCAGCCGTCGTGTCGGTGGACTGGCTGCTCGTTCCGGTTGCGGTCATCTCCGCAGGCATCGCCGCCCTCGTCGTCACCGCAGTGCCCGCGTTCTGGGCATCGCGGGTCGCACCGACGGCTGCGCTCAAGCCCGTCAACGACCTCACCGAGGCAGAGATCTCGCGGCGCATGCCGTTCGTGTGGGTGCTCGTGCCGGTGGCGGTGGGAGCCGCACTCGTGTGGTTGGGGAACGTGCCCTCGGTACCCATCGGCACCGTTGTCGTCACCGGGTGGATTGCGACAGTGGTGGGCGGCGTGATGCTGGTGATCGAGGCGCTGCGTCGAATCATTCCTGCTGTCGGGGCATTCCTGAGCAAACGCCGCCGCGCTGGCGTATTGACGGCAGGGGATGAACTCATCGCGCGCCCGCGCCAAGGCACCGCAGCTGCGCTCCTCCTCGCTGCCGGAGTTGCGCTCGTGGCGGTGTGGTCCGCCAACACTCTGCTCGACATCGTCACATGGTGGAACTCGGGCGATGGCGATGATCTGTGGGAGTCGCACGAGTTGTGGTCATGGGTCCGTGCAGACATCACGGCCTTCACCCCCGTGGCCACGATTGTCGCGTGTACCGTCACGCTCCAGATCGTCATCGCTGCCATCGCGGTATCGCATCGAGCTGCCACCCGCCATGAGGCGGCAGCTCGCGTCGCAATGGGACTCTCACGCCGCCAACGGACGCAGATGTGGTGGTGGGTGCAGTGGCTTCCGCAGGCCATTGGGGTGTGCGTTGGTCTCGCCGTGGGACTGGGAGTTGTCCTCGCTATCACGGCCACGCACACGCTGCCCTACGGCATCACGGCGAACGAACTACAACGTGTCGTCGGAATCTTCAGCGTGGGATGTGCCGGAGCTGCGGGCGCATTTGCACTGGTGTGCGCCGCGGTTGCCGCGTGGCTCACCGCTCGCCTCGGGCGCGACTCACAACAGGTCTCTCACTAACGCGCGGGAATGCCTCTAGCCGGAAAGCAATCGCTTCCATACACTGGCAAACGACCAGTGCCAATGGAGGACATATGAGCGCGTACGCAGGCGATCTCACGCCACAACAGGCATGGGATTTGCTCTTGAGCGAACCGAGCGCTGTCCTTGTCGATGTCCGTACAGAAGCCGAATGGCGTTTTGTCGGGGTGCCCGATACCTCGGCAACGGGTCGCGAGCCCGTCCTTGTCGAGTGGGTGAGTTATCCGCGCGGCGATCACAACGAGCGGTTTCTTGAGCAATTACACGACGCCGGCATCAACCCAGAGACGGGGGCGCCCGTACTCTTTCTGTGCCGTTCGGGCGCGCGCAGCATCAGCGCAGCTACTGCGGCCACCGCTGCTGGCATCGGTCCCGCGTACAACATTCTCGACGGCTTCGAAGGCAGCCCCGACGAGGACGGCCACCGGGGCGTCCAAGGCTGGAAAGCGTCGGGCTTGCCGTGGCGTCAAGGCTGAGTGGGCTCTGCGCGTCAGAAGTGAACCGGTTGATAACAATTCGGCATAGGGCTTGCGGGAATCCATAGGTTCGGCTTAGTCTCTCCGCAAGCGCATCGAAGCGCTTCGAAGACTGGAACACAGTCGGGGTGTCGGAGACAACGAGGTCGGACATGGCAACGATCGAGGACGTCGCTCGCGAGGCGAACGTGTCGATCTCGACCGTGTCCTACGCCCTGTCGGGAAAGCGTCGCATCTCCGACGAGACGAAGCGCCGGGTGCTCGATGCAGCTGAGCGTCTCGGCTACGCGCCCCGTGCTTCGGCAAAGGCTCTCGCGGCAAACCGCTCCGACATCATTGCCGTGACCGCCCCCCTTCACCCCGACACAGACCCCACCGCGCACATGGCCTTCGCCATGGAAGTGACGATGTCGGCGCGTACGCGCGACTTCGACACCCTTCTCTTGGTCCATGACGACGCTCTGGCCGGGATGAAGCGTTCGGCAGCGTCGGCGCTGGCGGACGGCATCATCGTTCTCGATGTCGCGGCACACGACGAGCGCGCCGTGCTGGCGCGCACCATCTCTTGCCCCACCGTCTTCATTGGCGTTCCCGATGACACCGACGGCCTTGTGTGCGTTGACCTCGACTTCGAGGCCGCCGTACGGATGGCCGTCGACAAACTCGTCGAGAATGGCCACCGGCAGATCGCTCTCATCGGCCAGCGCACCGCGACGCTCGCCCGCGAGCCCAACTACCCGCTGCGCGTGGAGCGCGAGTTCACTCGCCACTGCGCACAGGTCGGCGTCTCCGGGGTCATCGTTCACCCCGATGGCAACCTTGCCGAACCGGCAGTCGCCGCCATGCTCGCCGAGCAGCCAGGCACGACGGGTGTTGTGCTCAGCACCACCAACACGGTGGCCATGTCGCTTGTGACGGCGCTGGCCCACCGTGGCCTTGCCGTGCCGCATGACATCTCGGTTGTCGCGGCAGGCATGACGCCCGGTCCGTCTCGCGCACCGCTTCCTTTCGATGCGATGCCCCTTGACCCGGCATTTACGTGCCCGGTCGCCGTCGACATCCTCGTCGACCTCATTGACGGCGGGTCGCCGCGCCGCGGCGTCACGCTCGTTCCCCCCGTTTATCAAGACCGCGGAACGGTGGCAGCAGCCCCCGTTCCACCCCCGACCACGTAGCGCAAGCACATCGAATCTTTGGATGAGATTTATTCGAAGCGCTTCGAAGCGTGGAAGGCTCCGCACACACCGGGCCCCGGCCCTACAAGGAGGTAGGAACCAATGAAGTACCGCAAGCAGGCACTGGCGGCCACCGTGGCCGTCGGCGCACTCATGCTCGGCGCCTGCTCGTCAGGCTCCGATGACACCAAGCCGCAAGCCAGCGGCGGCTCAGGCTCCGGCTCGGGCGACTATGCCGGCGAGACCCTCAAGGTGATGCACTACGAAGGCGCCGACTCCGCAATGGGAATCGCGTGGGATCGCGCCATCGAGATTTTCGAAGAGGAGACCGGCGCGAAGGTCGACCTTCAGATCACCGCGTTTGAGGACCTCAACGCCTCTGCCGCTCAGCTCTTCGACTCCTCGGACGCGCC
>JAEZXC010000157.1 GCA_023442845.1 Actinomycetes bacterium | reverse complement strand
GCGGGCCGGTTTGGTATGACTTCATGGTGCGCGCGGCGCAGAAGTATCCGGCCGAAGGCTTCCCGGAGCCCACGTCGCAGATCCTCAACGGCATTCAGAAGCCGGTCCCGGACGTGGTGACGGGCGGGCTTAGCGAGAAGGACGCACAGGTCCTCATCAACGACGCGGGCTTCAACTACGCGAAGTCGGCGGAGCTCCTCTACCGCCCAGGCGTGCCTGCGGGAACGATCGTTCATCAGGAGCCGGCCGCAGGGACGCTCCTGCTCGGTGGCAGCACCGTCACCTACTACATCTCGACGGATGCGTACCCCGGCTGGTGGTACAACTGGCCATCCGGTTGGGACCCGCTGCAGGCACCGTCCGACTGGTGGGGCGGCGCGTGGCCGCCAGCCGACTGGACGCCGAACAACCCGTCCAACGGGTGGGACCCGACGCCGGATCCTGATCCGGGCGGCGGCCCCGGTGGCGGCGGTGGCGGTCCCGGTGGTGGCGGTCCCGGTGGCGGCGGTGGTGGCTAAGTCGTGAGTGCGCTTGGCCGCATCGTCGGCGCCGTCGCACTTGCGAGTGCTGCGGGGCTGGCGTGGGGCCTTTTCGAGGCCCACGCTTTCACCGTGCGCCGTGTGAGCGTGCCGGTGCTTCCCCGAGGGGCGAAGCCGCTGACGGTGCTGCACCTGTCGGATCTGCACGTCACGCCGAGCCAACGTGACAAGGTCGAGTGGGTGGCATCGCTCGCGCGTGAGGAACGGCCTGACCTTGTCATCGTGACAGGGGACAACCTCGCGCACGCCGATGCCGTCCCGACTGTCGCCGAGGCGTACGCGTCACTCTTGCCGATTCCCGGACTCTTTGTGTTCGGTTCGAACGACTATTGGGGACCCAAGCCCGTCAATCCGTTCGCCTACTTCGGCGGGCCCTCCCGCTTGCGAACCGAGCGCACCGAGTTGCCGGTTGAGGATCTGCGTCGGGTGTTTCTCGATGCAGGGTGGCTCGACCTCAACAACGCGCGCGCATCGCTCACCGTTGGGGGTCTCAACGTGACGGCCGTGGGAATGGACGATCCACACATCGGCCGCGACGATATGCCTGCTCCCCAGGGTGGTGCAGGCGACCTGCACATTGGCGTTGTCCACGCTCCATACGCGCGTGCGCTGGAGGCACTTGTCAACGACAGCGTCGACATCATGTTTGCTGGGCACACGCATGGCGGTCAGGTGTGCGTGCCGTTCTATGGCGCGCTCGTCACAAACTGCGATATCGACGCCGCCCGCGTCAAAGGCCTCTCGCGCTGGCCCGGAGAACGCGACGACGTCAACTCACCGTGGCTGCACGTGAGTGCCGGTCTCGGCACATCGCCCTTTGCGCCCGTGCGCTTTGCGTGCCGGCCCGAGGCGACAGTGCTGACTCTGACACCTCGCGACTGACCGCACCGGAGACGATTTCACGGGAGGCTCGCGGGTCAGATATCCTAAGCAGGCTTTTCACGGGGTGTGGCGCAGCTTGGTAGCGCGCTTCGTTCGGGACGAAGAGGCCGCAGGTTCAAATCCTGTCACCCCGACCCAGTGTGAACCACGAAAGGGGCCCCGCGCACCCGGGCGCCCAGAGTGTTTAACCCCCCACGGGGCGCCGGCGCCGGGGGGGCCCTTTCGTGTTCCTGCACCGCCGCCGCCCCCGTCGCCGCCGCCCCGCCGCCCCCCGTTAGTGGTAGGCCGCCTCTTCTATCGGCGGCCCACCGGTGCTCCAGTGGTGACTCACCTCTTGCACCACGGAGGGATCGGGCACGGCAGGGAAGAGGCGCGGAGCCAGGACGGAGGGCATCGGCGAGCCCGATCAGCGCCGCTAGTATGCTCACACCCGCAACAAACCAGGATGAGGCGACGATGAGCGACGAAGTTCATGAACGCGCGCCGCGCGGCAGCACGAACGAAGAGACGCGTCAGCGCAACCTCTCCCTCATCCTCACGACGGTTCACGCACAGGGACAACAAACCCGTTCGGACCTGACTGCGGTCTCAGGCCTCAACCGGTCGACGGTTCTTGCGCTCGTTGGTGAGCTCGTTGAGCGCGGCCTCGTTGTCGAGTCCGAGCCTGTTCCGGATGGCCGCGCGGGGCGCCCCAGTCCCGTCGTGTCACCGAGTAGCGAGGTGCTCGCTCTCTCCGTGAACCCCGATGTTGAGGCCGTGACGTTTGCGCTCGTTGGCCTTGGTGGCAATGTCCGCATGCGCGAGGAAACGATGACACCTCCTCACGTCGCGCCTGCGCATGTCGCTCGGCTCGCGCGCGAGTTCCTCGAGCGCAACCTTCCTGACCTGCCTCCCGGCGCGCGTCTTGCGGGCGTCGGCGTCGCGGTGCCGGGCCTTGTTGACGAACGTGACCATCGGGTGGCGATGGCCCCCAACCTTGGATGGGCCGACGTCCCGCTCGCGGCGATCATTGAAGAGGCCACCGGCCTTCCGGTCACGGCCGCGAACGACGCGTCGCTCGGCGTCGTCGCAGAGGCACTGTTCGGCGCTGGCCGGGATTGCGACAACGTCATCTACCTCAACGGTTCAACCTCTGGCGTGGGCGGAGGCGTGATCTCGGACGGGTCGCTGGTGCGGGGCGTCAACGGTTTTGGCACCGAGTTGGGGCACATCCTTCTCAATCGCCACGGCGCGACCTGCGCGTGCGGCCGGATCGGTTGCCTCGAGACCGAGGTGAATGTGCGCCGGATCTGGAACGTCATAGGCCGCACGGTCGCACTCGATGAACTCGACGATCTCTACTCCCGTGACATCAGCGCGGAGCTCGCGACAGAGCTCGACGCTCAGGCCGACGCTTTGGCCGCCGGCATCGCCTCGCTTGCGTGTGTCTTTGGGCCGGAGAGAGTGGTGCTTGGCGGACATGTCGGAGCGTTGCTCGATGCGCGCGGAGACCGAATCCGAGCCGAG
>JAEZXC010000126.1 GCA_023442845.1 Actinomycetes bacterium | reverse complement strand
TGCCATAGCGTCGGCCTATGACCGCCGTGGACCTTTCGTGGCTCCTGTCCCCGCTCACTCGGACCGAACAGGGCCGCACCGTCGCCGCGCTAGTGAAGGTGACACCCGGCCATCACGCTGACCTCGTAGTCCTTGCCTGGGAACTGAGTTCTCTCGCCAACCATGCTGGCTGGCAGCGCGACACCCGCACCCGACTAGCTGCCTCGCGAGCCGCGGTCGATGTCATCCGTGAGGCAGCGTCGGCTAAACCCTCAGAACCCCAGCACCGGCAAGACCTCGTATACCTGCTCGCGAATCTCGGTCACGCGCTGACCAACGAGGGCAGGCCCGCGACCGCCGTGCGCGTGCTCGACGAGGCCATCGACCTGCAGCGTCTCATCCTTGCTTCCGGCACCGCACCCGAGCACGAGGCGCGCCAGACCCTTGCCTCACTGTTCGAGGACCGCGACCGAGCGCTGCAAGAGGATTTGCTCAAGCAACCTCCGCCTCCCGACGCTAGGTTCGCATAATGACCAACACGAGCAGGCTCATCGACACCGCTTTCGATGTCCGCGTGGATGCCCCGCCCGAAGACCTCGCGGGAGTTCCGGCTCTGAGCCACTTGCCGATCGAGGGTGCTCGCCGTTTTTCGGTACTTTGCTCGCCGTTTTTCGACGACTCTCGAGCACACATCCGCAGTCGTAACGACGCGTTGTCGACCCATCGCGGCCTCGTGACACCGCGGCACCAATCGGCCCCGCGTGCACACCATCAACGGCGAGCGGTCTGACCCGGCCGTCGCAGCGACCGAGCAGCCGTAAGGTGCATCACACCTGGGGTGCGAACCCAGATGCCGTGTGGGACAAGGCCTCAGCGGCCTTTGCCTCAAGCGGCTCCGACCGGTGGACGAAGGGCGCGTGACCTGTTTGCGATCAGTCCTGCCGTCCCACGTCGACCGCGCGCGTCCCTGCCGCGTGGTTGAGGTCCATGAGTTCCAAGAGGATCTTCTGCCCGAGCTCAAAAGCGACGATCACTGGAATGTTGATGATTGCCATCACCCCACCGGCGATGAGCCCTGGGATCACGTCTGCGCCCGAGTCACCTCCGGCCCCCACCCACTCATCGCCAAACCACCAACCAAGCGCCGCAGCAGCCCCCACTGATGCGATGAACCAGGTTGTCATCGCTGCGTGCAGCATGCTCGTGGCCTTGGCTTTCCTGCGTCCAAGTTCTCCCATCAGTCCCTCCCTGCAGTCGTGATTGGCCGCCCTCATGGCTCGGGCTCCCACAATGAGAGCCTGCCAGCCCGGCCCCCAGGAGTCGCTAGGAGCGCTGCCTGTCCTCGTACCAGGCCCAGAGAATCGCCTTGTTCACGAGCTGATTCTGAATCACCCGCAGCACGAGATAGAAGCCCACAATGACCGGGATGTTGGCGGTTGCTCCGCCGAGCACCCCGCCAAAGAATCCGCCCCAGTGGAAGCCCTCGCCGCCCATAACGTTGCCCATGACGATGCCAGCCGAGATGGACGAAATCACCATCCAGGTCCACAGCCACCCCTCAAGGCGCATCGTATCGAGCGCTTCCACCTTGATGCTCGTGCGTTGTGTTGCCATCACAGCCCCTCACTCGGTCTGCGCCGATGCTACTGCGCGTCGGCGCCGCCCACTAGAGCCAAGATGTCGACAATCAAACCCCCTGGTAGATATGGGTATGAGCGAAAAGTGAGCGGTAACACTCTGGTGCGGAACCTAGGTCTCGGTGTATACCTATTTGTCACGCAACGCGGCGTACCAGGTGGCGCCGCTACTGAGGGGCGGAGCAATGACCCACTACCAGACGAACG
The DNA here is from genome assembly GCA_023442845.1 of Actinomycetes bacterium. GTDB lineage: Bacteria > Actinomycetota > Actinomycetes > Actinomycetales > Demequinaceae > Demequina. Next base: position 822 of record JAEZXC010000126.1, on the reverse strand, counting down.
GCAATAGCTTCGGCGAGACAAGCACGGTCGCGGCCGTGCCATCGCGTCCCGCATGGAAACGCCCCGTGATCCTCATCCCCGTCGCCGTCGGCCTCGCCGTTCTCGGCGTCCTCGCGGCAGGCCTCTTTAGTTCTCTCTTCGGTGATGACGACGCCAACCCCGGCGTCGGCACTTCCGCCACCCAGGGTGCCGAGGTGACCGCCACCAATGGCGGTGACGCCGTAACTTCCGACGCAAGTGCGAGCACCAGCGACGCCCCCGGTCAGCCCGCCCCGCGTCCCGAGCAACAACTCAACTCGATCCAGTCGGAAGCACGCGACCTCGCAGCCTCGTATCTCCAAGATGCGATCTACTCGCGCGCCAGGCTCATCGAGGACGTGGTCGCTGCCGGCTACCGCGAGCCCGATGCCGCCGCTGCAATCGACTCCCTCAAGGTTGATTGGAACGATCAAGCAGTCCAGGCCGCCGAGGTTTACGTGGAGAAGTTTGAGTTCACGCGCACCGGCCTCATCGCCCAACTCGAAGTCGACGGCTTCGAGAGCCACCAGGCCCAGTACGGAGCAAGCGCAGTCGGCCTCTAACCCCTTGGTGGTAGGTGGCCTCTTCGGATTCGGGGGTTGAGGCCTGCTAGTGGTGGCCGGCCTCTTCGCACCTTCCCGGCCCAACGCCACCCAAACAACCCAATTCCGGGCATTGTCACAATCGACAGCGGCGAATTCAGTTTCACCCCTTGGCACTGTGAAATACCTCACATACACTCGCTCCCGTGAGTAGGGAACACATGCTGGCGGAGATCGAGCGGCTGCGCGCCGACTTCGAACG
>JAEZXC010000142.1 GCA_023442845.1 Actinomycetes bacterium | reverse complement strand
TCGCCTCACCACGCACTGCCACCCGGATGCCATGCTCTTCGGCAACGGCCACCGCAAAGGCGGGGAGCGTCGTGACCGTCGTACCGGTGGCGGACGCCAGACTGTCGACGAATCCGCTGACACCGCGCGAGCGCAAAGCGTCAGCGATCGTCCGCGGGTCGACGCCAGCACGTTCGGTGACAAGCGCGCTGGCCCTGGGGGTGACAATCGCCAACCACGCACCAGGCACGTACGTGGTCACGAACGCACCTCACTGTGTTCGCGGGGCACCGTGTCGCCATCCACCTCATCGTGAGCGCGAGACACGGAAATCGCATCGACAACCACAACGGTGACGTTGTCCCGTCCCCCATGGGCGTTCGCTGCATCAACGAGCGCCTGAGCGGTGTCACGGGGAGACGCAGCTCCTGCGAGGATGTCGGCGATCTCGCCATCGGTGAGTTCGCCGCTCAGCCCGTCCGAGCAAATGATCATCCGGTCACCTGCGACCGCCGGAATCATCCAGAAGTCGGCATCGCTGACGATGCCCGCGCCAAGCGCACGTGTCACCACGTTTCGGCTCTGGTGAGCCGCGGCCTCTTCGACGCTCAGCTCACCGGCGTCGATCATTTCCTGAACAAGAGAGTGATCGACAGAGATCTGCTCGAGTTTGCCGCTCGCGTACCGATAGGTGCGGGAATCGCCCACGTTCACGACGAGCCAATAACCCGCGCCGAGATTCTCGGACACCGCTACTCCCGCGAGAGTGGTGCCCGCGCTCCGACGTCCGCCTGATCCCACGGCCATGACGTTCTCGCCAGCCGTCTTGTACGCCTCGCGCAATTCGGAGATGTCGAGAGAAGGCCGCCCAACGAGGCTGCCAAAGGCACCAATCGCCGCAGCGCTTGCCACTTCACCGGCCTCGTATCCGCCCATGCCGTCGGCGACGAGAAAGAGGGGAGCCGATTCGAGGTACGCGTCCTCATTGTGATCACGGCGCATACCCACACTCGTCACTGCCGCCGAGTCCGTGACGATCGGTGCACCGGCGCTCATGCCTGCACCTCGATGGTGAGGCGACGCGTGCCGCACACCACCTCGTCTCCAGGGCGAAGGGTGACTGCTTGGCCAGGAGGCACGGCAACGGGAACGCCCGCCCGCTCGATGCGCACACCGTTGGTCGAGTGGAGGTCCTCCACGCTCGGCGAGTACCCCGCAATGAAGCGCGCGTGGGTCTTCGATAGCGATCGCGAAGAGTCCTCGATTGCGGCAGGGGTCTCGCCGTGTTGACCCACGGGATCGCGGCCGATGACAGCCGAGGCCTCGATCGTGGTGACGGTGCCGTCGTCCCAGCGCAACACGAGTCGCGGGGGGCGGGCGACGAGACGAGTCGCGTCGATGTCCTCAATGTCGCTGGCGTCGTCGACGGGTGGCACTGCTGCGACGGGCGCCTCGACAACTTCAGGTGGCGCGGGCGGCAAGGCCACTTCCGCTGTCGTCACGGCAGCTTCAACCGACGGTGGCGGCGGCGGGGGCGGCGGAGGCGGTGCGAGATCCACTTGCGGCTCAGGTGCAGGCGGCGGGGGCGGTGCGAGTTCGGTGGGCACCGCCGCGGTGAGACTCGGCGGTGCCGCGGGCGCGAGGTTCGCGGGTATCGCCGCGCTGAGGCTCGGCGGGGCAATGGGCATGGACCCACCGGGCGGCGCGGGAGGCGCTGGCTCGTCGGCGGCGTTCAGTTCCGGCGCCGGTGCTGTCAATCCGGGCACCGAACTAATGAGCGGTGCGGCTGGCACACCAACTGGTTCCTCGGGCCGTTCGGGGCGCTCGAAACCTGGTACTTCCGAAATGAGACCTGCCATCGCTACCTCCTTCGCTCCGCTTTACGGGCACGGCGATGTGCCACAAGCGAACGCGCACTGACACGCGCAATCATCCGGCGGCGGAAGCCGTGCGCCCGGTTGATTGTCCGCACCGTTTCCCCGACGCTCGCCCAGAACCGGTCGGCGTCTTCGGGTTGGACGTCCTCCGGTCCCCACACCAGGCGGTCTGCCGTCAGTGCGAGCGTGCTCGTCGCCGAGTTGTTGACAGCGGCGTCGATTGCGACGGCCTTCTCCACCCGGGTTCCGGCCGCCGGAATGTCCACACCATAGTCCGTCGCAGCGTCGGCAATCTCCGTCCAGCCCGCAGCCACCCGGGCTGCGAGATCAGCCGTGCGCCTGCGCTTGCGCCGTCGACGCGCTTTCGCAATGACGATGCCGAGCACGGGGCCAAGGAGGACAAGGAGCACGCCGATGCCTGCCGCCACGTAGACCGCGATGCGAAGCACGGCAGCAAGAGTGTCGTCCGGTGGATCGACAGCCTCATCAGTCACGGGCACCGCTGGCGGAACAGCCGGAGGTTCGCGGGGCGGATCTGGAGGTTGCATCACCTGGGGCTTCGGCTCACGTTGCGGTGGGACGTCCTCGTCGAGCGGTGCACGATCTTCGGCCGGCGTCGGGTCAACCGGAACCCATCCGAATCCCTCGTATGCGACCTCCGCCCACACCCGTACGTCATCGCCCGTGATGGTGTGTGGGCCGTCTCCGCTGCCGGCTTCAAAGCCCATCACCACACGCGCCGGGATCCCGAGCTCGTGCGCCATGAGCGCAAAGGTCACGGCGTACTGCTCATCGTCGCCGATCATCTGGTCACCGCCGATGAGCGCCGAGATGCGCTCCTGACTGTGGCCCGAACGGGAAGGAGCCTGGCCCTCAAGGCCGTGGCTGAAGAATCCAGAAGCGGACAGGTACGTCGACAACGCATTCACTTCAGCGACTGGACGCGTGTCAGCCTCGAGAGCCTCCGACGCGATGGTCGCCAAGCCTTCGGGCACGTTCGAGATACGCGGGGTCGATATTGCGGCAAACGCGGCGTCCTCGAGGTCGTCCTCGGTGGGAAGGCCTGGGATCACGACATCGAGCGTGTATTGGTCGCCGGTCTGAAGTCCATGCGTGACAACGGCCGTGGAGGTGGTCCGGTTGTAATGGAGCGAACGCTCAAGTGCCGTGCTGTTGGCGCCGTTGAACGTCACCGATCGCACCGCCCCGATGGTGGGAAGCCACACGCCAGTGAGTTCGCCCACCTCAATGGTGACGGTGGCACGTTCGCCGTCCGCGCTCACGGGAATGACGCTGCCCACCTTCTCGAAGCTCCCCGCAACTGCGGTGCCGTCGCCGGAGACGGCATAGACGACGCCGTCGTAGCTGTCAAGAGTGGCAAGCCGCACCATTGCGCCCGCGGGCAAGCCGTCAACCGTGAACAACGTGTTGGATTCTTTGTCGCGGACGTAGTGGCGGAATGACTGCAACGGGCTCGGGTAGTCGTGCAACTGGAGTGGCGGCACCACGTGGTCTCGCAGAACCGTCCGCTGCCCTTGTGGTGAGGCGGCGACTGCCCAGGCGGAGCCGCCGGCCACCGCAAGCAGGATCATCGCGCTCGCGAAAGCGACTCGCCGGACATTCTTCTGACGGCTTTGCGCAGACGACTGAACTCCACGCGCGCGTTCCCGACGCCACGCAAGCCACGCGATTGAGGCCGCAGTGAACACCGCGCCTTGCACAACAGGAGCGACGCCGTGGTAGGTGCCAAACAAGATCGTCACGAGCAACGTGGCGACTGCCGGGAGCAGCGACCACCCAGCACGGCGCACGCGCATTGCGAGGCTCACACCCACTGATGTGCACCCCAGCACTGTGATGAACGGAACCAAGAGAACAACGCTGATGCCCTCTGTCGGCACGTCAACCGTGAGCAGGTCCATCCATGTCGATACAGCGCCGCGAGTGAGTTCTCGCACCGTGTCGAGGGTGGGCACCACACCGGCGATCGTCGTGCTCCGCATGACGGCGGCACCACCGACCACTACATAGCCGATGAGGACAGCGATGGCCGTCGGGATGATCGGCCAGCGTCCGTACGCGCTGACGAACGCGATTGCAGCGCCCACAACGAGCCCGGCACCAGCGGCGATGAGCCAGCCAGTCCCAGCGAAGATTGGAGAGAATCCCCACGCCGCGATGGCGACGAGCGCGGCGACAACAACTCCATCGATGGCGCGCGTGAGGGTGGAGGCGTTCATGCGTCGATCCTCCGCATCGCCTGAGGGAGGTCGTCAATTTCTCCGAGCGTCAAGACGATGACGTCGCCGATCGTGCGGCGCGTCACGGTCGCGCCAGGCGCCGCGTAGATGGCGACGACGCGGACCCCGGCGGGGATGTACGAAGCCGCCCGTCGCACCTCGGTGGGAGTGACAAAGCTGCCACAAATGAGGACGGCGACTGAAGCGTCTGGCACTTGAACGCCGGTTGCCAACGCAAGGTCGACGATGCTGCCGCGCTTTGGCTCGGTGTAGTCGAGAGCGGAAAGCGAGTCGAGGAAGGGTTTTCCCGAACGGGTGGGCAGCGTTGCACCCTGCACGAGGACGGTGAGCTGCTTGTCTTCCTTGAGCGCCTGCAGTCCAAGTGAGCCTGCGACCGAGATGCCCAGCTCCAGTTCCTCATCGCGCGCATATTCGCGGCGGCTCATGGAGAGCGCAATCGCGAGGTGCGATCGCCGCGTCTCCTGATACTGCTTGACGACGAGTTGGCCCGTCTTCGCAGTGGTGCGCCAGTGCACGTGCCGGCGGTCATCCCCCGGAACGTACTCACGGAGCGCGTGAAATGAGATGTCGGCACTCGACAAGTCAGTCGTGGGCAGGCCCTCGAGGTCCTGCAAGAAGCCCGACGAGGAACCGTCCATCGGCACCGTCCGCGGGTGGACAAAGAGGTCAAGCGGATCGGACCACGTCACGGTGCGTGCGAAGAGCCCCACCGGGTCGCCACGGACGGCGGTGACGGGACCCACCTGCAGCACCGTGCGGCGGTGGGTGGGGATGGCGAAGAGTTCCTCATGCGTCGCACCGCCCGGGAGGCGGGGCACCTGGAAGGTCGCGAGTCCCTTGCCGACTGGCAGTTCGATTCGAACGGGCAGCATCGCGCGCGTGCTCGGGTTCCTCAATTGCAGAGCGCCGACAGCCCGCTCCCCGACCACCACGCGGTCGCGGCTGAGGTCGAGGTTGGTGACGTATCGCGTGCGACCAACAAGGAACACACTGCTGAGCGCGACGAGGACCACCACGATGCACGCGATCGTGATGAGCTCCCACCAGTCGTAACGCAGCCCAGCGATGGCGGCCGCAATACCCGTGAGCACCACAGTCCAACCAAGCCCTGTCACGATGCGCGCAATGGGCATGACAACGTCCGCCACCGGCTCGATGGTGGGGACCACAACGGCCTTCCACCACCGCACCCGCGGCGGCCGCTTTGACGGCGCAGGCGACGTCGACTGGACAGCGGTCATGTGAGTCAGGCTCGGGACTGGGGCGCCGCCACCTCAGCCAGCGTCCGCTCGATCACCTGCGGTGCGGTTGCACCTTCGAACTCCGCCTCCGCATCGAGGACGATGCGGTGAGTCCACACATACGGCGCGAGGGCCTTGATGTCGTCCGGAGTGATGTAGTGACGGCCCGACGCTGCGGCCCACACCTTAGCGGCGCGCACCATCGACAGGGCACCACGTGTCGAGACGCCCAGCACGGTCTCCGGGGCGTTGCGCGAGTTCTCGGCAAGCGTCGCGACGTAGTGGAGGACAGCGTCGTCGGTATGGACAGTTGCCGCGAGGTCCGTCATGTCTGCCACGGCCTTGGTCGTGATGACAGCCGGCAGCACGGAGGATCGGTCACGCGTCGCGGCGCCCTTCAACACCTGTGCCGTCTGGGTGACGTCGGGGTAGCCGATGGAGGTCTTGATCATGAAGCGGTCGAGCTGAGCCTCAGGCAGCTTGTAGGTGCCCGCCTGCTCGATGGGGTTCTGCGTCGCGATGACGAGGAACGGGCGTCCCACCGAGTGGGTGGTGCGGTCCACCGTCACGCGCGACTCTTCCATCACCTCAAGGAGCGCTGACTGCGTCTTGGGGGAGGCACGGTTGATCTCATCCGCGAGCACGATCGACGCGAAGATCGGGCCCTGGTGGAACTCGAAGTCACGCTGGCGTTCATTCCAGATCGAGCTCCCCGTCACGTCGGATGGCAACAGGTCAGGCGTGAACTGGATGCGTGAGTGCGTGCCGTCGATCGAGGCGCCAAGCGCCTTGGCGAGGCTCGTCTTGCCCGTACCCGGTGCATCCTCAAGAAGCACGTGTCCCTCAGCGAACAGTGCGGTGAGGACCAGGCGAATGACCTGGTCCTTGCCGAGAACTGCTTGCCCGATGCTGTTTTGGATGGTGCCGAAAGTCTCGGCGAACCACGCCGCCTGCTCGGGTGTCATTGTCACTTGCGTTCCTCCTGGTGGTGCGTCACCAAATGAGTATGTCGGAGTTGAATGGGGTGCCCGGACCGTCTTCCCACGTCACGTAGACCTGGATGCCGGGGTAGCCGGTGAAGCAGGTCAGCTCCTTAGAGCCACTCGGATTGCTCACGTTCACCGTGTAGCGCGTCTCGGTGATGTAGTCAGTGCTGCCGTAGTTGTCGCGACACGTCACCTTGTACGTGCCGGTCTGGAACTCGGACCAGTTGATGACAAGGCGGTGACTGTTCGCGTAGCCGGGCTCCTTGCTGCCCTTCGTCACCCACGACTTGCGCGGCTTCGAACTTGCGGTGGCCGAACCGGAGTTCGAGGTGGGGGTGTCTGTCGCCTTCGCGCGCGCCTCGAGAGAAGCGGAGATGCCCGGTCCACCGGTGCTCACACTGAATGCCTTGGAACCCGAGGTGAAGCCAGCGTTTGACCATCCCGACCAACCGCCCGAGCCCACCTTGGTGCGGTACTCAATGGATTGAATCGGACGACCATTTGTCGCGGGCGCCGTCACCGTGAAGTTGACCTGGCCGCTGCCCTGGCTTGCCGAGACCGACGGCGCACCAATGGGACCGAACGGAATGCGCGCGGGCGATGGCGACGAGGCGCTGCTGTTGTACGTTGCGCCATCCGCGGTGGTCTGGGCTCGCACCCGCACTGTGTACGAGGTGCCATTAGACAAGCCGGTAATGACGCCGTTCGCGGGCAAGGTGCTCCACGAATCCGAGCCATTGAGCGAGTACTGGTACGTGATCCAACTTGCATCAGAGCCGTTGGACGCCCCTGGCGTGAAGGACACGGTGAGCGACCGGTCTCCAGCCACAGCGCTCACACCCGACGGTGCGCCCGGAGCGACAAAAGCACGGCGTGGATCAGACGGTTGGCTCGGCGTCGAGGCACCGGCCTTATTGTGCGCCACCACCGTGAACGTGTAGTTGCTCGATGACGGATCGAGAGCAAAGGCCGCGCTCGTCACGCCAGCACCCACCGTCTGGCTCGCCACTGTCGCTCCGTCGCGAACCGCATTGACGGTGAATGAACCAACGGCGTCACCGTTGCCACCAGGGACCGTCCACTGCACGCCGATCTGCGCACGGTTACCCACAGGCGCAAGGCGCGTGGTTGTCGGTTTGGAGACGCGCTCTGGCACGCCAGCGGGAACCTCGCTTGCAGAGAAGTCCGACCATGACGACGGGTCAACGGCGTCGTTGAACGCCTGCACTCGCACTTGGTAGGCGACGCCATTTTCGAGACCTGTCCAGCGGTAGGACGTGCCCGTGAGGTTCGCCACCCTGGCGCCCGATGCGGGGGCCGGAGAAATCTCCAAGGTGTAGGAGCGCACGGGCGAACCCTTCGACTCCGGCACCTCCCACTCAATATCAAGCGCCTTGTCACCGAAGGTGAGGACAGGTGCATCCGGCTGCTCGGGGTGAATGTCAGGACGCGCGACATCGGAGTGCGGCGACGGCGCGGAGTCGCCCACCTTGTTGGTGGCGGTCACGCTGAAGCGATACTCGGTGTTGTTTGTCAGGCCCGTGACCGTGCAGATGGTCGACGAGCACGCCGTCGACGTTCCTTGATCGGACGTCACGGTGTAGCCGGTGATCGGGGCACCGTTCGAAGGCGGCTCAGTCCACTCCAACTCGACGGTGCGGTCGCCCGCACTGCGAATCTGTGGCTTGCCGGGAGCTTCGGGTTGCTTTGCGACCGTCACCATGACGCGGGCATTCGCTTGGCGCGATGCCAGGCCGGACGCATCGGCAATCGTGTAACGGATGATCATCGTGCCCGCGAAGTTTGAGTCGGGCGTGATGGCGAGGTTCTCGCCGTCAATCGTCACGACACCCTTTCCGGACTCGATCGTGGTCGACACGATCTCAAGCGGCCGGTCAAGGTACGGGTTGACATCGTTGCGCAGCACGTTGATGACGGACTGCTTGCCTGCCTCGGCGTCAGAGACGGCATCATCGTTCGCAATAGGAAGCTCGGTCGGGATCTCCTCACCTGCGACGTCAGAGTCTGGCGCTGGCAGGACCGTGACGCGTACAACGCCGTTGACCCGCTCCGCGCGACCATCGGACACCCACACCTTGACGTCATATTCGGCACCACCAGCGACGGAGTCCGCAGCGCCGATCGTCACTGTCGAACCATCGACATCAACGTCAAAGCCCTCGGGGTTGCCGGTGCCGACGCCCCACGTGAGTTTCTCGCGGTCGCCCGGGTTGGCGTCGTCCGAAAGAAC
>JAEZXC010000044.1 GCA_023442845.1 Actinomycetes bacterium | reverse complement strand
GCGATGTTGAGCAAGTGGAAGGCATCGCCTTCAAAACCGTAGATCGCATAAGCGACGAGCTCGCCATTGATCTCAATGCCGCGGTAGCGGTTGCTCCCCCAGCGGTAGTCCTCGCGAATCAAGGCAGCGGACCATGCCCCCGCGCCAAACAGATCACGCTCGGCCTGCGCGAGCCAGTCAAGGTCAGCCTCGGTGAGGTCGCGCAGAGTGGGCTCGGTCATGCCTGGTGGACGTCTGGGCGACGCAAGTACAACGGATCGGTCGGTAGCTCTTCCCCTGCTGCGCGGCGTCGCAGTGCTTCGCGAGCCAGCCACAGTGGGTCTGGGTCTGCCTCGATTGCGCCAGGGAAGGCCTCGGGATAGAGAACGCCACCGCGGCCGACGAGGGTCTCGCCCGGCTCCACCTGGACGTCAGCAGGAGCGGTGACCGCCGGGCCAGCGATGCGCCCTCCAGCGCGGTAGCGCGCCCAATACACCTCGCGTCGGCGTGCATCGCCAAGAACCAGCGCGTCACGATGCTTGGCGCCGAGCGCGTCGAGAGAACACACCCCCAGCAACGGCACCTGCCATGCCAATGCGAGCATCCGTGCGGTGACGAGCCCCACGCGCAGGCCAGTGAATGGAGCCGGTCCCGTGCCGACGACAACTACCGTCACATCTGTGCGCGCCACTCCCGCGTCACTCATCGCAGCGCTTACGAGACCACTGAGCAGCTCCGCGTGGCCGCGCGGTGAGAACTCAGATCTCGCCGCCACAACGTCGGCCGCCTTGGCGTCAGTGACCGTCACCGAGATTGCCGACGACGTATCGATTGACACGATCATGGGGTCTCCTCCACGGGTGCTGCGGGCCAGGCACGCTCCTCCCACTGCGAGCCGTGCGCGGTGAGGGTGATGGTGCGCTCACCAGCGGCTGGGTCTTCGCCATCGCTGATCGCACCTCGGGGACGATCGATCTCGATGAGGAGGTGACCCTCGGCCAGCGCTTCCGCCTTACCCTCACCCCATTCGACCACCGTGACGGCCTCATCGGTCGACGCATCGAGATCAAGATGGTCAAGCTCAGCAAGCGACGCAAGCCGGTACGCGTCGACGTGGACGAGCCACGGACCATCCGCAAGCGGCGGGTGGGTGCGCGCGATGATAAACGTGGGGCTCGCAACCTGGCCACGCACATTCAAACCAGCGCCGATGCCCTGGACAAGGGTCGTCTTTCCCGCGCCAAGCCCCCCGGACAAGATGACGAGATCTCCCGCGCGCAGCACACCTGCGAGGCGCTGGCCAAGGAGGCGCATCTCATCACCGCTGCCAGCGGCATACGTGGCAACCGGTATCACGCGATGCCCTTCATCCGGCCGATGCCAAAGCGGCACACCACCTCGTAATCGATGGTGCCAGCAGCGTCGGCCCATTCCGTCGCGCTTGGACCGTCTGGACCAACAAGCACCACCGCGTCGCCCACCGCCACATCGGCGTCAGGTCCCACATCGACAACAAACTGGTCCATGCATACGCGGCCCGCAATCGTGTAGCGCGTGCCGCGAATCATGACCGGGCCAGCGTTACTTGCGCTGCGGAACACGCCGTCGGCATATCCGGCGCTCACAAGCGCGAGAGTCGTGGGCCGTTCCGTGCGATACGTGTGCCCGTAACTGACACCCTGACCGGCCTCCACATGCTTGAGGGCAGCGACAGTGGACGTGACGCGCATCGCCGGTCGCAGCCCCCAGTTTGCGCCGTCGGGATCGGGCACCGGCGGCAGTCCAAACACGGCGATTCCTGGCCGCACCACGTCAAAGTGAAGGTCCGGACGGGTGAGGGTGCAGGCGGAGTTCGCGAGGTGGCGCACCGTCACGTTGAGGCCAGCGGCCGACGCCATGTCAAGTGCCGTGCGGAACGTCGCCGCCTGCGCATCGATCGTTGGGTGGCCAGGCTGATCCGCCCAGGCGAGATGCGACCACATCCCGATCGCGTCGATCGTCCCGTCGAGTTGCCTCGCGGCGACGGCATCGAGAAGCTCGGGAAGGATCGGCATCGCGCAGCCTTCACGCCCAAGTCCGGTATCGACCCCCACGTGCACGCGAGCCATCCGTCCTGTTGTGCGCGCCGCCTCCACGACCACGTCCAGCACGTCGAGCGACGAGACCGAGACATCAACGCCCGCGGCAATGAGATCGGGTGCAGGAATGTCATCGGCGCCATAAAGCCAGGTGAGGATCGCGCCGGTGTCGCCTGCCGCGCGCAAGTCGAGCGCTTCGTGCGGTTGCGCGACGCCCAGCCATGCCGCGCCGCCCGCTCGTGCAGCGGCCGCTGCGGCGACGAGCCCGTGACCGTACGCGTCGGCCTTCACAACCGCCATGATCGCTGCAGGGGTGCGGGCCGCGAGCGCCGCGACGTTTGTCGTGATGGCGGTGTAGTCCACGGCGACATTGAGACGGCTCATGAGGCCTCCGCGATGACGACGGCTGAGGCAATGCCGGCGTCGTGGGACAGCGACACGTGAAGCGTCTCAATACCCAACTGCGCCGCACGCGCCGCAACGGAACCACGGATCTCGAAATGCGGGCGCCCGTCAGCGTCCTTCACTACCTCGGCGTCGTGCCACACCAAACCGGACGGTGCGCCGAGCGCCTTTGCGAGCGCCTCCTTCGCTGCCCACCGAGCGGCGAGAGAGCTTCGTCCCAGCTCACGTTCGGCCGGTGTGAAGACTCGCTCAAGGAACGTGGCGGATCGCTCCACCGCGCGGTCGAAACGTTCGAGTTCCACCACGTCGATGCCCACGCCCACAACGGCCACGCTTACTCCACTGTGACGGACTTGGCGAGGTTACGCGGCTGGTCGACGTCGTAGCCCTTGGCCGCAGCGAGGTCGTGAGCGAAGATCTGGAGCGGTACGACGGTCACGAGAGGCATGAGCAAGGTGGGCGTCTCGGGCACCGTGATGAGGTGATCGGCAAACTGACCGGCCTCCTCGTCACCCTCTTCCGCAATCACCACTGTGAGAGCACCGCGAGCACGGACCTCCTGAATGTTGGAGATCACCTTCGAGTGAAGCACCTCGCGTCCACGCGGGCTCGGCAGCACGATGAACACCGGTTGACCCTCTTCGATGAGAGCGATGGGGCCGTGCTTCAACTCGCCAGCGGCGAAGCCCTCGGCGTGAATGTAGGCGAGCTCCTTGAGCTTGAGCGCGCCTTCAAGCGCCACCGGGTAGCCGATGTGCCGGCCGAGGAACAGGACCGTCTTCTCACCAGCCATCGCGCGTCCCAACGCGCGGACCGGCTCCGCCTCGTCGAGCACGCGCTGGATCTTGGCCGGCATCTCGTCAAGGTCGCTCAGCAAGGCGGAGATTTCGTCCGGGAACTTGTTGCCGCGCAACTGGGCAAGATAAATACCAAGTAAGTACGACGCGGTGATCTGCGCGAGGAACGCCTTGGTCGATGCGACGGCGATCTCCGGCCCGGCCCGGGTGTAGAGAACAGCATCCGCTTCGCGCGCGATCGTCGAGCCCTGCACGTTGACGATTGCGACGACGGGTGAGCCCTGTTGCTGCGCGTGGCGCACCGCCATGATCGTGTCCATCGTCTCGCCAGACTGGCTAACGGCTACCACCAGCGTCTTCACCGAGAGCACGGGATCCCGATAACGGAATTCGTGGGCGAGTTCGACCTCGACGGGCACACGCGTCCAGTGCTCGATCGCGTACTTCGCGACCATGCCGGCGTAGGCAGCCGTGCCGCAGGCAATGATGATGATCTTGTCGATCGCGGCAAGTACTGACTCAGCAACGATGCCTTCGTCGAGCGTAAGACGACCTTGTTCGTCGAGGCGGCCACGCAGGGTGTCGGCGACAGCGGCGGGCTGGTCGTGGATTTCCTTGTCCATAAAGGTCGCAAAGCCACCCTTTTGCGCGGCCGATGCGTCCCACGTCACCTCGTAAGGCGTGCGGTGAACCTCGTCGCCATCGAGGTTTGTCACACGCACGCCCTCCGGCGTGATCTCGACAACCTCATCCTGATCGAGCTCGAGCGCGGTGCGGGTGTGCTCGATAAACGCGACGACGTCCGAGCCCAAGAAATTCTCGCCCTCGCCAAGGCCGACAACGAGGGGAGAGTTGCGACGCGTGCCCACGACCACATGAGGCTCGTGCGCGTCGACGGCAAGGAGTGTGAACGCACCATCAAGACGGCGAGCGACGGCACGCATCGCGTCGGCCAGGCTAAGGCCGTCGTCGACGTAACGCGCCAACAAGTGGCCCGCAACCTCGGTGTCGGTCTCTGAGTTGAAGTGAACGCCCTGGGCCACGAGTTCCTTACGCAGTGACGCAAAGTTCTCGATGATGCCGTTGTGGATGATGGCGATGCGCCCACCGGCTGCGATGTGCGGGTGTGCATTGGAGTCGGTCGGCCCGCCGTGGGTTGCCCAACGCGTGTGACCAATCGCCGCTGTGCCGTGCGGCAATGGCGACTCCGCCAACAACTTGGCCAGGTTGTTCAACTTGCCGGCCTTCTTGCTGACGGCGAGCCGTTCCCTGTCTTCGGTCACGACAGCAATGCCGGCCGAGTCGTATCCCCGGTACTCAAGGCGCTCGAGACCGCCCATGACAACGCCCTCTGCGCGCGCACTCGAACCACCCGCGCCGACGTATCCCACGATTCCACACATGCAAGGCAGTCTAGTTCTCGTCCTGTCGAGAGTGTGCCCGCGCGGGTCACGGGCGAGTGTGCGCGACAATAGCGAGGTGACGAGTACCGACGAACAGGCGGCCACGCCGTTCAGGACGTTCACCCGCGCGGCCTGGTCGGCGCTCGCAGATACGACGCCGTTGCCACTTACGGCCGACGATGTGCGGCGGGTGCGCGGTCTGGGTGACCCCATTGACCTCACCGAGGTTGACCAGATCTACCGCCCGCTCGCGCGGCTCCTCACGTTGTACTCGGAGGCCGTTGGCGGTCTCCACGAGGCAACGAGCGCGTTCTTGCAGGAGCGGGCGACACGCACCCCGTTCGTCGTCGGCATCGCGGGGTCGGTGGCCGTCGGCAAGTCGACGACGGCACGCGTATTGCGAGAGATGCTTGCACGCGGCCCCGCGTCTCCTCGGGTCGAACTCGTCACGACAGACGGGTTCCTCTTCCCCAATGCCGTCCTTGAGCAGCGTGGTCTCATGTCGCGCAAAGGGTTTCCGGAGTCGTATGACCGGCGCGCACTGCGTGAGTTCATCGCGGCGGTGAAATCGGGCGTCGACGAGGTGCGCGCCCCTGTGTATTCGCACGTGACGTACGACATCGTGCCCGACGAGTCGATCGTGGTGCGGGGACCGGATGTGCTCATCGTCGAAGGCCTCAACGTGCTTCAGCCCGCGGGAGTGCGCGGTCTCGATGCGACCGCCCCGGCCGTGTCTGATTACTTCGACTTGTCTATTTATGTCGATGCCGACAAGGCCGCCGTTCGCCAGTGGTACATCGACCGCTTCTTGTCACTTCGAGCAGGCGCGTTTTCGCGTCCCGACAGTTACTTCCGGCACTACGCGGACCTGACCGACGAGCAGGCCATCGCCCGTGCCGGTCACATCTGGGACACGATCAACTCGCCAAACCTTGAGCGCAACATCGCGCCCACGCGGTCGCGGGCCACGATCATCTTGCGCAAAGGCGCGGACCACGCCGTTGAGGCCGTCCATATGCGCAAGCTATAGCGGCTTGCGGGCTACCACGGTGATCGTGCATGGCATCTTGTCGCGCTCGTCACCCGGGAACACAAAGTTCCCGTCCGGAAGTTCCTCCATGCGTTCCATGAACTTCCACGGCAGGCTAGTTCCCTCGTCAAGAGCAACAATCTGGAGCCCGTGGCGCAGAAGGACTGTGATGATCTCCGAGATGGGGTGCGGCCATTCAAAGGTCGTCGTGTGCGCAAGTTTTCCATCACCCACGTATGTGGTGTCGTCATCCCACGCGAGCGCTCGCCCGTCGCCGAAATAGCGGTACATCACAGTGAAACCTGGTGCGTCATCGTCAAGAGTGAAGAGAAATGGGTGCGCGTCCCGGAAGTAGAAGAGCCCGCCAGGCTTGAGGAGCGCGGCGACCTGGGCTCCCCACCGGTCGAGGTCGCGTAGCCACGAAATGGTGCCAATGCTCGTATAAACCACATCGAAGGCCACGTCACTGCCAAGTTGGGCATCGACAAGTGATCGAGCGTCGAGCACGTCGCCTTCGACAAAGCGCGCCTCAATACCGAGCTCAGCCGCAAGCGCGCGTGCTGCAGCAAGAGCCGACGGAGAGAAGTCGACGCCGGTCACGCGCGCGCCCGCTCTCGCCAGCGAAAGGGTGTCAGTGCCGATATGGCATTGCAGGTGGCACAACTGAGTGCCCTCGAGTGAGCCGGAAGGCAGGTGACTGGTCAACACCGGCAGATCGTCGGCCACCACTTGGCTCAGATGCTGCCGGTTCTCTCGCAACGCCGCGAGGTTGTACGCCTCAAGGTGAAGCGGAACACGGTCCTCCCAGTTGGCGAGGTTTGCACCTCGGGCGTCACTCCACTCGATCTCAACGCCGTCAACGATTCCGCCAAATCTAAGAGGATTCTCTGTCATTCCTTAGCGACCTCGGGATCATCGCCAGCGACAGTCTCTTCTCCCACGGGCGTCCCACCGTCGTCCGCCCCATCGAGACGATCACGCACGTCGGGCAACGAGGGCGCAGTGAGGCCAAATAGCGAAAGGATGCGATCGACCGCAATACCGAGGATCACACCGCCCGTGATGCCAACGACAATCGACAGCAGAAGATTGTCGCCGAGGAAGCTTCCCGCCACGGTACCGATGCCGATGCCCCACGCCGCCCAAATGGTGACGGCGATCCCGTCAACGCCCATGAAGCGTCGGCGTGGGAATCGGAGCGCTCCTGCGCTGAGGTTGACTGCCACGCGCCCCATCGGGATAAAACGTGCCGCAATGATGTAAAGCGTGCCGCGATGCTCGAGCGCATGTTCGGCCCAATCAAGTGCGGCAATGACGCGCGGGCGGTGAAAGA
>JAEZXC010000120.1 GCA_023442845.1 Actinomycetes bacterium | reverse complement strand
AGGTGGGTGCGGGACGATGGGGCCGACGCCGCGCCGTCGTGCGCGCAGACAGCAGCGGGGAGAGTCAATGATTCGCGTGGGTCTCGTCGATGACCAGCAGATGGTGCGCGTTGGTCTGCGCATGATCTTGGAGAGCGCCGATGACATTGAGGTGTGCTGTGAGGCCGCCAATGGGGCAGCTGCCATCGAACTTGTCGCCCGCGACCAACCCGATGTGCTCCTCATGGACATCCGCATGCCGGAGATGGATGGCCTTGCGGCAACGGCAGCCGTCCTCGCGGCACACCCGGAGGTGAAGGTTGTCATCCTCACGACTTTTGATGATGACGAGTATCTCTATGGCGCTCTTCGCGCTGGCGCATCGGGCTTTCTCCTCAAGAGCGCTGACGGCGACAGCCTCATCAACGCCGTACGCGTCGTGGCGTCGGGGGAAGCGCTGCTGGCGCCGGAGGTGACCCGCCGCGTCATCGAACAGTTCACGCGCTCCGGAGCAGCTCCCTCCGTGGCCGGTACGGATGCGAGCACGCTCGTTCCTGAGGATGACAATGGCGCCCATATCCCCTCGCCAGAGGCCGTCGGCGACCTTTCGGAGCGCGAACTCGAAGTGCTGCAACTCATGGCACGCGGTCTTTCGAACCAAGAGATTGCCGGCGAGCTCTTTGTCTCGAACACCACCGTCAAGACGCACGTGTCGCACATTCTCACTAAGTTGGGAGTGCGCGACCGCGTTCAAGCCGTGGTCGAGGCATATGACTCCGGCATCGTCCTCCCCCGGGGCTGAGGCAGCCCCTTCGTTTGGGGGAAAACCCTGGCATCGTCCCTCCGGATGAGGCGAGGAAACCGTTCCCACGGCCGATGTCCCTTTCGGGGTGCCAGGCACCAGACTCGACACGTTGAAACATCACCATATGAAAGGCATCCTCATGACCACCACTGAGGTCGCATCCCCGTCCATTGCGGCGTCCATGACAAATGGATACAAGGACTACGGACTTGGCGAGGCAGCTGTGCGCGCCTTGGCGGGAGTTTCGGTCACCATTAACCGCTCCGAGTTCACCGCGATCATGGGCCCCTCCGGCTCGGGCAAGTCGACGCTGTTGCACACGCTCGCCGGTCTCGACCGCTTGACCGCTGGCTCGTCGACGATTGCGAACGTGACGATCACCGGGCTCAGCGAGAACCAGGTGACCGAGATTCGTCGCAATCACATTGGCTTCATCTTTCAGGCGTTCAACCTGATCCCGTCGCTCACAGCACGCGAGAACATCACGTTGCCGATGGACATCGCCGGGGTCAAGGTCGACAAGGCATGGTTCGACGAGATCATTTCGATCCTCGGTCTCGGCAACCGCCTCACGCACCTGCCTGCGCAACTTTCGGGTGGTCAGCAGCAGCGCGTCGCAGTCGCCCGCGCGCTCGTGTCCCGTCCCGAGATCATCTTTGCTGACGAACCCTCGGGAAACCTTGACTCGAAGTCCGGCGCTGAACTGCTTGGTTTCATGCGCCGCGCTGTCAAGGAATTCGGCCAGACCATCGTCATGGTGACGCACGACCCAACCGCGGCGTCGTACGCAGACCGCATCCTCTTCCTTGAGGACGGCAAGATCGTCGACGAGATGCGCGAGCCGACCGCTGAGCGCGTGCTCGACCGCATGAAGCAGATGGGGAACTGATCCACGATGCTTCGACTCGCACTGAAGTCGGTGCGCCACAACCCCAAGCGGCTCATCCTCACCACCATTGCGGTGATGCTGGGCGTGTCGCTCGTCGCGGCCACCTTCACGTTTACGTCCGCATTCTCGCGCGGATTCAATGAACTCTTCTCCAACATCTACTCCTCAGTTGATGTGGTGGTCGAGCACGACCCCAACGCAGACGACAACTACGATCCGATGGGCAAAGAAGGCCTCTTCTCTGCCGACGACCTCGCCGCCGTGCGCTCGATCGACGGCATCGAATCGGCCGAGGCAGGCGTGGGCTATGAGATGGGCAGCCTCCTCAACAAGGAAGGCGACGGTCCGCTCGTACCCGGGCCGCCCACGCTTATCTACAACTGGACGGGCAACCCCGACGTTGACCGCGCCACCCTGATCGAGGGGCGTGCTCCCGAGTCGACAAACGAAACGACCGTCGACATTGACACGTTCAAGCGCCTCAAGATCGAACTCGGTGAGACGGTCAAGGTCGCAGGTGCGGAGGGCGTCACCGAACTGACTGTGGTTGGCACGATCCGCTTTGGCGAGAACAACGACCTGCAGACGGCAATGCTCCTCTACACAACGGAGGACACCGTCCGTGCGGTAGGCGGCGGCCTCACCGGCTACGACACCATCGAGGCGATTGTCTCCGATGGCGCCAGCCCCGATGACGTTGCTGCCGCCGTGCAGAAGGTGCTCCCCGAGAACACGCGCGCGATCACCGCGGAAGACAAGGTCAAGGAACAGACTGATCAGCTCGACGAGGCACTCAGGTACGTCAACATCTTCGCGCTGGTGTTCGGTCTCATCGCGCTGTTCGTGGGTGCGTACATCATCGTCAACACCTTCCGCATCATCGTGACGCAACGCACCCGTGAACTCGGTCTGTTGCGCGCGATCGGCGCCAAGGGCAAGCAGATCCGCACGATGATCCTCCTCGAGGCCGTTGTGGTCGGCATCGTCGCGTCGACAATCGGTATCGGGCTGGGCTACTTGCTCGCCCTCGGCGGCAGCTTCTTGGTCGAGGCATTCAGTGGCGACCTGCTCGGCAGCATCATCTTGCCGATCAACGCGATTGTGTGGGGATACCTGCTCGGCACACTCATTACCGTTGTTGCCGCAACGTTGCCCGCGATCCACGCCTCGCGCATCTCGCCGATGGAAGCGTTGCGGGAGGCAGGAACAGCAGGCAAGAAGCCGCTGACCGTGCGCAACATCGTGGGCGGCGCAATCACCATCACCGGTATTGCGGCCATCTTCATCGGTCTGTACGGCGAGGTCGAAGGGCCACAGTGGTGGGTTGCCGTGGGCGCCGTGCTCATCGTGCTCGGTGTGACGCTGCTTGCGGCACAGGTACTCGTGCCCGCGGCCTATGGCCTCCGCGGCGTGCTGTCACGCCTGTGGGGCGTCAACGGCAAGCTCGCGGCCAACAACATTCGTCGCGAACCGCGCCGCTCTGCCAACACGGCGGCTGCGCTCATGATCGGCGTCATGCTGCTCGCCCTCGTCGCGACGTTTACCGAGTCGCTCAAGGACACGTTCACGTCCCAGTTCAAGGGAAATGAAGCCGAACTTCTCGTCATGGCGACGGCAGCTCCCGTGCCTCAAGGGGCGATGGA
>JAEZXC010000002.1 GCA_023442845.1 Actinomycetes bacterium | reverse complement strand
GCCTCTTCCACTGCCTTGAGCAGGCGGCGGTACACGTGGACCACTTCGCCTCGCACATAAATGAACGCGTGGTTGCACCCGATGGCAAGCGACGTGATGATGGCACCCTCGATGAGCACGTGCGGCGCTGCAAGCATCGTGGGAATGTCCTTGCACGTGCCGGGCTCCGACTCGTCAGCGTTGACAACGAGGTAGCGCGGACCACCGTCGGGCGCAGGCAGGAATCCCCACTTCATGCCGGTCGGGAAGCCAGCGCCGCCGCGGCCACGCAAGCCAGAGTCCTTCACCGCTTGAATGATCGCCTCGGGCGCCATCGAAAAAGCCTTCTTGGCAGCGTCGTACCCGCCCTGGCTGACGTAGGTGTCGTAGTTCCACGACCGCTCAAGGCCCCAGGTGGCACTAAGAACGGGGATCAGATCAGTCACGAGTCCTGTCCCTTCCATCCCTGCTCTTTGGCGACCTCGATGCCCGCAAGCGACGGGGCGCCAGCCGAGGGGCCCTCGTCGGCACGCCCATCAGGGAAGCCCGCGAGCACGCGCGACACCTCTTTGAATGTCGCGACCGTGTCGGCGCCACGCGTGGGCTTCACGGCCTTGCCATCCAAGATGTCGTCCACCAGTTGCAGCGCCGTTTCAGGCGTCATGTTGTCGAAGAACTCCCAGTTGACCATCATCACCGGGGCGAAGTCACACGCGGCATTGCACTCGAGGCGCTCGAGCGAGATCTTGCCGTCGGCCGTTGTCTCGTCGTGGCCCACGCCGCACCGCTCGCTCACGCGTCGCCAAATCTCGTCGCCGCCCATGATCGCGCACAGGGTGTTCGTGCATACGCCCACCTGGTATTCGCCATTGGGCCGACGCTTGTATTGGGTATAGAACGTGGCGACGGCCGACACCTCGGGTGGGGTGAGGCCCAACTGGTCGGCGCAGAACTGAATGCCGTCGGGCGAGATGTAGCCGTCGATCGACTGCACGAGGTGCAGCATCGGCAATAGCGCGGAGCGCTCCACCGGGTAGCGACTCTTGATCTCAGCGGCGTCCTTCGTAAGCGCCGCGAGAGTGGACTCGTCGTAGGTCATCGGTCGACGCCTCCCAGGACCATGTCGATCGTGGCGATCGCGACCACGACGTCGGCCACTTGGCCGCCTTCGGTGAGCGCGGACAACGCCTGCAAATTGTTGAAGCCCGGGTCGCGGAAGTGCGCGCGCCACGGCTTGGTGCCGCCGTCAGACACCACATGGACGCCGAGGAAGCCCTTGGGGTTCTCGACAGCCGCGTACGCCTGACCAGCCGGCACGGGGAAGCCCTCCGTCACCAACTTGAAGTGGTGGATCAGCGCTTCCATGGACTCGCCCATGATGTGGCGAATGTGCTCAAACGAGTTGCCCTGGCCGTCCGAACCAACGGAAAGCTGCGAGGGCAGCGCGATCTTCTTGTCGGCCACCATGACAGGCGCACCCTCGGTTTGCTCGAGGCGATCCGCGCACTGCTCAATGATCTTGAGCGACTCGTAGCACTCCTCGAGCCGCAGCACCACGCGGCTGTACGCGTCGGCATCTGTCGAGGTGGGCACGGCGAAGTCGTAGGTTTCGTAACCCGCGTACGGCTCTGACTTGCGCAGGTCGTACGGAACCCCGGCCGAGCGGAGGATGGGGCCGGTGATACCGAGTGCCATACACGCAGCGAGGTCAAGCGTCGCAACACCCTGGAGGCGTCCCTTGAAGATCGGGTTCTCCAGCTGGAGAAGCGCCAGTTCATCAAGACGCAGACGCACCTGCGGGATCATCTCGCGGATCATCTTGACTGCGTCCTCGGGAGTGTCAATGGCGACGCCGCCGGGACGGATGTACGCGTTGTTGACGCGCAGGCCGGTGATCGCCTCGATCACCTTGAAGGTCTCTTCGCGGCCAATGAAGGCCGTGGTCATGACGGTGGTCGCACCCATCTCGTTTCCACCCGTACCAATGGCAACGAGGTGCGAGCCGATGCGCGTCAGCTCCATCATGAGCACGCGCAACACGTTGGCGCGCTCGGGGATGTCGTCCGTGATGCCGAGGAGTTTCTCAGCACCCATGCAGAACACGGCTTCGTTGAACATCGGAGCGACGTAGTCCATGCGCGTGCAGAACGTGACGCCCTGCGTCCACGTCCGGTACTCCATGTTCTTCTCGATGCCGGTGTGCAGGTAGCCGATGCCTGCGCGGCACTCGGTGACAGTCTCGCCTTCGACCTCGAGCATGATGCGGAGCACGCCGTGCGTCGACGGGTGCTGTGGGCCCATGTTGAAGACGAGCCGCTGCTCGCCAAGGCGCGTGGCTTCTTCGGCAACATCCGACCAGTCGCCGCCAAAGACGGTGAACTCGGGGGCCGCGCCGTCGTCGTTTCCAAGGCCGGCGGTGGCCTGGGGAGCGGTGTACTCAGTTGTCATCGCGTCCTCCTACCTGTACTGCCGACGCTGGTCGGGGGAGGGAATCTCCGCACCCTTGTACTCAATCGGGATGCCGCCCAGCGGGTAGTCCTTGCGCTGAGGGTGGCCTACCCAGTCGTCGGGCATCTCGATGCGCGCGAGACCGGGGTGGCCGTCGAAGATGATGCCAAAGAAGTCCCACGTCTCACGCTCGTGCCAGTTATTGGCGGGGTACACGGACGTGACCGATGGGATGTGCGGGTCCGCGTCGCTCACCGAGACCTCAACGCGGATGCGGCGGTTGTGGGTGATCGACTGGATCGGGTAGACGGCGTGCAGTTCGCGGCCGGTGTGAGCCGGGTAGTGCACACCGTTCACACCAAGACAGAACTCGAAGCGAAGGTCTTGGTCATCGCGCAGGTGCTGACACACCTCAACAAGGTGCTCGCGCGCGATGTGCAGTGTCAGTTCGTCACGGTCAACCACAACGGACTCGATGGCCGCCTCGGCCTTTTCGCCAAGCAGTTCTTCGAGCACGTCGACGACCTCGTCAAACCAGCCGCCGTACGGGCGCTGAGCGGGGGTCGGCTCGTAGACGAAGCGGGTGAGGCCGTCGTAGCCGGACGTGTCGCCGCGTGCGGCGAACATGCCTTGGCGCACATTAATAAGGGTGCGGCCACCTGGGCTGACGGGGCCGATCTCGGCGCCGTCAGCGGAACGATTCTCGATGGCGTCGCTCACCGGAGCAGGCCCTTCATGTCAGAGGTGGGGGTCGCTGCAAGTGCGGCCGCCTCAGCCGCCGCTGCCACCTGCTTGCGGTGGCCGAGCATCGGCTTGTCCTTGGCGAGCTCGTGCACCTTGAGCAACGCGTTGATCAGCATCTCAGGACGGGGCGGGCAGCCAGGCAAGTAAATGTCGACCGGCACCACGTGGTCGACGCCCTGCACGATTGCATAGTTGTTGAACATGCCGCCCGACGATGCGCACACGCCCATCGCAAGCACCCACTTGGGTTCGGCCATCTGGTCGTACACGCGGCGCACGATGGGCGCCATCTTCTGAGACACGCGACCAGCGACGATCATGATGTCGGCTTGACGCGGTGAACCGCGGAAGACCTCCATGCCAAAGCGAGCCAGGTCAAATCGAGGCGTACCAGTGCTCATCATCTCGATGGCGCAGCACGCCAAGCCAAAGGTTGCGGGCCACATCGAGCCCGCGCGCGCCCATCCGGCAAAGTCTTCGAGCTTTCCGATGATGAACGGAGGTGCGTCTGTGTGGTCACTCATCGCGTCACTCCCAGTCGAATCCGCCGCGGCGCCACTCATACACAAAGGGGATTGTGATGAGCACGAGGAAGGTCAGGATCGCAAGGAAGCCGAACAACGCCAGCTGCCCATAAGCGACCGCCCACGGGTAAAGGAACACCACCTCGATGTCAAAAATGATGAAGGTCATCGCGACGAGGTAGTACTTAATGGGGATGCGCCCGCCGCCGATGGCCCCGGGGGTGGGCGTAAGGCCCGACTCGTATTGGTCGAGCTTTGCGGCGTTGTACCGCTTAGGGCCAATGACGGCACTTGCCGCGAGGCCGGCTCCGGCAAGGAGCGCCGCGATCACGATCATCACGACGACCGGCACGTATGGATTCACGGTCGTGTCCTTCCCGTCGCTATGCCGCCGGCGCGATCTTCACGAGAGCGGCGAGGAGCTTGTCGGCCCACGTGCCGCCGCGCGGCTCGTAGACGTCTGCCAGCAGTCTAGAGACAAATTTCATGATGAGCGGACGGGGCAGACCGTACCGTGTGCACGCCTTCATCACACTCGGATGTTCGATGAGGTTCGCAAACACTCGGCCCAGCGAGTAGTACCCGCCCAAGTCGTCCTTCATCATCCTCGCATAGGACGCGAGCGCCTTCTCTCTCGCCGCGTCGTCACCCGCTTCTCGCCACGCCACCATCGCCTCGGAGGCGCGCCTGGCGGCCTGCATCGCATACGCGATTCCCTCACCGTTGAATGGGTTGACCATGCCGCCCGAGTCGCCCACAAGCATCATGCCGGGCACGTAGAGCGGTTGGCGGTTGAAGGCCATCGGGATTGCGGCACCCTTGACGTCGCCGATCTGCTCACCAAACTCCCAGTCGTGTGCGGAGTGCTGAAGCCAATCGGCAAGGAGCGCCTTGTGATCGAGCTTCGACGGGGTGCCCTTCGCGCTCAGCGTCCCGAGGCCGACGTTGGCGGTGCCATCGCCAAGCGGGAAGATCCAGCCGTAGCCGGGCAGCAGTTTCGAGTTGCCGCGCTCACCATCCCAGATTTCGAGGTGACCTTCCATCCACTCCTCTTCATGGCGAGGTGTGGTGAGGTAGGTGCGCACGGCGACACCCATCGGGCGGTTCTTCTTACGCTCAATGCCGAGGCCCAAAGCAATGCGGGCGCTCACGCCGTCGGCGGCAATGACGAGCGGCGCGCGGTACTCGACGCTCTCGCCCACCTTGCGACCCTTCTCGTCGGTTTGGCGAGCGCTGACACCCACCACGCGGCCGGCGTCGTCCTGAAGCGCCTTGTCGACGTACCAACCCTCGCGAACGTCGGCCCCGCCAGCACGCGCATGGTTGGCGAGGCGTTCATCGAACTGGGCGCGAGGAAGGCTCAAGCCGTACTGAGGGAAGGCCTCGAGATCGTGCCACGGGAACTCAAGCCGGTGACCGCCGCCCACCATGCGCAACCCCACGTTGCGAATCCAGCCCTCGTCGCGCGGGGTGGGGAGTCCGATGAGGTCGATCTCGCGTACAGCGCGCGGCGTCAGCCCATCGCCACACACCTTCTCGCGGGGGTAGTGCGACTTTTCGAGCGCGATGACGTCAAAGCCTTCGACAGCGAGGTAGCGGGCCGCCGCAGCGCCACCGGGGCCGGCGCCCACGATGATGACATCGGCCTCAGTTTTCACGGAGACCAGCCTAAGTCGTCTTGCCCGATGATCCGGCCCGGGGTCCTAGATGACAGGTCCTACCTCGCCCACTCGCATGGGGCGATGCCTTAGTAGCGGTCGCGCCAGGTCTTGCTCTTGTCGCACGAGTCAAGAAACTTCGCACTGCGGTGAACGTCTTTGGACGCCGCCGGATTGCGCACCTCCCGCACGAGCTCAGCCAGCGTCTGGGCGTGGAAGTACTCATCCGTGCCTGCCGCCGCCGTCGGCTCGGGCAAGCGACCCGCCTGACTCATGAAGAGCCCCGCGTTCGTCGCACGCGTATTGAGAGGTACGTTCTTCGCGATCGGGTCCTCACCCTTATAGATGTACGTCGAGCCCGGAGCGGTGAGTTTGGTTGACGGGGAGCGATCGTGCCGTTGCTGCGCACGCCGCTGGTCCCGATCTACTCGCCGTTGTGCGTACTCATCAAGGAACTTCCCGCTCACGGCGGCACGGAGGGTCTGAACGATGAGGCGCACCACCTCAACGGTGATCCATACGACGAAAATGATGCCGAAACGGAGTGCACGCTTGCGGACTCCATACGACGTGTCCGTCGCACCCCCGTCACCCATGAAGGCCGACATGAGGTAGATGCCGAGCACCGTCACGACAAGCGCAAGCGCAAGCGTGAAGAGCCGCTTGAAGAGGGTGTCAAGAACAGCATTATTGATCCAGCGCGCCTGGTACCAGCTCACGTTGACTCCTTGGGGTGGGGACAGAAGGTTCCAGAACTCTAGCGGGAGTGCCTCATCACGCAAGCCCCACGCACGCCCCAACGGACCAGCACGGGTGATGGAGCGTCGTACGCTTGGCAGGTGAGTATCGATGCGGCCGCGCCCGGTCCATTGGCCGTGAGGACGGTCGAGATCGACGACCCCGGCGATCTGCTCGCAACCCTCCCGCACCAGGGCATTTCATGGGTCCGACGCGGCGAAGGCATGGTCGCGTGGGGGGAGGTAGCCCGGCTTCACTCCGCGGGCGCGAGCCGTTTTGACGAGGCGCTGCTGTGGTGGCGGCGCATCGCCCGATACGCCACCGTGCGCGACGATGTACGGCTCCGCGGCACCGGTCTCATCGCTTTCGGATCGTTCTCTTTTGCGGACGACGCTGCGGCCGGGGGAACGATGATCGTTCCGCGCTACGTGGTGGGCCGGGTGGACGGCCGCTCCTTCTTTACTGTCATTGGTGACGATGCGGAGCCGGAGACGAGCCTCGCCGACGCCATCGCCGACGCATCCCCCGTTCCCCCGTTGCCTTCTGTCACCCTCGAGCCGGGTGACGAGGCGGGGTGGAGCGCGTCTGTGTCGGCAGCCGTCAAGCGCATTGAATCGGGCGAGGTGGACAAGGTGGTCTTGGCGCGCGCCGTCGAGGCTCGCGCCGACGCTCCGCTTGACGTGCGGCCCGTGCTGCGCCGCCTCGCCGACGACTACGACATGTGCTGGACCTTCCACGTGGACGGGATGCTGGGGGCAACGCCCGAACTCCTCGCCCGCGTCGACCACGGCCTCGTCACGTCGCGCGTGCTTGCGGGCACCATTCGCATGACGGGAGACGAGACGGCGGACCTCGCACGCGCCGCGAAACTCGCCCGCTCGTCAAAGGACCGCGAAGAACATTCCTATGCCGTCCACTCGGTGAGCCAAGTGCTTGCCGCTCACTGCGCGTCGGTCAACGTGCCCGATGAGCCGTCGGTGCTGCACCTGCCCAACGTCATGCACCTTGCGACCGACATCACGGGTGCGCTGTCGAGCCCCGTCGGCGTGCTCGATTTGGTGAGTGAACTCCACCCGTCCGCGGCGGTCTGCGGCACACCAACCTTGGCGGCCGCGCGGGTGATTGATGAACTAGAGGACCTCGACCGCGCCCGCTACGCCGGCCCGGTCGGGTGGATCGGTGCGGCAGGAGACGGCGAGTGGTGCATCGCGCTGCGCTCAGCGGAGATCTCCGCTGACGATCCGAGCCGCATCCGCCTCTTCGCTGGCTGCGGCATCGTCGCGGCCTCCAACCCCGCCTCCGAGTGGGCCGAGTCCGAGGCAAAACTCGAGCCCATGCGTGCGGCGCTCGGCCTCGCCGACAGCTAGACCCCCACGAAGCCGAGGTCTCGCGGCGCGATGACCCGCGCCTCGACCACGTCGATTCCGGTCAGAGGCCGCGTCAGCGCCTTCTTGAGGTCGCTCTTGCTCTCGACCAACGTGTACGACGCTCCATACGCCTTCGCGATTGCATTGAGGTCGGCGTCGTGCGGCGTCGTGAACACCCGACGCAAGTTCTCGGGGTTCGCCGACGAGTGCTCAAGTGACGCGAAGATCGTGCCGCCACCGTCGTTCACCACGACAATCCGCACGTTCGGCCGCACCTCGTCGGTGCCAACCAAGAGGCCTCCGGCGTCGTGCAAGAAAGTGACGTCGCCCATGAGAGCGGTGATCGGCTTGCCCAAAGCGAGCGCGATACCGATCGCCGTGGATGTGGTGCCATCGATACCGGACAGCCCACGATTGGCCACAAGAGCGGGCGCAGTCCCTGGCTCCCACACGGGCGCGATGTCGTCGACCATGCGAATCGGGCCCGACGAGCCAATGAGTGCGACGTCGTCCGACCCGAGTTCCTCGACCACCACCCGCGCCACCGTCCGAGGACCCCACTCGCGTCCCACACCCGGCACTGCCTCACAGGCCTGACCCCACGCGCGCACCCACTCGCTGTCCCGCTTGCCAAGCTGGAGCCACTCGTCGGGAACCGCGTGAACCACCCGCTCGGCATGTCGGGGAGCCTCCCGCCACCGAGCGCCGTGGCCCGCGACGTACAGCGCCGGTGCGCGAT
Source organism: Actinomycetes bacterium (assembly GCA_023442845.1). GTDB lineage: Bacteria > Actinomycetota > Actinomycetes > Actinomycetales > Demequinaceae > Demequina. The sequence continues at coordinate 743 of JAEZXC010000002.1, read as the reverse complement.
CGATAAGTTGCTGGATTGGCCGGGACAGCGTCGGCCGGCCCACGACCACCACTTGCCGCACCTGCGCCGCGAGCGCCTGGCCCGCGTCGGTTCGCAGTGCGGCGGCGTAACACGGCAACGCGTTCGGGCCGGTGCGGGCACCCGACGTGGGCTCCGCAAGGAGCGGCCAGTTGTGCGCCTCCGCGACAAGGCGAGCGCGGTCGCCTGCACCATCTCCGGCGATGACGACGGTGCGCGGCTCGTCCGGCAGCTTTCCGCCCCGCGGGTTGATCGCGCCCATGAGGCGCTGACGGGTGCGGTCAACGAGCGTGGCGCGTTCGCGGTCCACGGCGGGCCACGCACCGCCATCGGGACCAAGCGGCTCGCGGAACTCGACATTGAGGTGGACCGGGCCGGGGGCGGCGGCGGTGACGTCACGGTCCGGCTTGCCAATGGCCCAGTGCACGGCCCGGGCGGCAAGCAACGTGGCGCGGCCTTCGCGTTCGCCCTCCTCCGGCGCGGCCGAGGTGGCCTCCCACCGCACAAACGCGCCAAAGATGCCCTCTTGGTCGGTGGTCTGGTTGGCGCCGATGCCCCGGAGCTCGCGCGGACGGTCTGCGGTGAGGAGGATGAGTGGTAGACCCGCGTGGTGCGCCTCCATGACTGCAGGCAGGAGGTTGCCAACGGCAGTACCCGACGTCGTGACGATGCCCACCGGGCGGAGCTTGCCCTCGAGTTGACCGGCCCTCGCGATGCCGAGGGCA
>JAEZXC010000125.1 GCA_023442845.1 Actinomycetes bacterium | reverse complement strand
TCGCGTGCGGACCGCGAGAACTTCACGGTGGCCACGAAGATGGGTCGGCGTGCCAACCCGCACGTGGCAGAGGCCTACACACTGGATGCGTTCCGTGCGTGGACCGATCGATCGCGGGAGAACCTGGGCGTCGACACCCTCGACATCATCCAGCTTCACTGCCCTCCCACCGAGGTGCTCTTCGACCCAACCACCTACGACGCCCTACGGGTGCTCGTGGATGAGGGCCGAGTGCATGCATGGGGCGTGTCGGTCGAAAAGGTCGACGAGGCGCTTCGCGTGCTTGGCGAGGACGGCCTCGCGTCGATCCAAATCATCGTCAATGTATTCCGCCGCAAACCGCTCGAGCGGGTCATCGGAGAAGCGAACGAAGCCGGCGTCGCCACTATCGCTCGGGTGCCACTCGCGTCGGGCCTGTTGTCCGGCCGCTACGACGAGAACACGACGTTCGCCGAGAACGACCACCGAAACTTCAACCGCCACGGTGAAGCATTTGACGTGGGCGAGACGTTCTCGGGAGTGCCCTACGACGTCGGGGTGAAGGCGGCGCGTGAGGTTGCCGCGCTGACGCCCGACGGATGGACGACGGCTCAGTTCGCGCTCCGCTGGCTCACCCAGTCCGGCGTCACCACCACGATTCCTGGAGCACGCACGCCAGAACAGGCACGCACAAATGCCGCCGTGGGCGACCTGCCGATGCTGGACGAGCCGACAATGGCGCAGCTTGCGCACATCTACAACGACTCGATCCGGGAGCACGTCCACGCAAAGTGGTGATGCGCGGTGCGCTCGGCGGGCCCGTACTCGCATAGTCGTACCTGCGCCACCCTCACAGGTGGCGAATTACTGCCGATAAGGCAAGTAACGACCCATATCGAAAAGGCAAACCCGTCGTAAGGCGGGGACGCAAAGCCGCGGGGCCCGCAGGGCTAGCCGGGCTACCGAGCAAAAAGGACCGCTCGTGAAGGGCATAGTGCAGCGCGAGGCCGCTCGCCACGTCGCTCCGGCGATGAGGGAGACTCGGCGATGACTGGCGCGCGCGAGATCAAGGGCGAGAAGTTCCGTATGTGGGCGCGCGAAGACGGGGTTGTCGAGATTGAGTGGGCGCCTCAGGTGCCGTCAACGCTCGAGGACGCCGTTGCGGTCATCGACGCGATGAGCGTCCTCACAAACGGTCGCGCCGCACCGCTCTTGGTGCACACCACCGACGCGGGCCCGCAAACCCGCGAGGCGCGCATGGAGTTCGTGCGTCGACAAGAGGTCGTCTCCGCCGTTGCGCTCGTTGTGGGCAACCCGCTGAGCCGCATGATGGCGAACTTCTTCATCAACGTCAGCAAGCCTGAGGTGCCAATTCGACTCTTCGAGGATGACGATGCGGCGCTCACGTGGCTGAGGGGTCACGTGACATGACCGACGCCACCTGCGGCGGTACCCTCGCAGACTCCGAGAAGCGCCTGGAAGCCATCATCGACGTCATCCAGGATCTCGCAGCGTTGCGCTTTGACGCGCGCGCGAGCGTCGGACTAGCCGGTGACCACATTGACGCGGTGGCTGCGGGGGTCAACTCGCTTGGTGAGGAACTGCAGGCGTCATACGAAGAACTTGAGCGGCGCGTGGCAGACCGCACCGCAGAACTCGCCGTCGCCACCGAGGAACTGAGGCATCAAGCCTCGCGGGACTATCTCACTGGACTTCCCAATCGTGTGGCGCTGTGGGCGCACATGGAGGACGTTCTGGGCCGTGACGCGACAGACTCGCCGGGCGTTGCTGTCCTCTTTCTCGACCTTGACGACTTCAAGCTCATCAACGACACCTACGGCCACGCGGCGGGCGATGACTTGCTCGTCAAGGCGTCCGAACGCATCGTTGCAGAGCTGGGCCCGCATGATGTTGCTGCCCGAGTGGGCGGTGACGAGTTCGTCGTGGTCCTCGGTGCCATCGACTCGGACCTATCGGCGCTCGCAGCGGCCCGCCGCATTGGCAAGCGCCTCAGCGCGGGCTTCGACTACGAAGGCCACAGCTACGCGATCACGAGCAGTGTGGGCGTCGCAATACAGGCGGCGAATCTCGCAGATGCGGACGCCCTGGTCGCTGCAGCTGATGCCGCGATGTACGAAGCAAAGCGCGCTGGCCGCGGCCGATGCGTCCTTCACAGCGAACGTCGTCCAGCGTCGGCCGCCGTGCTCAACCATTGACGTGGTGAGGCGCTCGTGCGCGCTGGTGTGCCACGATTCGGTAGGCTCGATCCTCGTGAAGCGCCTGTAGCTCAGGGGATAGAGCACCGCTCTCCTAAAGCGGGTGTCGGCAGTTCGAATCTGCCCAGGCGCACTACGGCTGGCTTCGGCGAATCTCGCCTTCATCGGTGTTGCTGCTGGGCGGAATCCGCCGTAGTTGACGAACCTGCTGGTCAGGGCCACAATCGCCTCAACGATGCGCGTCGGCTGTGCAAGTCGGCGCGCATTGTTGTTGTCTGAGGCCGCATCGTTCCTGGCAGTTGCCGCCCCGCAATTGATCGCGGCGTGGCAGCGCCCGTGCCTCGTTGCCCCTCGTTACCGTGAGGGGGTGGCCGACTACATTTCGCGCGCCCTCGTGGCGGACGCACTGACGGAGTGGCGTGCCCTCTTGCGCGCGCGCTCAAGTGTGTCTCCTCTTCGCGATCTCGCCACCACCGATAGCCCCCACATCGATCTGGCTGGATCACACCCGTCTGGCCTCGCCCCCTTGTTCGCAGGGCGGGCCACTCTCTTGTCGACGCTGTTGCGTGATCCGGACGCGTTCG
>JAEZXC010000027.1 GCA_023442845.1 Actinomycetes bacterium | reverse complement strand
ATTTGTACGAGAAAGGGAGACCCTTGACTGGAACTGCCGGACGGTTTGCAGGTGGAATGACTGCGATCGCAGCCGCATTTGTTGCAGTTGCAGGAATCGGCATCGCTGGTGTGAGGGGTTCACTTGACGCGGGCGCGGCGACTGCCGGCATCGCCATAGCGGCCATTGTTGGGCTTGCACTGAGCGCCGGAGTGCGCCTCGTTGTGAGCCGCACGATGGTCAGGCCACTATGTGGAATGCGCGAACTCCTCGGGCGAGCCGCTGCGGGAGACCTCACACCTGTCTTCGCTTGCTGCAGCGCTCGCGGATTTGGTGGGCACGTTCTCCTTTGCGACTGCGCACTCCACCAGCCTCGACGTGGGTGCACAGACCACCAAGGCGATTGGCGCCCACGGCAAGTGGAAGGCGCGCCTCCTTGACGCAATCGAGAGCGGTAGCCACAGCGAGGATGTCGCCAAGGTGGCTCTCGACAATGTCTGCGTATTTGGTCAGTGGCTTCACAGTGCCGACGTGTCCCCCGCATATGCGCAGTTCCGAGACCAGGCACGGGCTGAGCACGCACAATTCCACAAGGAAGCGGCCGCCGTACTCACTCTTATCGGAGCGGGGAAGATCACCGAGGCTCGCTTTGCGATCGACATGGATGGCTCCTTTGCCGCGATTTCTCGCGAGCTGCCCGCCACGATGACCGCTTGGCGCAAGCGCACGCAGGCGGCTCTCGTCTAGTTCTTCGCCTGTTTTGAGTGGTCCGTTGATCGATTTCGGCGCGGTAGCCTCATGCCCAACGGGGTGAGAGGGCAGGCTAGGTACATGGATTTCAGGCCGATCAAGACCTGGGCGTACCCCGGCGCCCTCCTTGACGCGCTCGTCGATACGCGCCGGGTGGTCTCTGCGGTGGAGTTGCCGCTGCCCACGGGCCGCGAGCGCGAGGCGAACGAACTGATGGCGCGCATGCTTGATCAACTCGACCACCACCTCATTCCACGCGTGCGGGAGGAGTCGTCACCTGCGATCGTCATCGTCGGAGGACCGACGGGAGCGGGAAAGTCGACAGTGGTCAATGCGCTGCTCGGCGAAGAACTCACGGCATCTGGTGTGCTCCGTCCCACCACCAAGATTCCGCATCTCTTCCATCACCCACTCGATGCGGATGTCCTCTCGGACGTTGCGGCCCGTGCCCGCATTCACCCCTCGGAGGCAGTGCCGCGGGGCCTTGTCGTGGTGGACAGCCCTGACCTCGACTCGGTGCGCGGCGAGAACCGGGAGGTTGCTGAGGACCTCCTCGAGGCGGCTGACCTGTGGCTCTTTGTCACGACACCCGCTCGCTACGGCGACGCAATTCCGTGGAACGCGTTGCGCAAGGCAACCGACCGGGGTGCCTCGGTGGCAGTGGTGCTCAACCGGGTGACTGCGGATGTGGCTGCACATATTCGCCGCGAACTTGTTACGCGTCTTACTGAGGAACGGCTCGCAGGTCTGCCGCTCTTTGTCATTCCCGAGAACGCTCAGGCGGACATTCCGCGAGATGTGATGGGAGGACTTGGGCGCTGGCTCGACACGGTCGCCGCCGCCTCCGCGAGCACGATAGTTGAGCGCACCCTTCACGGCGGAATCGAGTCGATGAAGGAATGGCTCGAGGAACTTGCCGAGTTCATGGACGACCAGGCCGCCGCTGCGAAGGACGTACGCGCAGAGGTGCGCCGCTGCGCCGCTCAAGCCGAGGTGCACGGCGGTCCCGAGTGGTACACCGAGATCGGGCGGGGTCCTGTTGAGGCGCGATGGCGCCAGGCGACGGCAGAGGGCGGGCCGCTCTTCCGGCTGAGCAACTCGGTCTGGGTGAAGCGCCGCAGTGCCCGCGAGGCGCGCGACGCGGAGCTTGCCGCGATTCGAGCCGACCTTCTTGCAGGCGTTGAGGCTGCCCTTGCCCACGCCGCGTCGTCCGCGACAGACCGGATGATGGCGTCACTCAACTCGGCGGACGGTGGCGTGGGTCCATGGCTGGCAGAACAACGCGATCCTCGCGATGCCCGGGTGGCGCGAGACAGGCGTGCGGCCGACGCTGCACGCGCCTGGCTCACCACGTGCGAAACACTGGCTGGGGAGCTCCGTGGGGCCGCTAACGGCCGCGCCGTCGTCGGTGACGACGGGCTCGCGGTGACTCTCGCGTCGGCCGCTGTGGGCGTGGACAAAGCGGCGGGTGCACTCGCTGTGCTGACCGGCGATACTGGCGCCGACGCTCTCACCGCCGCCCGCAGCGAACTGGCGACGGCCCGGCGTTACGTCATCAACAAGGAGGCGCTCGACATGATGAAGCCGACAGACATCGTGTCGCTCAGCCCCGATGCGTCGTCCAAGGTGCGCTTGCGCCGTGCGGAACTGCGGGCGTTGCTGTGAGCCTGTCGTTCTATGAGGTGCCGCCGCGCACGCAGACGAGCGCGCTGAAGGAGCGGGTCGACCGTCTGCAGGCGTCAATGGACTGGGCGGCGGACGCGATTGACCCCGAGGTGCGCGACGAGGTCTACAGCGCCATCGAGCGATGTGATGAGCGACTGGCCTTGGGCGTGGATCACACAATTGTCGCGCTCGCGGGTGGCACAGGCTCGGGAAAGTCGAGCCTCTTCAACGCGATCATTGGCCGCGAATTCGCCTTAGTCGGAGTCGCGCGGCCCACGACATCGGACCCCGTTGCTGTCTCTTGGAGCGACGCCGACGCGCTCCTCGACTGGTTGGGCATTGCGCCGTCCCATCGCCTCCGGCTGAACCCGGACCCCCGCTTTGAAGGCGTCGTCCTCGTCGACCTCCCCGATCACGATTCGATCAACACAACGAATCGGGACACCGTGGACAGGATTGTGCCGCTTGCGGACCTCATCATCTGGGTGGTCGATCCGCAAAAGTACGCCGATCACGCGCTTCATTCGGCCTACGTCAAAGTTGCCTCCGACCATGGCCAACCGTCTCTTGTGGTCCTCAACCACGCGGACCGCCTCGCCGACAAGGACGTCGACATCGTCGCCCGCGACCTCGAGGCACTCGTGTCCGTTGAGGGCGTCATCGACGCGCCCGTTGTCGTGACGTCGGCCCGTGATGGCCGCGGCGTCGCTGCGCTGCGCGAAGAGATCTCGGGGGCTGCGGCAACGCGGTCGGTGGCGGCGGAGGCAGTGCGCGCCGATCTCATCGCGGCCGGCCGGGCGCTCGAGCGTGCGCTTGCTCGCGATGCTGATCCCGTGCTGCCGGACGTCGACGGCCTTGTTGCCGCTCTCGCTCGCGCCGCAGGCGTCGATGCCCGGGCCGACGCTGCGGCGGCCGTCGCGATGGGTCGCCACGGCGTACACGACGCCCCGCTTGGTCCCGCCGTCGCTGCCGTCGAGCAGGTGCGGCTTGAGTGGATTGACGCGGCGACGGCTGGCTTGCCGCTCGCGTGGCGGATTGTTGTTGACGACGCGATCATGCCGGCCGCGGATTTGGCGAGCGAGATCACCCAAGCGCTCGATAGCGTTGCGTGGCCGCCGATGCAGCGGCCTTCGGGGCTCAAGGGGTTGTGGTCAAAGGCGCTCCGCGGGCGCTCAGCGGCCGACGCGGTGCGCAACCTTGGTCGCGAAGCTGTCCTTAGCGCTGTGGGCCCACACCTCATCGGCCCCACGCAGATGATCCATCAGGCGTATCGCAATCTCGACGAGCTTACGGAACTCGACTAGCGCACGCCCGTCGATTCTTTGCTGTCCCCTCCGCCCTGTTGCGACGGTAATCCCCATGTCGTGGACCTCTGTTGCGCCGAGCGTCGGCTCTCGCGAGCACCGTTGTGCCGGGCCTCGCGACCGCGGCGCCCGGAAGGAGAATCCGCATGAACGACCTCACGATCACGGTGAGCGGCTGGGTGGCTACCGATCCCCGCTATGTGGTGGGGCGCAACAACACGAGCCTCACAAGCTTTCGCGTCGCCTCGACAAGCCGCTACTACGACCGCACGAACAACACCTGGGAAGACGGCCCAACCGAGTGGTTCACCGTACGCACGTTCCGCAGCGCAGCGCTGACGGTGATGGACTCCATCGCCAAGGGCCAGCCGGTTATTGTGACGGGCCGGCTGCGGACCAATGTGTGGGAGAGCGAGTCGGGTCCACGTACCGACCTCGTCATCGACGCTTCCGCAGTCGGTCACGACCTCACTCGGGGCATCGCAACGTTCCGCCGTGCGGTGGGGGATGCCAGCCTCGGAGCCGAGGGTCAGCCTTCGCTAAGCGAGCGAAGCGAGGCCGACGCTGCCGCACGCGACGCCGCCGCCTCCGAGGCAGACGCGGTCTCCTCGGACGGCGTTGTCGAACTCGCCGACGACGAGGATCTCGTCACCGTAGTGCAGTAGTACCGGCCCTATTCCCACGAGGCGCCGCTATTTACCAGGTACTTTACAAAGTTTCGGCATGAATCGGCAGAAATAGTGAGTTGTACCTGGCAAGCGGACAAACCGCTGTGAACCGTAGGAGAAGGGACCACAACCATGGAAATTCTCTTGATGATCCTCATCGGAGCGATCGTGGGCTTCCTCGGAAGGCTCGTCGCTGGGCGTCACGTCAATTGGGTCGCCACGGTACTGGTCGGCATTGTCGGTACGATTCTGGGCTTTTATGTGTGGGCCGCCATCGGCGGCGGCAGCACGATCATCGGCTACGTGCTTGGCGTGGTGATCGCGGCGCTGCTCATCGTCGCATTGACGAGTGTGTCGCGCCGCCGCATCTAGCGGGGCATGCATCGCGGGGCGTCGGGTGATCCGGCGCCCCGTTTGCATGTCCCTGTGCATATTAGTCCGCGCCCACGTGATGGGAAACGGCTCCCGTGCGTACAACCGCGTAGGCTGTGGGCGGTGAAAGCGGCATCGGTCGCTTCAAGACAACAGAACCCCGGAGTTGCAGTGGCAGAGTTCATCTACACGATGCATAAGGCGCGTAAAGCGCACGGTGACAAGGTCATCCTCGACGACGTCACCATGTCGTTTTACCCTGGCGCCAAGATTGGCGTGGTTGGTCCGAACGGCGCTGGTAAGTCGACGATTCTCAAGATTATGGCCGGCATCGAGCAACCATCGAACGGCGAGGCGCGCCTGAGCCCCGGCTACAGCGTCGGCATTCTTCTCCAGGAACCGCCTCTCAACGAGGACAAGGACGTCATCGGCAACGTGCGCGAAGGCGTGGCGGAGGTGTACGCCAAGCTCGAACGGTTCAACGAAATCTCCGAAGAGATGGCGAACCCCGACGCCGATTACGACACGTTGTTGGCCGAAATGGGCAAGCTCCAGGAGGAGCTCGACCACGCGGATGCGTGGGACCTCGATAGCCAACTCGAACAGGCGATGGACGCCCTGCGGTGCCCGCCGCCGGACGCGGACGTCAAGGTGCTTTCGGGTGGTGAGCGCCGCCGAGTCGCGCTGTGCAAACTGCTCCTCGAAAAGCCGGACCTCCTCCTCCTTGACGAGCCCACCAACCACCTCGACGCTGAGTCCGTGCTGTGGCTCGAGCAGCACCTCGCCAAGTACCCCGGCGCCGTGCTCGCCGTCACCCACGACCGGTACTTCCTCGACCATGTTGCCGAGTGGATCTGTGAGGTGGACCGCGGCCGCCTGTACCCCTACGAGGGCAACTACTCGACGTACCTCGAGAAGAAGCAGGAACGCCTCCAGGTGCAAGGCAAGAAGGACCAGAAGCTTGCGAAGCGCCTGAAGGAAGAGCTCGAGTGGGTGCGCCAAAACCCAAAGGGCCGCCAGGCCAAGTCGAAGTCGCGTCTTTCTCGCTATGAGGAGATGGCTGCCGAGGCCGAACGGATGCGCAAGCTCGACTTCGAAGAGATCCAGATTCCGCCGGGCCCGCGCCTCGGCAACGTGGTGATCGAGGCGAAGAACTTGAAGAAGGGCTTCGGCGATCGGGTCCTTATTGATGGTCTCAGCTTTTC
>JAEZXC010000091.1 GCA_023442845.1 Actinomycetes bacterium | reverse complement strand
GTGGCGAACCACACCTCGAGGGTGTCGAGGTCTGGGAGCACGCTGCGTGAGGTCATGAGTCATTTCTCCTTCGAAGGCTGTCCGTAGACGTTCTGGTAGCGGTCGAACAGCGCGTCGATCGCCTCTTGCGGGATGGGGACGAGTTCGCCGCCCTGACGGGCGATGTGCACGGCATATGCGACGTCTTCACACATGACAGCGGCCTTGACGGCGTCCTTTGCGTCCTTGCCAATGGTGAAGGGGCCGTGGTTCTGCATGAGGACTGCGCGGGAGCGGTGGCCTGTCAAGGTCTCGACGATGCCGCGACCAATCGCCTCGTCACCGATGGTGGCGAAGGGGCCAATCGGGATGGGACCACCAAATTCATCGGCCATCGCGGTGAGCACACACGGGATCGGCTCGGCACGGGCGGCCCACGCTGCGGCGTAACGGGAGTGGGTGTGGACGACGCCGCCCACGTGGGGCATGTGGCGGTACACGTAGGCGTGGGTTGCAGTGTCCGACGACGGGTTGCGTTCGGAGCCGGGCAGGCCGGGCACCTTCTCACCATCGAGGGTGCAAACGATCATGTTGTCGGGAGTGAGGTCCTCGTACATGACGCCCGAAGGCTTGATGACAAAGAGGTCCGCACCCGGCACGCGTCCAGATACATTGCCGCCGGTCCACACGACAAGGTCGTATTTCACCAGCTCCTGGTGAAGGTCACTCACCTGCTTGCGGGTGGCCGCAATCGCGGCCTCGATCTCAGGACTGAACACGCTCAACCACCGCTTCTCGCTTGATCGCCTTGAGGCGCTTCATCACATCGTTTGCGCCGCGACCGAAGTAGTCGTGCAGCGCCTGGTACTCGGCGAACAACGCGTCATAGGCGTCGGCCGCCTCCGGGTTGGGCTGGTACTTACCGCGCTCCACGCGACCCATCGCCTCACCCGCCTCGGCCACGGATGCGTAGGCACCGGCAGCAACAGCGGCGTGGATCGCGCTTCCAAGTGCCGGGCCTTGCTCCGAGGCAATGGTGCTGAGCGGCAGGCGCAGGACATCGGCGTACATCTGCATGAGGTGCGGGTTCTTCAGCAAGCCACCCGCCACTACGAACTCGGTGACCGGGACCCCAGACTTATTGAAGGTCTCGACGATGACGCGGGTGCCAAAGGCCGTCGACTCGAGCAGAGCGCGGTAGCCCTGCTCCGCGCGTGTCGCGAGCGTCTGCCCCACGATGACGCCCGAAAGGTTCGTGTCAACGAGCACCGAACGGTTGCCGTTGTGCCAGTCGAGAGCGACAAGCCCGTGCGCGCCAACTGGCTCCTCGAAAGCGAGGTTGGTGAGGTACTGGTGGACGCTCAGCCCTGCCTTCTCAGCCTCGTCGAAATAACGGCCGGGCACCTGGTTCTTCACGTACCAGGCAAAGATGTCGCCGACGCCGGACTGGCCGGCCTCGTAGCCGTAGTAGCCGGCCATGATGCCGCCATCCACCACGCCACACATACCCGGCACCTCGGCGAGGTGGTCGCCATTCATCACGTGACAGGTCGAGGTGCCCATGATGGCGAGCAACTGTCCCGGCGCGGTTGCTTTGGCCGCAGGGGCGGTGACGTGAGCGTCGACGTTGCCCACGGCCACCGCGATGCCTGCGGGCAGGCCCGTCCACTCCGCAGCCTGCGCGGTGAGACCGCCGGCACGCTCGCCCAACTGGCCGATGCGATGAGCGAGCTTGGTGGCGGCGAATCCCTTGAAAGCGGGGTTGAGCGCGGCCTCGAAGTCCTCGTTCGGATACTCGCCGTCTTGCAGAATGCCCTTGTAGCCAGCGGTGCACGCATTGCGGACGTATTCGCCACACAACTGCCAAATGATCCAGTCAGCGGCCTCGACCCAGTGGTCCATCCGCTCGTAAATCTCGGGATCTTCCTCAAGCAATTGGAGTGCCTTCGCGTACTCCCACTCCGAGGAAATGAAGCCACCGTAGCGCGGCAACCACGACTCGCCACGCTCGCGGGCGAGTGCGTTGATGCGGTCGGCCTGGCCCTGCCCTGCGTGGTGCTTCCACAACTTCACGTAGGCGTGTGGGCGTGAGCGGAAGCCGTCGACCTCACACAAAGGCGTGCCATCGGCGAGCACGGGCAGTGGGGTCGAGGCAGTGAAGTCGGTGCCGACGCCAATCACCTTCGAGGGGTCGATACCCGCCGCCTTGACGGCCTCGGGAACAGCGCGGCGCAGCACTTCGCGGTAGTCGTCCGGGTCCTGCAGTGCCCACTCCGGCGGCAGCGCCTCTCCCGTGGCCGCGAGTTTGGCGTCCATGACCGCGCTTGCGTACTCGTGGACCGCCGAGCCAAGTTCGGCGCCGTCGGAGACTCGCACCACCACTGCCCGTCCGGAAAGAGTGCCAAAGTCGATGCCGACAACGTAACTGTCGCTCCCGGGAGTGGTCATTCGATCGCCTTCCTCATTTGCTCCGTTGCATGAGACAGCCGTGTCACCCAGCCCAAGGCGGGTGGCCACGGTGCCACCGCAGACGCCTTAAGCGCCCACTCGGAATGTTACCGCTAACATTCTCACCTGCTTCTCGCGTAGCGTCAACGTGAAACGCCCATCCGGGGCACGGCTCACGCCGGCGCCGTGGAGTCCCGCACCACAAGTTCGGGATCAATCAGCGTGCGCTGAGGAGCCTCACGCCCCTCAATCGCCGCGATCAGCGCATCAACGGTGCGCTGGCCGAGTCGGTGAAAGTCCTGCCGCACAGTCGTCAGTGGCGGCGTGAAGTGCCGCGCCTCCGGCAAGTCATCAAAGCCCACCACGCTCAAGTCCTCAGGCACCCGCACGCCCCGCTCCGCCAGCCCATGAAGCAAGCCAAGCGCCATCTGGTCGTTCGCGCAGAAAACGGCGGTGATATCGGTCGGCCACTCGGCCGACGCTGCTAACGCGTAGCCGGAATCGGCCGTCCAGTCCCCCACAAGGGGCACACGGACGGTAAGCCCAGCGTCGTCCAGCACCGCGCGCCACCCGCGAGCGCGGCCCTGGGCGTCGAGCCAGTCCATTGGACCGGCAACGTGCGCGATCTCGCGGTGGCCGAGATCTACCAAATGCTGCACCGCGAGCTTGGCGCCGAGCAATTGATCGACCGACGCAGTGAGGAGTTCCGTCTCGGGGTTCGAGGTGACCGCAATGGCGGGGAGCGTCGAGATACGGGTGCGAATGAGGTCCACCGAGGACGAACGCGGCGCAATGATGCAAACCGCATCGATTCCCTGAGCGAGGAGGTGATCGACGGCGGCGTTCGCACTGACCGAGCGGTCTTCCCCCACCGTCACCGAGCTCACCGAGTAGCCCGCTTCCCGCGCCGATTCCTCAACGCCGCGCAACGTGGCGTTGGGGCCAAACTTGATCGCCGAGTCGACCACCACCCCAATGCGCTTCGTGCGGCGCGTCGCAAGCGCTCGCGCCGCCGAATTGGGCCGGTAGCCAATCTCCTCGATGACCCGCCGCACACGTTCACGAGTCTCCGGGCGGATGCTCGTGTGCCCATTGATGACGCGCGAGACCGTCTGATGGGAGACGCCCGCGAGCGCTGCAACCTCACGCATGCTCGGTGGCGCGCTCTGCGGCTCAGTCACCTCGGCCTACCCCCGTTGGTTGCTGTGGCACGGTTGCTGCGTGACATCGTAGGCCCTCAGCTGAATGGGGTCGACGCCTCCGACGATGGCACCTCCATCGCCTCGACCTCGGTCGCGGTGGGCGGAATGGACGCAGTGATGACCGTTCCGTCAGCGCGCAACGTGCCATGGAACTTCGCCGGATCCGGCACACCATCGATGCGCGGACCTTGCCCGTCGAGAGGCACCACAGTCGTCTCACCCGCAAGCACCGTGTGGTGCTTACCGCGCACGTCAACCGTGAGTGACGTGCCCTCTTCAATGTCGAACGAGATCGCCTCGGCGGTCAGCGTCACCTTGATGCGCGTGCTGCGCATCGTCAGTTTGAAGGTGAGCGCCTGCCAGTCATCTGGCAGGCGCGGGTCAAAGTGGAACATCGACCCGTGGTCGCGCATCCCGCCAAAGCCAAAAACGAGCGCCGACCACACACCGCCTGCGGACGCTACGTGGACACCGTCGCCCGTGTTCGCGTGGAGGTTGGCGAGGTCAACGAAAGCGGAGTCCCAGAAGTAGCGCTTCGCAACCTCGTGGTAGCCCACCTCAGCCGCGATGATCGACTGCACTACTCCGGACAGTGTCGAGTCGCCCGTCGTGATCGGGTCGTAGTACTCAAAGTCTGCCCGCTTTTCCTCAAGCGTGAAGTGCTCGCTTTGCAGGAATAGCGCAAGTACCACGTCGGCTTGCTTGAGCACTTGGAAGCGGTAAATGACGAGGGGGTGGAAGTGGAGAAGGAGCGGGCGCTGGTCCGGCGGAGTGTTCGCCAAGTCCCACACCTCACGCTCGTTGAAGAGCGCATCTTGCGGGTGAATCCCCAGGTTCTCGTCCCACAGGATCGCCATAGCCTCGGCCGCGCGCTCCCACTCAGCGATCTCGTCTTCCTTCAGATCGAGGCGGCGAACCATCTTTTCGTACTGGTCCGGCCACGTCTGTGCGAGCTTGCGCACCGACTCGGCGGCGCATCGCAAATTGAAGCGTGCCATCACGTTTGTGTAGAGGTTGTCGTTGACAACCGTCGTGTACTCGTCGGGGCCGGTCACTCCGTGGATGCGGAATGACGGCTCGTGGTTTTTCACTTGACGCCAAAAGCCAAGGTCAGCCCACATCCTCGCGGTCTCGACGAGGATGTCGATGCCCTCGCGGGCAAGGAACTCGTCGTCGCCCGTGGCGCGCACGTACTTGTTGATCGCATACGAGATGTCGGCATCGATGTGGTACTGCGCAGTGCCTGCCGCGTAATACGCCGACGCTTCCTCACCGTTGATCGTGCGCCAGGGGTAGAGGGCGCCACGCTGGGCAAGTTCGGTCGCGCGTTGACGTGCCGCGTCGAGAATCCGATAGCGGTAGCGCAGAGCGTTGCGGGCAATCACCGGGGACGTGTACGTGAAGAACGGCACGACGTAAATCTCGGTATCCCAGAAGTAGTGCCCGCCGTACCCGGAGGCCGAAACGCCCTTCGCAGAAATGCCCGAACCATCGCCACGGGCAGCTGCTTGCGCGAGCTGGAAGAGGTTCCATCGCACCGCTTGCTGGAGCGAATCCTGACCCTCGACGCTCACATCGGAGCGCTGCCAGAAATCATCAAGCCACTCGCGCTGATCCTGGAACTGGCGATCCACGCCTTCCGCCGCAACTCGATCGAGCGTGCGGTTACACCGATCAGCAAGCTCACGCGGAGGCACAAGCCGCGACGTGTGGTAGCTGACCACCTTGGTGAGCGTGAACGTTTCGCCCGGCTGGAGTCGGCCGCGGAACACGTGCTTCGCGTAATCCTCCTCGATTTCGCTGAGGTGCTCGTAGTCAGCGGTGGTCTCCACCATGTGCTCCATCGCAACCGCGAGGGTCATGCCGGAGTTTGTGGTCTGGTATCCAAGCACCACGCGACCCTCGTCCTCACGGTGGACACGCGGCACGAGCACGCGGTCGTGAAGGCGTTCCGCCTTGCGGGGGTCAAAGGCGCCACCCGGGTCGGGAGT
>JAEZXC010000090.1 GCA_023442845.1 Actinomycetes bacterium | reverse complement strand
AGCGCTTCAAACGCTCGGATGTTCCGTCCTTCGCGGCCGATGATGCGGCCCTTCATTTCTTCGGACGGAAGAGCGATACGCGTCGTCGCGGATTGAGTCGTTGATGCTCCCGCCTGACGCTGCATTGCCTCCACAATGGCCTCTCGCGCCATTGCGTCGGCTTCGCGCTGCACCTTCTTCGCGAGCCGGTGCGCGTCTTGCGCGATGGCCGCCTCAGCCTCGGCACGCACCCGCGCGAGCAGAGACTCCCGGGCATCGTCAAGTGACATCTCAGCAAGGGCAGCGAGCCGTTGCGCGTACTCGGCCTCGATCTCCTCCTTGCGCGCAATGAGATGCTTTTCGTCGCGCGCTATTGCGGCAACGCGATCATCGAGACCTCTCGCATAGTTTTGAGCGTTGCGCTGGTCGTCAGCGAGTTGCCGTTCCTGAAGCGCGAGACGTTCCTCTCGGCGTTGCACATCGCTCTGAAAGGTGCGCGCCTCATCACGAATCGCTGCGGCTTCAGCGCGCGCCGACTCACGCTCCTCCGAGGCCTCCTTGCGCGCCCGGTTGACGACGAGAAGAGCAGCAAGCAACAAGAGCAGGGTTGCGACCGTCACGATCGTCTGCACGTTGCCTCCTCAGTTCTGCTCGGCCTCTCTATCGGCACGCACCAAGTCTTGCACGAGGGCGAATGCGAGAGACGGCGAGTACCCCTTTCGAGCCAAGTGTCCAACAACCCTACGGATTCGTGCCTCGCGGTCCGCTCCTTCGGTCCTCCGCCACCGAGCCTCAGCAAGGTCCCGCGCGGTGTCACGTTGGGTGTCGGCCGTGAGTGGCTCCAATGCCGCCTCGATGTCGTCCGCCGAGAACCCCTTGCGGCGAAGTTCAACAGCGATCGCGCGTGGGGCCAATCCGCGTTCAGCGTGACGTGTTCTCGCAATGGTGGCGGCGAGAGCCGTGTCATCGAGCAGTCCAACGTCGATGTACCGCTCAATGAGAGCGTCTGCAACCTCAGGCTCTACCCCTTTTGCAGTGAGCCGCTGGCGCAAGTCCTCACTCGATCGGGGTGCTCGGTCAAGAATTGCCAACGCCAAAGCACGCGCGCGCTCGGCGGGATCCGTCGTGGGTGGATCCTGCCGAGCGCGCGTAGTCATGATGTGGCGATGAAAGCTCTCGCTAGAGAGACGACTCCTCTTGCGCCATCGCCGCTTCGAGTGCCTCGATCGGGTCATCGACCACTGCCGCAACGCCGATGCCCAACTTGGCCTTGATCTTCTTCTCAATCTCGGTAGCGAGATCGGGGTTGTCCTTCAAGAAGTTGCGGGCATTCTCCTTGCCCTGGCCCAACTGGTCGCCCTCGTACGTGTACCAAGCACCCGACTTCTTGACGAAGCCGTGCTCCACACCGAGATCAATAATCCCGCCTTCCTTGGAGATGCCCTGGCCGTAGAGGATGTCGAACTCCGCCTGCTTGAAGGGAGGCGCCATCTTGTTCTTGACAACCTTGACGCGGGTGCGGTTACCGACCGGCTCGGTGCCCTCCTTGAGGGTCTCAATTCGCCGCACGTCGAGGCGCACCGACGCGTAGAACTTCAACGCCTTTCCACCAGTGGTCGTCTCAGGCGACCCGAAGAAGACGCCGATCTTCTCGCGCAACTGGTTAATGAAGATCGCGGTGGTGCCGGTGTTGTTGAGTGCGCCAGTGATCTTTCGCAGTGCTTGCGACATCAAGCGAGCCTGCAAACCAACGTGGCTGTCACCCATTTCGCCCTCGATCTCCGCCTTCGGTACGAGCGCCGCCACCGAGTCGATCACGAGGATGTCAATGCCGCCGGAACGGACGAGGATGTCGGCAATCTCGAGCGCTTGCTCACCCGTGTCTGGCTGCGACACGATCAAGCTGTCAGTGTCGACGCCAAGTTTCTTTGCGTACTCGGGATCGAGTGCGTGCTCTGCATCGATAAACGCCGCCGTGCCGCCGGCGCGTTGCACGCTTGCCACGGCGTGAAGCGCGACCGTGGTCTTACCTGACGACTCAGGTCCGTAGATCTCAACGATGCGTCCACGAGGAAGGCCCCCGATGCCGAGAGCAATATCTAAGGCGATCGACCCGGTGGGGATCGCCTCGACAGCAACGCGCTCCTGATCACCGAGCCGCATCGCAGAGCCCTTGCCGAACTGTCGGTCGATTTGTCCGAGCGCCGCCTCAAGGGCCTTTGCGCGATCCGCTGCCTGTGCCATGTGCTCATCCTTCATCGCTAGCGCCAACGTCTGTCGGCTCTGGGACACCGTGAAGGTGCCGTGTCATACCTACGACGCTACGACGCGCCTCTGACATCGGCTCGACGACACTCACCTCGTGGGGATAGTGGCCGAACATCTGTCCTGTGGACGAGGTTAATCGAACACGCGTTCGAATACGAGCGACACGCCGCGGCGAATCTCCATGTCGCGTGCGCGCCTCACACCCTCAGCCGACGCGGCACAGTGAGCGCATCAGCGTCGGGCCGGAACGATCTGGCGGGGGTCGACGCCACGACGCTGAGCGTCCGGCACATCCATCTGGTCACACAGGGCGTGCCACACGTCACGGGGCGCTATCCCACGCGCAAGCGCCTCGTCCACGGTGAGAGAGTCGAGGCGGGTCAGCGCCATTTCGCGACACAGCGTTCCTGCGTATGTCTCGCCAAAGACTTCAGCAACGAGTCCGCGAAACTCGGACAGCCTCACCAGACTTACTGTTCGATGGACTGGAGAAGCTCAGGCACAGTATCGGGAATCGTCGGCATGACGGGCATGCGTGCCAGCGAGCGCGGATCGACGAGGCTTTCGGCCATCTCAAAGCGGTCCGACACTTCACGCAAGATCACCGACATCGGCACGTCAAGTGCCTCACAAATCGAGGACAGCAATTCGCTCGATGCTTCCTTCTGGCCTCGCTCCACCTCACTGAGGTAGCCGAGAGACACGCGCGCCTCCGACGAGATGTCGCGCAGGGTCTTGCCCTGGCCCAACCGAGCGTCCCGGAGCACGTCGCCGAGTTCATTGCGGAGAATTGGCATTCGAGCTCCCTTCATCAAGCGTCCATCGTGCATGTTCGTTTTAACGCAGACTACCGCAGGCATGTTCCCGATCGTCGTGCGTAAATCCGACAAGACTCATGACGCCAGCAGTGCGCGTAGTTCCACCAACGCCAGTCGCGCCGTCTCACGTCTAATATCGTCGCGATCACCGTCGAGGTGAAGTGTTGTGACAGTCTCACTTTGTGGACCGACGACCGCGATGACCACGGTGCCTGGCGCTTGACCCCCATGCGGCTCCGGGCCAGCAACGCCAGTCGTTGCCACCGCGACATCAGCGCCCATCACCCGTCGCGCACCGCGCGCCATCGCGAGCGCCACCGGCTCACTGACGGGGCCCAATGTGTCGAGCACGTCTTGGGCCACGCCCAACACGTCATGCTTCACCTCAACCACGTAAGCCACAACGCCGCCCCGCACCACGCGCGACGCCCCGGGCACCTCGACAAGCGCTTCGCACACCTTGCCCCCGGTGAGAGACTCCGCCGTCGCGATTGTGAGTCCGAGTTCGGAAGCGAGTGCAATAACTTCTACCGACTCAGAGCCCATGCCCGCCTCCGTCCCCAGACGCCACGCGAGCGTCGTCAGCGTCGGGCGTCGACGGATGGGTTCGCAGGATGCGCGCAATGCGCCATGCATAGTCAATCCCCGTTGCCACTGCCACGAGCACTGAAGCGACGAGAATCCACCACCCTGCAGCGTCAATCCAGGTCAGCGGCACCGGCATGAGAAGGAGGAACAGCGCAATCACCTGAAGCGCCGTTTTCGCCTTGCCGCCGAGCGACGCGGGAATGACGACATCCTTCGCCACTGCAAGCCGACCGAGGGTGACCCCTACTTCACGGATCGCAATGACGATGAGCGGCCACCACGGAATCTCGTCACGGTAGGCAAGGACAGCGAGTCCCCCCAGCACGAGCGCCTTATCCGCGAGCGGATCGGCAAGTTTGCCGAAGGAAGACACGACATCCCAACGCCGTGCGAGGTACCCGTCGAGCCAATCCGTGAAGGCAGCGGCGATAAAGACGGCGAACGCGATCCACCGCAAACTTGCTTCTTCCCCCGCGTCCCACACAAGGCACAACACCATGACAGGGACCGCGAAGAGCCGCAGCACCGTCAGAAGGTTGGGGACGTCACGGACCACGCCTACAGCGTACTGGGACGCGGTCTCACCGGGGACGACCAGCCATAATGGCGGGCATGGCTTCACGCGCACCCCGCCGGGCACACCTTGGCCTGTGGCTTCCCACTGCGATCGCCGTCGGCCTCCTGGCGGGAGTCATGGGAGCTCCGGCCTTGACATCCGAGGACACGACGACGCCGCCTACCGTCACGGTCGAGCCCGAGTCGACAGTGGAACGGGCGAGCGCGCCGACGCCACCGCCCGCTCCCCCAACGCGTTTTACCCTCGTGGCCACCGGCGACGTCCTCCCTCACGCACCCGTTGTCAGTTCCGCAACAACGAGCGCTGGCATCGACTTCAGCCCGCTCACTGAACAGATCCGGCCATACATTGCTGGCGCCGACCTCGCGCTGTGTCATATGGAGGTACCTGTCGCGCCACCCGGGACAGCCCCGTCCGGCTATCCGATGTTTGGCTCCCCGCGCGAGATGATTCCCGACCTCGCGGAAGATGGTTGGGACGGTTGCTCGGCTGCCTCCAACCACAGCGTCGACCGACGTAAGGCAGGCATCGAGACGACGTTGGCGGAATTCGCCGCAGCGGGCATGGGCGCCACCGGCATCTCGCGCACCGAAACCGAGGCGATGAGCACGCAGATGTACGTCATTCAGGGAGATGGCGAGCCGGTCAACGTCGCCCATATCTCGCTGACTTACGACAGCCTCAACGGACTGCCGAAGCCTCCTGGTGAGCCGTGGGCCGTCGACACGTTCAATGCCGACGCTTCTGATGCGGACCCGGTCATCGCGGCCGCTCAGCGCGCTCGGGATGCCGGCGCGGACGTCGTCATTGCCTCTGTGCACTGCTGCGTGGAATATCGAACCGAACCGACCGCTGCCCAGAGGCTGCTTGCCGAGCGAATTGCCGCATCGGGCGTCGTCGACCTGTACGTGGGTCATCATGCACACGTGCCGCAACCAATCGAACTGCTTCCCGGGGGCCCTCAAGGCGACGGCATGTGGGTCGCGTTTGGGCTTGGCAACTACCTGTCGAACCAAGACACGCAGTGTTGTGTTGCGCAGACCAACTCAGGCGTCCTCCTTACCGCAACGTTCACTATCGACGGCGATAAACAGGTGACAGTCGAACCTGAATGGACACCAATTACGGTCGACCGGCTCGGTAAGCACCGCGTCTATGCGTTGACCGATATCCCCGACGGCGCCGGGCGCCTCTCCGCCGCCGAAGTCGCCGCGCGAATCGATCGAGTCGCCGCGGCGGTCGGGGGTCAGGCTCCCATGCGGACGACGCCCGCCCCAGCGCTCGCTCGCAGTATGGAGATCGTGCCGCGTGACATGTGACGCCGCGCGACCGCCTGCAGTCGCCCGCGCCTAGTCCAACGTGGGCAACGGGGGTAGATCAAAGGGGTTGTCGCGGTCTTGAGGCCGCGGGTCAATTCGGCTGTCCAGGTATCGCACCTGCTGCGCGATCACAGCGCTCGCTGGCTGTGCGACGCCAAACAGCCACCCCTGGCCATAGCGCCAACCACATCGCGCGAGAAAGTCCGCCTGCGATTCCGTCTCAATGCCCTCAGCGATCGTTGCCAAGCCGAGCTCGCGCGCAAGCGCCCCGAGCGCGCGAGATACACGCGCGCCGGCCGGGTCCTCGGGGATCCCCGCAACAAAGGACATGTCGAGTTTCACTCCGGAGACCGGGAGGTCGCGCAAATACGACAACGGCGACACGCCTGTTCCGAAGTCATCGAGGAGGATCGGGACACCAGCATTACGTAGCTCGGTGAGCTCGTGGCGAATGCGGGTGTTCGGCGCAACCAACGATGCCTCGGTCAGCTCGACGACGAGACGTTGAGGGCTCAAGTGACGAGCACCAATCGCCGCCAATACGGCATTCGCAAACTCGCTGTCGCCGAGTTGATCTGCCGACACGTTGAGGGAGACCCAACAGGCAGGCGACGGGTGGCGCGCCAGGAACTCTGCCGCCTGCTCCACGAGCATGCTGCCCAATTGGGTGGCGAGCTTGCGGTCGTCAAGCAAGCCAAGGAACGCATTGGGCAGGAGCAGCCCGCGCGTGTGGTGCTGCCAGCGCACGAGTGCTTCGTAGCCCACGACGTAGCGCGTTGATAGTTCATAAACCGGCTGGTAATGCAGCACGAGGTCGCCGTTGTCAATTGCCTGAGCCAGTTCACCTGCAAGCGCAGACTGGTTCTCTGTCGCGCCCCGCATCGTCGGGTCGTAGACCTCGGTGCGGGACTTGCCAAGCGCTTTTGCCCGATACATGGCGGCGTCGGCCGCGCTGAGGAGGCTGGGCGCGCCGCCGGGGATCGTCTCGTCATCCGCCATCGCAATGCCGACCGACGCGTGCAGGTTCAGTTGGTGACGCTTCACTTGCAGGGGCCGCTTGAGCCCCGAGTGGATCGCCGCGGCGATGTCGAACAACGCCTTTGAGGCGTCCGGATCCTGCACGACGATGACGAACTCGTCGCCACCAATGCGAGCGACAGTTCCGCGTCCAGCGGTCGCCGACCGCAACACACCTGCCACATGGACGAGCGCGTTATCTCCCGTTGCGTGACCAAAGCGATCATTGAGGCCCTTGAAGCCGTCGAGGTCAACGGCGATCACCCCAACGCGAGACGTCGGGTCCGGCTGGTCGAGCACCTGCTGCAACACGTCCTGCATCAACGTGCGGTTTGCCAGCCCGGTAAGCGGGTCGTGCATCGCACGGTGGGCCATCAACTCCGAACGGAGACGATCATCAGTCGAGTCGCGTACTTGGACCACATAGTGATCAGGTGCGCCGCCCGCGTACCGCACCAATGCGACATCAAGAACCGCCCACACGACATTGCCGTCCGCCCGCACATACCGCTTCTCAAGCGAAAAGTGATTCTGCAACCCGTCGTAAAGGCGTTGGAGTTGGTCGCGCTCCGCCTGCAAATCATGTGGGTGGGAAAGCGCGCTAAACGGCGTGCCCCGCAATGCCGACACGGTGGAGCCCATCAACTCCGCAAAGGCACGGTTCACCTCCATGAGGCGCCATTCGAGATCAACGAGCGCCATCCCGCTCGGAGCGTTCTCCATCGCCCGCCGGAACTGGGTGTCCGAGCGTTGAAGTGCCTCGGCGGCTTCTTCAAGACCTGTTGGATCCATCAACGTCGTGATCGTGGCACGAGAGCCATCGATAGCGTCGTCCACGATGATTGACCGCAAGTGAACCCATCGAATGTCATCGCGACCGCGACGGCCGGGCACGCCAATCACGCGTGGGCGCAGATCGTCTCGGCCAGGAGTGAAGACTTCCTGCGGCATGAGCGGACGCATGTGTTCGTCGATGGCGCGGAGGGGCATTCGACTGAGGGGACGGCCTACCACCGTGTCCTTATCGAGACCGACCATGGCGGCACCGACGTCGGTGAGTAGCACCACTTCCCCAGAGTCGGCCACAACAACGATGCCGTCGCGGGCGGAGGCAAGAATCGCATCGACTTGATGGCGAAGCCGACGCTCGCGAGCGAGGGCCTCGTCACGCGTGCGGCGGACCTTGGCGGCGCGCACGAACGACAGGAAAATGATGGCGCTTCCGACGAGCAGGAGCACTGCGGCGCTAGCCGCAACCTCAGGCCGCTCAAGCAGGCCTAAGAATCCTCCCATGAATGGACCTCGGAATCGCTCGGGTATGTGTCCCTCACGGTAGCCGAGGAACCGCCCCGCAGAATAGCCAGCGTCGTGGCCAATTCGTCCGGTGTGACCAAGACCTCACGTGCCTTAGAGCCTTGAGACGGCCCGACAATTTCGCGGCTTTCAAGCAAGTCCATCAGGCGCCCCGCCTTTGCGAAGCCCACCCGCAATTTGCGTTGCAGCATCGACGTTGAACCCAGCTGCGTCGTAATGACGAGTTCAGCGGCCTGGAGAAGATCATCGAGATCATCGCCGATGTCCTCCGCAACCTTCGCTTCTTTCGCAGCGGTGAGGACATCGTCACGGAAGTTCGGTTGCGCCTGGCGCTTCACATGCTCGACAGCGGCGTGGATCTCCGATTCCGTCACCCACGCCCCCTGCACACGCATCGGCTTCGATTCACCCATCGGTAGGAACAGTGCGTCACCCTGACCAACGAGCTTCTCCGCGCCCGGCATATCGAGCACAACACGCGAATCTGCGAGCGATGATGTCGCGAAGGCAAGCCGCGAGGGGACATTCGCCTTAATCGTGCCCGTCACAATGTCGACGGACGGTCGCTGGGTTGCGAGGACGAGGTGGATACCTGCTGCGCGCGCCAGCTGCGTGATGCGCTGAACAGAATCGTCCACGTCACGGGGCGCGACCATCATGAGGTCCGCCAACTCATCAACGATGACAAGCAGGTACGGATAAGTCGTGATGCGGCGTTCGGACCCTGGCAGCGGCTTCACCTTGCCCGCCCGGACCGCCTTGTTGAAGTCATCGACATGTTTGTAGCCAAACAACGCGAGGTCGTCGTAGCGCGTATCCATCTCCTTCACCACCCACTCGAGCGCCTGTGCGGCCTTCTTGGGGTCGGTGATGATTGGCGTAATGAGGTGCGGAATGCCCTCGTAAATCGACAGTTCGACACGTTTCGGGTCGACGAGCACCATGCGGACCTCGGAGGGCGTTGCCCGCATGAGGATGGACGTAATCATTGAATTGACGAAAGAGGACTTACCCGCACCGGTCGCACCGGCGACAAGGAGGTGCGGCATTTTCGCCAAGTTGGCCATGACGTAGCCACCCTCGACATCCTTACCGATACCGATCGCCATCGGGTGGTCATTCTTGATCGCGACCGGGGAACGCAAAACGTCTCCAAGCGACACCGTCTCGCGATCCGAGTTGGGGATTTCAATACCGATTGCCATCTTGCCCGGGATCGGCGACAGGATCCGAATATCCGGGCTCGCCACGGCATACGCGATGTTCTTTGACAGTTGAGTGATCTTTTCGACCTTGACACCCTGACCGAGCTCAACTTCATACCGCGTCACGGTTGGCCCACGGGTGAAACCCGTCACCACGGCGTCAACGCCAAATTGATCAAGCACGCTCGTCAGCGCCTCGACCACACGGTCATTCGCCGCTGAACGAGTCTTGTGCGGCGCCCCCTTCTTCAACAATTCGGGGCTGGGCAAGACATACGGCGTCGCGTTCTCAAGCTCACCTTGCTCCCCCACCGGCACCACAGCGGTAGGAGGTGCAAGCTTCTCGGTGCGAGGCCGGTCATCCTCGAACCCATCGGCAGCGTCGGCCATCGCGTCGTGCTCAAACGGCTCATACGGGGAAAGGCCGCCGCCGTAGCCAAAGCCATCTCCACCCGGAATGGTTGGGTCCTCTTGAGTCGGAGTGTCCTCTCTCCCAGCGGGATCGACGATGTCGTCGAAGTGCGTGCGCTCCCGCGACGCGGCAGATGAGAAGGCCTCGTCGCCGACGTAGCCCCCGAGCCGGCCACGGGCGCGGCCTGCACGGTCCCGCAAACTCATCCGGCGCGTCGTCGGTTCGAGCGTGCCGTGCTCAGGCAGGTCGAGGTCATCGTCGTCGTCGACGCCGTCACTGCCTCCTCGCATCCGGCGAATCAGGTCCACCGCGAAGGCAATGATGTCCCTCAGCGGCCTGCCCACAATGACGAGAACTGCACCCAGCGAGGCCATCAAGAGAATGAAGATCGCGAGGCCTGGTGTCAGCAGATTGGCAAGCGGCGTGCCCGGGAGGAAGCCAAGAATGCCGCCGGCCTCTTGGACCCGCACAAGGCCCTGGGATGGCGACGGGCGACCGGCACCGATGTGAATGATCGCGGCGACCGCGATGATGAGCAAGACGAACCCAAAGGTAATTCGATAGTTCGTATCGCCCTCTTGGGGTGCACGGAAGAGGCGGATCGCCATAGCAAGAAGCAACAGCGGCAAGACGAGGGATATGACGCCAAAGGTTCCCGCGGCCACGCGATGGAGAAGGAGTCCAAACCAGTTGTCGAGGCCGAACCACTCCGACGCCGCGACGAGCACCGCGATGGCAAGGAGCGTCAGCGCCAGACCATCCCGGCGCACCTCGGGCGGCACATCGCGCGCACCTTGACCCAAGCGTCGGACGCCACCACCGACAAGGCGCGCGGATCCGGACCCCATCCCTTGAATGGCGCGCACGGGCATCGGCTTGGTCCTCGCCAACGGCCTCGACCGCGGCGGCGTGTTCTGGCGGCGCGGGCGTCCGTTTGAGGAGGAGCGAGAGCTCGAGGAACGAGAAGAGGCCATGATGTCTCTCAGGCTACGACGCGCGACCGACGGGCCGCGGAAGCCACCCCGAACGTCGCGTGAGTCGTGCTCCCACGCGCCTCGCGCGATTAGGCCTCGATAACGATCGGAATAATCATCGGCCGACGCCGGAGTTTCGTTCCCACAAAACGCCCGACTACGCGACGCATCACCTGCTGAAGCTGGTGGTTGTCGGCGGAGCCTGAACGGGCCGCGTCCTCAAGCGCAGTCTTGATGTCGTCAAGAATCGCGTCAAACACGCTGTCGTCTTCCGCAAGGCCTCGTGCGTGGACCTCGGGGCCAGACACCACCTGTCCATTCGATGTGTCGACCACCGCGAGAACCGACACAAAACCCTCGTCCGCGAGGATGCGGCGGTCCTTCAACTCGGTCTCCGTGATCTCGCCCACCGACGAGCCATCGACGTAAATGTTGTGGTAGTCAATCGCGCCGACAACGCGCGCCGTGCCGTCGATGAGATCGACAACGACACCGTTTTCCGTCAGCACGATGTTGTCCGCGCTGACGCCCGTCTTTTCGGCGAGGCGACCCGCAGCGAGCAGATGACGGATCTCGCCGTGGATCGGCATCACGTTCTTGGGGCGCAGGATGTTGAAGCAGTAAAGGAGCTCGCCGGCTGAAGCGTGACCCGATACGTGCACGCGCGCGCTGCCTTGGTGAACGACGTCGGCACCAAGCCTCATGAGCCCGTTGATGACACGGAACACCGCATTCTCGTTCCCCGGGATGAGGGACGACGCGAGGATCACCAGGTCACCCTTGCCCACCTCCACCTTGTGGTCGCGGCTCGCCATGCGGCTCAGCGCCGCCATCGGTTCGCCCTGCGAACCAGTCGACATGAAGACCACCTCATGACGAGGCATTTGATCGGCCTTCTTCGCGTCAACGAGGAGGCCGTCCGGCACGTTGAGGTAGCCAAGTTCGGCGGCGATCGCCATGTTCTTCACCATGGAGCGACCCACAAAAGCGACTCTGCGCCCATGCGCAGAAGCCGCGTCAATCACTTGCTGAACGCGGTGAACGTGCGACGCAAAGGAAGCGACGATGATGCGACCGGTCGCTGTTGCGAAAAGGCGATCGAGCGTCGGCCCAATCTCAACTTCGGACGTCGTGAAGCCGGGCACCTCGGCGTTCGTTGAGTCGACCTGAAACACGTCGACCCCTTCTTCGCCAAAGCGAGCAAAGGCACGCAAGTCAGTAATGCGCCCGTCGAGCGGCAGCTGGTCCATCTTGAAATCACCCGTGTTGAGCACGGTTCCCGCAGGCGTGCGGATGAAGACCGCGAGCGCGTCAGGGATCGAATGGTTCACTGCAACGAACTCAAGATCGAAGTCACCGATCTTCTCGCGCTGGCCTTCCTTCACCGCAAGGGTGTACGGCGTAATGCGGTGCTCCCCGAGCTTCGACTCAATAAAGGCGAGGGTCAACTGCGAGCCCACCAACGGGATGTCGGCGCGCATCCGCAAGAGGTACGGCACCGCGCCGATGTGGTCTTCGTGACCATGCGTGAGTACAACGGCCTCGATGTCGGCAAGGCGGTCTTCTAGGAAGGTGAGATCCGGCAACACGAGGTCGACGCCCGGTTGATTCTCCTCAGGGAAGAGCACGCCACAATCGACGATGAGCAGCCTTCCGGCGTACTCGATGACGTGCATATTGCGACCAACTTCACCGAGCCCGCCGAGCGGGATGAGGCGAAGCGCGCCGTCAGCAAGAGGCGGAGGACTTGGCAGTTCAGGGTGAAAGTTCATCTGGTAATTCCCGCGGCTTCGAGCGCCGCGATCGTTGCTGCGTAATCAGCGTCCGACGCTGGCAGAAGGGGCAGCCGCATCGCGCGGCTGGAGATGACGCCTGCCCATGCGAGGGCCGACTTCGCGTTAATCGCACCTGGGCCATCGAAGATCGCGGTGTACACCGGCATGAGCGCCTCGTGAAGGCGCTCCGCGGTGTCGTGATCACCAGCCGCGTACGCCGCAAAGAACTCGGCCATCTTGAGTCCCACAATGTGCGACGCAACTGACACCACGCCCACGGCGCCCACGCGAACGAACTCAAGATTGAGCGCCTCGTCGCCCGCGTACCACGCGAGTCCGGTGCGCTTGATGCGCTCAGCGGCCTGCGCAACGTCGCCGGTTGCATCCTTCACCGCAACGACACGGTCGTGGCTGGCCATCTGATCGAGCGCCCAATCGCTGATGGCGAGCCCCGTCCGTCCAGGGATGTCGTACAACATGACAGGCAGATTCGTCGCACCGAGAATTGCTCGGAAGTGCGCGACCACTCCCGCCTGCGTTGGCTTCGAATAGTACGGGGTGAGGGCGAGAATGCCATCGGCACCCGCCTCTTCACCTTGCTCGGCCATCCGCACGGCGTGAGCCGTGTCGTTCGAGCCCGCGCCGGTAATGATGATGACGTCAGGACCAACGGCCGCACGGACGGCGCGAATGAGGTCGACCTTTTCGGGCGCGTGCGTAGTCGGCGCCTCGCCAGTGGTTCCGGACAGGACGAGTCCATCACTGCCGTTCTCGACCAAGTACTTCGCCAGCCGCTGCGCGCTCTCAAGGTCGAGGGCGCCGCCCTCGTGCATGGGCGTCACCATTGCGGTGAGAACTGTGCCAAAAGGGCTGGTGGTCATGCGCATAACCTACCGCGTTCGCTTTAGCGTGTGACGCGCGGCGTGGACGGCACCGTCACGGCGCCTTCGCAACCGTCAATACGAGCACTGCATCCGTCACCGCGGTGAGCCCATGCCGTACCGGAGGGATCACCAGGAGGCTGCCAGCATTGAGCGCCACCTGCTCCCCGTCCGTGTGGAACGAGATGCTGCCTTCAAGCACCGTGAGAGTCGCCTCACCGGGGCTTTCATGGTCCTGCAACGTGGCGCCAGCAGCGAGCGCGATGAGGTTCGACCGGAGAATTGCCGTGTGATCGCCGACCAACTTCGTGGAACTTCGCCCGTTCGAGGCCTGCCGCGCGGCGTCGAGATGTTCGCGGCCGAGCGCCGTGAGATCAAGGATGTCCATGGGTGTACCCCCTTGCGGTCGTTTTCCCTGGCACTGCGACCACGTTACTCGTGGACGCGTGCTTTGAGCTCAGGCGGCTCGCGCACGGCGTTCCCTCCTGCCACCACGTTGCCGCGTAGGGTGGTCGTGTGAGTGCCATTCCGACCCCGTATGAAGACCTTCTCCGCGACGTGCTCGCCTCCGGCACCCCCAAGACTGATCGGACTGGCACCGGCACTCTGTCAGTGTTCGGGCGTCAATTGCGTTACGACCTCAGCCAGGGCTTTCCGCTCATCACCACCAAGCGGGTTCACACGAAGTCCGTGATCGGCGAGCTGCTGTGGTTCCTCCGCGGTGACACAAACGTGCGGTGGCTTCAAGAGCGGGGCATCACCATTTGGGATGAATGGGCCGACGCCGACGGCAACTTGGGTCCCGTCTACGGCTACCAATGGCGGTCGTGGCCCACGCCCAGCGGTGACCACATTGACCAGCTGGCCGACGTCATCGAGCAAATACGCAACAATCCGGATTCGCGCCGACTTCTCGTGTCGGCATGGAACCCGGCGGACATCCCCCAGATGGCACTGGCTCCGTGCCACGCGATGTTTCAGTTCTACGTTGCCGATGGGCGCCTCAGTTGCCAGCTCTACCAGCGCAGCGCCGACCTCTTTCTCGGTGTGCCATTCAACATCGCGTCGTACGCGCTTCTCACCCACATGATTGCCGAGCAGACCGGCCTTGGTGTGGGCGACTTCGTATGGACTGGTGGCGACTGCCACATCTACTCGAACCACATTGAGCAGGTGAAGCTACAGCTCAGCCGAGAGCCGTATCCGTACCCGACGGTCACGCTGAAATCCCGTGCGTCCTTGCTCGACTACGACATTGATGATGTGGTGATCGAGAACTATCAACACCACCCGGGCATCAAGGCCCCCGTCGCCGTGTGAGGTGTCCCCTTGTTGAAAGCCATCTGGGCTCAGGCCCGTGACTCCTCGGGCCGCCCCGTCATCGGCCGCCTTGGCACGATGCCCTGGCACCTGCCGGAGGACCTCGCGCACTTCCAACAACTCACCTCAGGCCATGCCGTCATCATGGGCAGGCGCACATGGGAGTCGCTCCCCGCACATGCGCGGCCGCTTCCTGGACGCGTCAACATCGTCGTCACCTCGCATGACGTGCTCGACGGCGCCTCAACCGTGGGGTCGCTCGCCGGCGCTGTCGAACTCGCCTCCCATCTAGAAGACACCGGTGACCTCACCGATGGTGCGATCCTGTGGGTGATGGGCGGGCAGCGGCTCTACGGCGAGGCGGTGAACATCGCCGATGAGCTCTACGTCACCGAGATTGACCTTGAGGTTGATGGCGATGCATTCGCTCCCGACATCGACCCCGCTCAGTGGGTGCGCGCGAGCGAGACACCCACGCAAGTGAGTTCGAACGGACTCTCCTACCGGTTCGTCACCTACACGCGCAGATGACAAGATGAGCGACATGTGGACCATGCCGCACCGCATCGAAACTGAACGCTTGGAACTGCGCCCGTACGAAGAGGCAGACGCTCACGCTCTCAACGACCTCATTGATCGCAGCCGCGAGCACCTCTCGCGTTACCTGCCGTGGGCGCGCGAGCCCGAGACGGTCGAGCAACGCATCCAGTGGATCCGCATGCAGCGCGAGGAATACGACGCGGGCAGCGAGTACACCCTCGGAATGTTCGCGCGTGAGGACGGCCGGCTCCTCGGCGGCACCGGTTTCCACACCCGTACCGAACCGCCGCACCTCGAGATCGGATTTCTCGTCGCGGTTGATGAGCAGGGCAAGGGCTTCGTGACCGAATCAAGCGCCGCCCTCTCGTGGGTCGCGCTCGCCCTTGCCGGCGCGCCCTACGTGGCCATTGCCCACGCGCCGAGCAACACAGCGTCAGAAGCTGTTGCACGGCGTCTGGGCTTTACCGAACTGCTCCGCGACGGCATCTCGTGCACCGATGGCGGCTCCGCAGTGACCTCGCGGGTGTGGACCGCTGACAAGGCCAGCCTCACGCGTGAACCCCTTGCTGGCTACGGACGTCCTCGGATATTTGGCAAGGACGGCACCGCAATGGAGTGGCCTGCTCTATGAGCCGCCTGCAGGTGCGCCGCTTCGACGCGGCGCGCCAACAAGCCGTGTCCGTCTCACTCGCAACCGGCGCCTACGCCATCAGCTTCGGGGCACTGTCTGTCGCGGCGGGGCTCGATGTGTGGCAGACGCTCGCGCTCAGCGCGCTCGTGTTCTCCGGTGGCTCGCAGTTCGCCTTCGTTGGCGTCGTCGGTGCAGGGGGCCATCCCGGGGTCGCCTTTGCCACGTCCACCTTTCTTGGTCTCCGCAATGGCTTCTATGGCGTCGCGCTCGCACCGATCGTGCGACCGTGGCACGGGCCGCGAGCCTGGTGGGGTGCGCACGTCACAATCGACGAGTCAACGGCTGTCGCGCTCGCCCAACCTGAAAACGACCTCGAGGCACGGCGGGCCGGTTTCTGGTGGACAGGCGTCGGCATTTACATCCTGTGGAACGCAATCACGGTCGTGGGCGCATTGCTTGGCGAACGTGTCGGCGACCCGGCCACATGGGGCCTTGATGCCGCTGCCGCGGCCGCCTTCCTTGGCCTCGTATGGCCGCGCCTCAACAACCGTCGCGCCCTCACCACAGCACTTGTCGCCGTTGCCGTCGCACTTGCACTTACCCCTCTCACCCCAGCCGGATTCCCGCTTATGGCGGCCGCGTTGGTCGCCGTGATCGCCGGCTGGCCCACGCCCCGTCAGCCAACCGCAGCGTCGGCCGCCGCAGAACCTTCGGGGGCGCCCAGCATGGGTGACGGAGGTGGCGCGTGACGTCGTACCTGTGGATGTGGGCTGCAATTGTGGGCGCTGGCCTCGCAATGTGGCTCGTCAAGTCAGTGGGCCACCGCGTGCCCGAACATGCACTCGACAACCCGCGACTCGTCCGTATTGCCGCGCTCGTCACCGTGTCGCTGCTGCTGAGTCTGGCCGCCGTCCAGACCTTGGCCAGCGGTCGTTCGCTCGTGCTCGATGCGCGGCTTCCCGCGCTCGCCGTCGCCGGAGTACTCCTGTGGCGACGTGCGCCATTCATCGTCGTTGTTGTCGTCGCCGCGTGCGTGGCAGCGGGATTGCGCGCACTTGGCTGGGGCTGACCCGTCGCAGGTCCTACCGTTCACACGCAAGTGGGCCTAGGCTCGGGATATGAGCGAGAACGCCCAGCCCGACTCCTTTGTTCGTCCCGCCCGCGCCGGTGACGAAGCGGCAATCGGACGAGTTCAGGTCGACTCGTGGATTGCGGCACTTGGCACCCGACTTGGCCGACGCCGCCATGACGCCTTCGACCGCGATGCGGTGATCGCGGGTTGGGCTACCGCCATCTCCTCGCCACCGACGCCCGGACACCGCGTCTTCGTTGCCGAGCACCGCGGCGAAGTCTGTGGCTTTGTTGCCGTGTCGCCACCCCGCGACATCATCGCGCTCGAGGTATGCCCTGCGAAGCGTCGACGTGGTCACGGTTCGCGATTGCTTGCGGCGGCAGCTGACCACCTCCGTGCGCACGGCGCTACCGAGATGCGGATGTGGGCGCTCGCGGATGACACGGTGAGAGCGGACTTCCTTGCGGCGGCCGGATTTGGCGACGCCGCAATGGCGCGTGAACTCGACGGCCCCGGGATCACCATTCCCGAGAGACTGTGGCACTCCTCGCTTGAGCCCTAGGGGCGCGCGCTAGCGGCGGGCTGCCGCGCGTTGCTCGGCGCGAAATAGCGATGCTGCGTAGCGCAGTGACTTGCGCGCCATCGACCGATCATGAGCGGCGTCGTACGCGTAGGCGACATGGAACCATGCCGCCCAGTCCTCCGGCGCCAACTCGACCCCGCGTCGGGCCGTCTCATAAATGTCCCGCCGTGCCTCCTCGGTGAAGCGACCGAAGTCGTCTCGCTCGCCGTCCTGCACCGGCAACCGACCTTCGGCTTCCAGGGAGTTCGCCATCCGTTGCACCGTGGCACCGAGCCGCCACTCATTGACCATCCACCACACGCCCACGGCGGGAAGCACAAAAAGCGCTACTCCCAACGCAATAGCGATCGGATCGCCGGTCTCAACAAACACGACGGCGCGCCCCACCACCATCGTGAAGTACATGGCGAGGATCGCGCAGATCGCGACGGCCCCGAGAAACGCCCTGTTGCGCAGGACGCCCATCACATCTCCATGAAACGGTCGAGCCCCACAGTGAGACCCGGGTGGCGACCAACCTCGCGAACACCGAGGAGCACGCCGGGCATGAAGCTTTCGCGGTCAAAACTGTCGTGGCGGATGGTGAACTGCTCCCCTGCGTTGCCAAGGAGCGTCTCTTGGTGCGCAACGAGACCACGCAACCTCACTGAATGGACGCGCACGCCATCGATCAGCGCGCCACGGGCGCCATCAGGGTCGCTCGTTGTCGCGTCCGGCGACTGCGCGACGCCAGCTGCTGCACGTGCGGCCGCGATCTCGCGCACGGTATGCGCCGCGGTGCCGGACGGAGCATCGACCTTGTCGGGGTGGTGGAGCTCGACCACCTCGACTGACTCGAAGTAGCGAGCGGCGATCGCGCTGAAACGCATCGCAAGCACGGCACCGATGGCGAAGTTGGGCGCGATGAGCACGCCCACCTCGGGCCGTTCCTTAAGGTGCTCGTCAACGCGGGCCAGTGCGTCTGCATCCCATCCGGATGTGCCAACCACCGCGTGAACGCCTGCATCGATCAACGCGTGCACATTGGCCTCCGTCACTGAAGGCTCGGTGAAGTCGATCGCAACGTGCGCACCCGCACGGGCGCTTGCCACAACGTCGTCCCCCGCATCCAGTTCGGCGACAAGTGTCAGGTCCTGTACGCCGCTAACCGCGCGCACAACTGTCTGTCCCATGCGCCCTGCTGCGCCGATTACCGCGACATTGATCATGGACTTAGCCTATGCGCGGCCAGCATCCTCAGCGGGCCCCACACGCACCTCAACCCGAGGGCGGGCCACGATCTCGGCGGCCAGGTCAGCGACAGCGTCGGGCGTGACTGCACGCACTTGATCGAGTGCCTCGCCGATGCTCCACAACTCGCCAAAGGTGAGTTCGGCCTTCCCCAGTCGAGACATCCGCGAGTACGAGTCCTCGAGACGCAACACCGTTGAGCCGGAGATTTGCCCCTTGGCTCGCTCGAGCTCGCTCTCCGTCACGCCCTCAGCGAGCCGTTCAAGCTCTGCATGAAGCAAGGCGACGACGTCGTCGGCGCGGCTGGGACTACATGCGGCGTACATGCCGAACAATCCCGTCTCAGCGTGGCCCTGCGTGAACGAGTACACCGAATACGCGAGGCCGCGCTTCTCGCGCACCTCCTGAAAGAGCCGCGACGACATGCCCGCGCCGAGCACGGTCGACAGCACACCCATTTCATTGCGACGGGGGTCCGCGGCACGAATGCCTTCCGTGCCAACGAGTACGTGAGCCTGTTCGATGTCGCGGCCAATGATGACGCGGGGCGTGACGGACGCGGTGACGAGTGCCAAGTGGTCACGGCGCGTCGACGGCGTTGCAGACTCATCGAGCGTCCATCCACCTGCGGCAAGGGACTCGAGGACCCAGCCACACAATTCGTCGTGATCCACGCCACCCGCAGCCGTCACGACAAGATTCGCGGGGGCATAGTGGCGGCGATAGTGAGCGAGCATCGCCTCATGCGTAATCGCTTTGATGATGTCGGGCGTGCCGCCGATTGGCGCACCAAGCGGGTGCCCACCGTGAATCGACTCGGCGAAGCGCTCGTGTGCGACCTCCCCCGGGTCGTCGTCACTCATAGCGAGCTCCTCGAGAATGACTCCGCGCTCAAGGTCGAAGTCATCAGCCTTAAGTGAGGCCGAGGTCACCATGTCGAGGATCACTGAGGTTGCCATGTGGAGGTCGGTGTCGATCACACGCGCGTAGTAGCACGTGTACTCCTTGGCGGTCGCGGCGTTTGACTCGCCCCCCACTCGATCGAAAGCCTCGGCGATGTCGAGGGCGCTCCGCGTGGGGGTGCCCTTGAAGAGGAGGTGCTCGAGGAAGTGGGTTGAGCCGGCGTGCTCAGGAGCCTCATCCCTTGAACCGACACCGAGCCACGCGCCGATAGTGGCCGAGCGAAGTCCAGGAATGTGTTGCGAGAGCACACGCACTCCGCCAGGGAGGATCGAGCGACGCAGGATGGCACCGTGATCTTGCTCGACGGTCAGATGCGCACCAGGGTGAGTCGACGCAACGAGTGGGAGGTCATGAGGCATGCCGCGAGCCTATCCCCCACTCCCCCCATCTGTTTGCGGTGAGTTGTGGGAGGTTTCGGCGCCGGCGG
>JAEZXC010000083.1 GCA_023442845.1 Actinomycetes bacterium | reverse complement strand
CGCACCGTACTGGTGCGGGCGATACCCGCAACGGCGCGGGCTCCGCTACTCTAGTACGCGCCGAGGCGGCTCACGCTCCTCGTGCGGGCGTAGCTCAATGGTAGAGCCTCAGTCTTCCAAACTGATGGTGCGGGTTCGATTCCCGTCGCCCGCTCCATCGCGGTCACGCACCCCCATCCCCGTCCTTCTCAAGGACCACCCTGAGACGAAAACCAGGGGCCTCCCCCATATCGGCGCCTGTGCCCACACCGCTACCGTGAACGCGTGGCAATAATCAGCACACAAAGCCTCACCCGCACCTTTGGTCCGGTGACGGCGGTGTCCAATCTCTCGGTCGACCTTCCATCAGGTGTGGTGGGTCTTGTTGGCGCTAACGGCGCAGGCAAGTCCACTCTCATCAAGATGTTGCTCGGCCTGCTCCCACCGACCTCGGGCACGGCAACCATCCTTGGTTACGACTGTCTCACTCAGGGTCTCGAGATCCGCGAGGCAGTCGGTTACATGCCGGAGAGCGAGTGCCTCCCACTCGACGTCTCGGCAACGGAGTTCCTCGTCCACATGGGGCGCATGTCGGGTCTTCCCGCCAACACCGCCCGCGAGCGCACCGCAGACACCTTGCGACATGTGGGCCTTTACGAGGAGCGTTACCGCCCCATCGGCGGCTACTCGACCGGAATGAAGCAGCGCGTCAAGCTTGCTCAGGCACTCGTTCACGATCCCAAGCTTGTCTTCCTCGATGAGCCGACGAACGGCCTCGACCCCACCGGCCGCGATGAGATGCTCGCCCTCATCTCCCGCGTCAGCAAGGACTTCGGCATCGCCGTGGTGGTGACGAGCCACCTCCTGGGTGAGCTTGAGCGCATCAGTGACCACATCGTCGTCATCGATGGCGGGGTATTGCGCCGGTCCACGTCAACAGCTGACGCGACGGGAGCCAGCGGCGTGCTCCTCGTCGAGGTGACGGACCAGGCCGACGCCGTGATCGCCCGTCTGCGCGCGCAGGGCGCCGAAATCGAAGAGGGCCGCACCCCCGGCACCTTCGCGATGAAACTGACTGAGGCCGACGCTGGCACCTGGGTGGTGCGCGCGGTCAGCGAATTGGGCGTCGGCCTTGTACGCCTCCAACGCAAGCGCCACCACTTGTCCGAGATCTTCATCGACGACGCCGCCCCCGCGACCTTGGAGGAGCAGGCATGAGCACCGACTCACACGCAACGCCTCACGGCGTGATCCACGACATCGGCTTCCGCCACTATGACGGACCGCGCCTCGGCCGCGGTTGGGCGTTCCGTTCACTCTTGTGGGAGACGGTCCGCGGTGCCTACGGCCTGGGCCGTCCCGCCAAGGCGAAGGTGATGCCGTGGCTTCTCCTATCGTTCTTCATGGTGCCGGCGCTCGTCATCGTCATCATTGCGATCGTCACCGGCGACAAGTCGCTCACCGTCACCTTCACCCAGTACCCACTGACAGTGAGCCTGCTCATCACCTTGTTTGCTGCAGGCCGCGCGCCGTACGCGGTCTCGCGTGACCTGCGCGATGGGGTCATCCCGCTGTACTTGTCACGGCCCATCACTCGCCGCGATTACGTGCTCGCAAAATACGTCGGCCTCTGGATCGCGATCTTCATCTTCATCGCAGCTCCCATCACCCTCATGATGGTCGGCTCGCTGCTCGCGAAGATGTCTGTCGATGACACGCTGCTCGGCTGGCTCGGCGGCCTCCTCATGGGGGCGATGCTCTCGGCGCTCATCGCGGCGATTGCCCTCACCATCGCCGCCTTCACCAAGCGCCGAGGCCTCGGAGTCGCTGCCATCCTCACCATCCTCATCATTGCGACAGGCATGGCGGCGATCATCGTTGACACCGTCGGCTTCCAGGTCTCAAACGAGGCTGGTTCGTATGGAGCGTTGATGGAGCCCTACATGCTCATTGACGGAATCGGTGCGTCGCTGCTCGGCGTCGAGCCCCTCAACACGTCGGTTGAGCCGGTCAACGCGCTCGGCACCACCGTCTTCATCGCGTGGTATCTCACCATCATCGGTGGCACCCTCGCCATCCTCTTCAAGCGATACAAGAAGGTGGGTGGAGTATGAGCATCCTCGAACTGAACTCAGTGTCTCGCTGGTTCGGCAACGTGGTTGCCGTCAATGACGTGACGATGACAATCGGTCCAGGTGTGACCGGCCTCCTCGGCCCCAACGGCGCCGGTAAGTCGACGCTGCTCGCCATGATGAGCGGCTTCCTCGCCCCTTCGTCCGGAACCGTCACCCTTGACGGCAAGGACGTGTGGCGCAACCCGTCGATCTACCGCTCAATCGGGCTCGTGCCCGAGGCGGAGGCGATGTTCGATGCAATGACGGCACGCGAGTTCGTCGTAGCGAACGCCCGCCTGCACGGTCTCGCAAACGCACACGACGCGGCCCTCGCCGCCATTGAAGAAGTCGACATGACCTTCGCAATCGACCGCCGCGTCGGCACCTTCTCCAAGGGGATGAAGCAGCGCATCAAGATGGCAACGGCGCTCGTCCACTCACCCTCCGTGCTCCTCCTCGACGAGCCATTCAATGGCATGGATCCGCGCCAACGCATGCACCTGCTCGACCTGCTGCAGCGCTTGGGCGATGACGGCCGAACTGTGCTCTTCTCGAGTCACATCCTCGAAGAGGTTGAGGACATTGCCGGCACCATTGAAGTGGTGGTCGCCGGCCGCCAGGCAGCCTCGGGCGACTTCCGTTCGATTCGCCGCCTCATGACAGAACGGCCCCACCAGTACGCAATCGCCTCAAGCGATGACCGTGCGCTCGCCGCCGCGATCGTTGCCGACGGCACGGCCGACGCCGTAAGCCTCACCTCCGACGGCCTCGTCGTCCAGGCGTCGAACTTTGGAGCGTTTGTTCACGCCCTGCCGCGGTTGGCGCTGGCGCAAGACATTGCGCTCCTCGACGTCACTCCTGCCGACGAGTCGCTCGAAAGCGTCTTCACGTACTTGGTGTCGCGATGATCGCGGCCGGAAGCGAGGTTTGCGAATGAATTCCGTCGTCATGCGGCTTGCCGCCCACTCCCTCTTGGGCCGACGCCTTATCTGGTTGCTCGTTGGGCTTGCGGGGCTACTCGTGGTGGTCGCACTGCTCACCCGCTGGGGTTCGGGGGGCAATCCCGCCACCACGGCCACGATGATGGTGAACTTTGGCCTCGGCCTGCTGCTA
>JAEZXC010000134.1 GCA_023442845.1 Actinomycetes bacterium | reverse complement strand
GTGGCGACGATGCCCGTGTTGCTGTTGCGCCGCCTCGTTGCCAGCGGTGATGCGGAGCCGAGCGACGTCGAATTGCTTGCCGACATCGAGAGCGACCTTTCGGACGACGCCGCCCTCAACTCCGTGGTGGAGCGCCTGCGCGGCCACGATGTTGTCGCGCAGACGTCGGACCTTGCGCGTCAGTGGAGTGCCCGAGCGGTTGGCGCAATCTCACGTTTGCCTGCCGGCGACGTGAAGGACGCGCTCGAGGCCTTTGCCGACGCACTTGTCGCCCGGGCGGCGTGAACGTTGAGGTCACGGCGAGATTACGGTTTCGCACAGGTGAGCGTGAGACCGTTACGCTCGCAGGGTGACAAACGACGCCGTTGACGCCACGTCCCGTTGGACCCAGGTCGATGAGTACCTGGAGAGCCACCTCGTCGCGCAAGATCGCGACGCCGCCCGTGTCCTCGCAGCGCAGCGCGAGGCGGGCTTGCCCGATATCGCGCTCAGCCCTGTCGAGGCGCGCCTCCTTGAAGTGATCGCTCGCTCGATCGGTGCGCGCACCGTCGTCGAGTTCGGCACGCTCGGTGGCTACTCCACGCTGCACCTTGCGCGCGCCCTGCCAGCTGATGGGCACCTCATCACCATCGAACGCGATGAGCGCCATGCTGAGATTGCCCGCGCGAGCCTCGACAACGCGGGGGTGGGGCACAAGGTGACGATCCGGGTGGGAACCGCCATTGAGCTCATTCCAACGCTTGCGGACGACGCTCCGGTGGACTTGGTCTTCATCGACGCTGACAAGCGCAATAACGTCGCGTACTACGAAGCGGCCGTTGCGATCTCGCGCCCTGGCGCGGTCATTGTTGTCGACAACGTGGTGCGCGCTGGCGCCATCGCGGATCCGAGCGATACCGAAGAGGACACTGCCGGCTCCCGTGCCGTCATCGAACGTGCGGCACAGGATGAGCGAGTTGAGGCCACTGTCATTCAAACGGTAGGCCGCAAGGGCCACGACGGCATGTTGATCGCTACCGTCCTGTAGCGAGGGCTAAATCGGTTCGGTGATCGGTTCGTCGTCTTCTTGTTCGGCACGACGTTCACCGGACCGCCGCGCCACGCTCGCGCGAGTGCGCCAGGCGTCGAGCGTGATGAGGACGAGCGCGATCCACACGAGTCCAAACCCAAACCACCGGTTCGTCGGCATCGCCTCGCCAAAGTAGGTGACGGCAAGGACGAACGTCATCGTGGGCGCGATGTACTGGAGTAGCCCGGTGACGTTGAGCGGCAGTCGCCGCGCACCTGCGGCAAAGATGAGGAGCGCACCGGCGGTCCACGTACCCGTTCCGATCAGCATGATGTCGTGCCAGGTGCCGAGACCCTCACCATCGCGGGCCAAGAACGTCGTAGCGCCACGGCGCTCAATGAGCCACAGCGTCAACACGGCGAACGGGGCGATAATGGCCGTCTCCACGGTGAGACCGCTGAGGGCATCAACCTTGTCGCCAACTCCCTTCTTGATGAAGGAGTAGAAGGCGAATGACAGGGCAAGCACGATCGACACCCACGGGAGTCCGCCGGCTTCGAGCGCGAGCAAAGCAACCGCGACACCCGCGACCGAGATCGCGACGATCTGCAGCCGCCGCAGCCGCTCACCAAGGAAGATGACGGACAGCGCAACCGTGACGAGCGGATTGATGTAGTAGCCCAGCGAGGTCTCGCTCACGCGATCGGTGACCACGGCGTACACCATGACGCCCCAGTTGGCTGAGATGAAGAACGAGGCGAGGGCGAGGCGGCCGAGCACGCGCCGGTCCGACGCAATGGCCCAGATGCGTCGCCACGCCTTGATGACGACGGCAATGAGGAGGCAGACGATGAGCGACGACAGCGCGCGCCACGCGACGATCTCAAACGCATTCGCCGGCTCAAGCGCCTTCATCAAGATGGGGAACAAGCCCCAAATGAAGTACGCGGTTGCCCCAAGGAGCAGCCCGCGCCGATCGATCTCCTGACCCATGATCAGAAGTGTCGCACTCCGGCGTAGTGCCGCAATCTCATCAACTGGCCGCCCTTATGGGGGGCCACTCACCCCGTGGGCTGCTGCAGCGCGATCCACGCCAACATGTACGAGCGTGAATTGCCGTCATCAATCGCGCGTGGCGACAGCTCAAGAGCGGACTCCCAAGCCGAGCTCGCTGCTTCCGGAGACATCGACTCCGCCATAAGGAGGTAGTCGCCAAACTGGGTGGGAGGACCTCCGGCCCGTCCAGCGCGTACGAGAGCGTCGAGTTGATGCGCTTCCAGCGACCCAAAGACCTCCTGCGCCGCCGGAGGCAAGGGGATCAACTGAATGCCCACAATCGCGCTTGGCTCAGCCGAAAACCAGGTGGCAAAGTCGCGCTTGCTCGACCACTGGATCCCAACCGTCGGGTGCGCGTATGCAGGCGCAGCCGAGAGGTCAGGGGCAAGGTAAAGCCGACGTGCAGCGTCGGCCTCGGCCGACAGCATCCACTGCGCTGTGGCCGCTTCGTAGTCCTCGCCGCGCACATCACGCCACAGGGCAACCGCATTCCACGCCGCCACCGCCTCAGAACTCGATTCTTGGTTGTTGCCGTCCGCAAAAGGCGCGGTGCCCGATGCCCACGAGTGGCCGGCAATCGGATCGAAGTGCCGCCACTCGGGGAACAACTCCGTCGCATGGGGGGCCGCGATGTCGTCTGCGACGAGATCAAAGACCGGCCCAATCTCCTCGAGAAGTCCCGGGTCGCGCGCTCCGGCCACTGCAGCGGCGTACAACAAATAACCAAAGTGGAAGTGGTGATCGTTGAAGTTCTCGGCGCCAAAACTTGGCGTCAACCCCACAACTCCACGTGCTGTTGGGTCGTAGACAAAACAGGCGCTCGGGCGCTCATTGCACCCTGCGGGATCGGCCCACCGCTGCAGTTCGCTTGTGAGCTTGATGGCGAGCTCGTCTGCAAGGTCCCCTCGCCCAAGCGCATCCGCAAGCGTCAGTAGATTCGCAATGCGATACAGCGCTTTGCCACCAAAGTAGGTGTCTTCAGGAAGTGTCCACGGCGTTGCTGCGATGTCTTCTTCCAGCGCCGCTTCGATGGCGGCGCGGTGCTCGCTGCTGACGGACGACAGATCAATCGCGGCCGACGCTTCCACACGGGGGACGTCCCACGCCACCTCCGATGCGGCACAGGCAACGAAGGGGCCGTCGATCGTCGCGAACTGGCCGAGGTCGCATGTCATGCCGGATTGCGCAGCGCGCGCCTCGGGCACGAGGACAACGGTTGGCGCGTCGCCGTACGACACCTCGGTGCGGGCAGCGTCGCCTGTCAAGGTCCACGCGACGCTCGGGGTAGGGGCCGATGCTCCAAGGGCTTTGCCGAACATCTCGGCATCGACGCCTTCTGGCACAGCGAAAAGCGTTGCGGACCCGCCTGCATCGAGCCGCATTGTCGTGCCGTCAAGCACGCCGTCGCGCACGGCGATGCCATAGCGTCGGCCGCCCACGTCGGCCACCGCGATCTCCTCGTCCGTCGTGGTGAAGGAAAGGGTGAGCGTTGCGGTGAGGCTCTCCTGCGCCGTGACTGCGATGGCGGGCCAGCCTTGCGCCACGGTGATGACGGCAGGTCCCACGGTGAGATCTGCACCGACAGAACTCGCCGCCGTCACCACGCCATAGCCACTCGCGCCGTCGATCTGCACGCCCACGTCGTCACTGGCCGCGGCAACGATCGCGTTTTCGGCGTCTACGGGTGAGGTGAGCCCCATCGTGAAACCGCCGTCGTGCGGGCGCAACGACAATGGTCGTGGATACACGGGCAAGCCCGGCTCGCCAAAGGCAAGGGAGGAGTACCACCTGTTGGTCGGTGGAATGACGCCGTCGGCGACGCGGCGCGCATCCAACGCGCTCACTGTCCGTTCGACGAGCACCTGCGGATGCGCTGCTGATTGCGTTGGGCTCGACGCGGCCTGTTCCTGCGTTGACTCAGCGCTACCAGTCGGCTCCGATGCGCCCCCGCTACAGCCAATGACGAGCAACGCGGACGCCGCCGTGGCGACCGATCCAACCCGGCCCCACGTCATACGATCCCAAGCCTGCGCAAGAGGTCATCGGCCGCGTCTTGCATGCCAGCGAAGACGCCGTCCTGGCGCAGGTGAAGGCGCGCTTCGAGCGGGGTGCCGTCTTGAACCAAACCGTTGTCAGAGCCCGCGACGAGGTCCTCGGTCGCGATCTCAACAGTCACATGTGCACGCCCGTCGATGGTCTGGACGGACAGGCTGGACACGGTGCCCTTGGCCACGCGGCCGTTGGGGAGGATGAGGTCGACGGTCGCGTTGTCCTCGATGCGCCCAAAGTCGCGAGGGGCGAGAACAAAGACGGCGGTCGCGCTGAGGGATTGATCGCGCTCGATGGTGGCGACGGGGACGCCTGCCGCCACATACGTTCCCTCGTTCACGTCAAGCACCTTCACCGTGCCCGCAACCGTCGCGCGGACCGTGAGCTCGCCTTGCGCCGTCACGTCGTTGTTGCTCACCGTCAGTGCGCCCGTGGAGACATCCCGGGCCACTTGCAGGCTGTCGACCACAAAGAGCGGGTCACCCGGCGCCACATAGTCGCCAGGGTCAACAAAGCGTCGGGTGACAACTCCGGCGTAGTCGGCCCCAACGTCGTACGTTTGCGCTTGAACGTGGGCGCTCACACTGACCGCTTGGCCCTGCCGGAGCGTAAACACGTACGTCGACGTGCTGACGATGAGGAGAACAGCAATCACTCCGATGAGGAGTTTGAGTCGGTTTCGCCACGTCACAGCATTGCCTCCTTTGAGGACGACCGCCGGGACATCGCGGCCACAGGTTCACGAGCAGGGAGCGGGGTGGGGGACGACGCCGGGAAGTACGTGCGCGCTTCCTGCGCCGGGCGGGCGACGACAGTTCGCGGCTGCTGCGGAGCGGACGGAGCGGGCACGGGGGTGCTCACCACGCCGCGGCGCAAGAGGCGGGCGTCACGCGCCACCGAGATGATGAAGGCGCCAAGGATGAGGGTGTTTGTCACGTTCCACGCCATCGCGAGCGTCGCGACGCCATTGGTGATGTCGCGGTACACCGCTACCACCGACGTGAGCGAGAGGAAGAGGAAGAACAGCATCTGCGGCACCACAAAGTTGTACGGAGAGTTGCCCCGTGCGGTGCCCGTTGCCTGCCAACCGACATCGCGGCCCGTGAATACGTTGAACAGTGCTTTCACGTAGATGGGGAAGGACACCATGGCGAGCGTCAGGGTTTCCCACCGAAACGATCCAAGCGTGTAAAAGGCGAGCAGAATCTGCATGACGTAGAAGCCTGCGTAGAACAGGAACCACGTGAGCACACTCACCGACACCGTCATCGGCCGCATGTCGAAGAAGATCTCAAGCGACGGCACAAGGAGCAGGAGCAACGGGCAGATACCGGTGAGGTAGAAGGTTGCCGTCACGAAGTACTGAATGCGCTGATCCATCGTGAGGTTGCGGCGCCTGCTCAGCGGGTTGTGGGTCAACATAATTTCAAAGCCGCCCGTGGCCCATCGCAATTGCTGCTTCGAGTACGCCTCAATCGTGTCGGGGGCCTCGCCGACGGCAAGGGTGTCAGGGATGAACACCGAACGCCAGCCGCGCTCGTGAAGACGCAGCGAGGTCCACACGTCTTCCGACTTTGAGTCGGTGTAAATGCCGTCAACGTCGTCGACGGCGGCGCGACGGAAGACGACGTTCGTGCCAACGCAGAACGCCGCGTTAAAGCGGTTGCGGCCCGGCTGAATGAAGCGGTAGAAGACCGTCTGCATATAGCCAGCTCCGCGCGCGACGACGGTGTGAAGATTGCCGTACGTCTGGGGCGTTTGAACAAAGGCGACCTTCGCGTCAACAAAGAACGGAACGGTCTCGACGAGGAAGTCGCGGTGAGGAACGAAGTCGGCGTCGAAGATCGCAAAGAGGTCACCCTTGGCGAGGGTGAGCGCGTGGTTGATGTTGCCCGCTTTTGCGCCGCCTGAACTAAGCCGGCGCACGTACCGAGCACCGAGCGACGCCGCGAGGTCACGGACGTCATCGCTCTTGCCGTCGTCGAGGACCCACGTGTTGTGGCGGCCGCGCATTGCGAGCGCTGCTTTCACGGTCTTCTTGATGACCTCGACGTCCTCGCCGTAGGTCGTGATGAACACGTCGACGCTGTGTTCAACCCCGTTGATGACAAATGGCGCGCGCTTTGCATGCCCGCGGAAGTCCTTGGGAAACAGGTTGCTTTGCGCGAGGTAGTACGTGAAGTCGCGGGGGTTGTTGGCCCCGGCAAGGATGGTCCACATCGCGAGGAGGGCGTGGAACACGAGGATCGACTCGGCCGTCAGCACCATGATGTAAGGGATCACGTCGCCCCGGTGCTGAGGGTTGAGGAGA
Source organism: Actinomycetes bacterium (assembly GCA_023442845.1). Lineage (GTDB taxonomy): Bacteria > Actinomycetota > Actinomycetes > Actinomycetales > Demequinaceae > Demequina. Next base: position 8,793 of record JAEZXC010000134.1, on the reverse strand, counting down.
AACGCCGAGTAGACGAGGATCCCGAGCGTCGACAACAACACGATGAGGGTGTGGACGGGCGATGGCGTGCCGGTGCGTGCCGGTACGCCTGCGCTCGGCACAACGGTTGGTGAAGGTGCGGATGCGGGCGTCGCGTGCGACGTGTGTGCCACAGTTCCCCCAAAGTGGTCGATTCCGAATACGGTTCGCGAAAATCGCGAGATCGACAACGTTGGCGGTGGCGCGCCGTGGCACCTTGTTGGGCGTGAGAGCCGGAGCCCCATTGGGACAAAAGACCCAATACGCCCTATCGAACCACAGAAAGTGTGATCTACGCCACACGAGCGTGTTGTTCTAGTGAGCGGCTGCGGTGTCGTCGAAGCCGCGGCTGCGACGCAGGTGCGCGTGAATAGGCGCAAACACCGCACGATCAACGGTGACCGAAAACGCCATGACGATGAGAATCGTCGCGACCATTTCGGTGAGGTCGCCGGACTCACGCGAACGGGAGATGACATCGCCGATGCCAGTGCCTGACAGCGCGCCCGAGAAGATCTCGCCCGCCACGAGGCAGCGGAAGGCAATCGACCATCCAAGCTCAGCGGAGGTGACAATTCCGGGCAGAGCAGCAGGGAGCACGACGCGGCGCACGAGTGACGCGCCACTCTCGCCAAGGGTGCGGCCCGCCCGGATCAAGAGCGGCGGAACCGTGCGCACAGCGGTTCGCGTGCCGAGGACAATAGCCGGGACAGCTCCAAGGGAGACGACGGCGGCAAGAGACCACACCTCGGTGCCCAACACGATCGCAGCAACGGGGATCCACAGAGATGTCGGCATCCCTTGAAGTGCAGCAAGGTACGGCGAGAGGCCGTTGTCGAGCGTGCGCGTCATGCCAATGGCGAGTCCGCCCACGACTCCCAGCACCACCGCCACCGAGAAGCAGGCGGCCATGAACACGGTGATGCGCCACAGAATCGACCACAACTGACCATCGAGAGCCATGTGCCACAGCTCTGTCGCCGTGGTGGCTGGTCCTGGCAAGGTGGCCACAGCAAAGGACAACAACCACCACGTGACGAGGAGCACGGCTCCGGTCACGAGGACGGGTACGGGACGGCGGGTCTTGGGCCGCGTCGCAAGCGCATCGACCGTGTTGCGGGTCTCAGATACTGACATAGCCATCGCGTCCTTCACGTGGGGCAGCGATCCCCATTTGGTCCGCAGCGTCGAGCAGGCCGCGCACATGCTGAGCGAGGTCGACGACGCGACGCGACTCAACAACGCGGGGCCGTGCGATATTGACGGGCACCTCGGCAATGATGCGGCCGGGGCCCGATGACATGACGACGACGCGGTCGCCGAGCACCACGGCCTCGCGGACGTTGTGGGTGATAAAGATGATGGTGGTGGCCGTCTCGCGCCACAGCTCTTGAAGTTCGACGTGGAGCCGGTCACGGCTGGGCGCGTCGAGGGCCGAGAAAGGCTCGTCCATGAGGAGCACTTGCGGCTTCAGCGCGAAAGCGCGTGCAAGTGCTGCACGCTGGCGCATGCCGCCCGAGAGCTCGTGCGGGTGTAACCGGGCCGCGTCGGCAAGCCCGACGCGTTCGATCCACTCGGCCGCAGTCGATGCCCGCTCATTCTCGGCCACGCCGGCCGCTCGTAGGCCGAACTCGACGTTGTCGGTCACGCTCAACCACGGAAAGAGCGCGTGGTCTTGGAAGACGAGCATGCGATCGGGACCGGGCCCCGGCACTGGTTGGTCGCCCACCGTGACGGTCCCGGAGGAGGGGCGGGTATGGCCCGCGACCAAGTCGAGGAGCGTCGATTTGCCGCAACCCGAAGGGCCCACCACCGACACGAACTCGCCCGGCTCAATGTGCAGCGACACCTCCGCGAGTGCGGAGCGGTGGCCGCCGCGCAGCGCAAACCGCTGCGACACGGCGTCGAAGGTAACGGAAGCGCTCATCAGATCGTGAGGTAGCCGTCGGCCCCGGTGCCAGGTGCCGCGGCCCGTGCGGTCCCCGCAGCGAGCGTCGCGCCATCCTGGGGGTCAACCAACACAAAGGCGCCTGTCCGTCGGTGCGAACCGTAGTCATCCACGGCGATGGGCTGGGCAAGGACAAGGCCAACCACACCGATGTCATTGAGCGCCAACTCGTCACCGGGCACGATGCTCGTCTCGAGCGTGCCTCCCGGCAGCGTGATGTCGAGCACCCCGGAGATCGTCGACACAATCGCCTGTACCAAAGCCGAACCATGCTGGAGCAGGACCCGGTCGCGCACGCGCAACGGGCGCTCCGACAGCCAGGCGACGTGGGCGTCGATGTGCTTGACGGCGCGCGCGGCGTCGGCTGCAGAACTGAGCAAGTCACCCCGCGCCACATCAACATCATCGGCAAGACGGAGTGCCACCGAACGACCGGCGGCCGCAGCGTCGAGCGGTCCATCCGCGGTATCGATGCCAGCGATGGTCGTGCGCTGGCCGGATGGCTGCACCACCACCTCATCGCCGACCCGGATAACGCCCTCCGCGACCTGGCCCGCATAGCCGCGGTACTCGACGTACTCCGGCGAGATTGCAGCATCCTGCGGGCGCAACACGTATTGGACGGGTAAACGCCACCCCACCGTGACGTCGGCGCTCGCGTTTGCCGTTGTCGCGCTGATCTCGTCAAAGCCCGGCAGGGTCTCAAGCAAGTCAAGCACCGTGGGGCCTGCGTACCACGGCGTGTTCGTCGACCGCTCGGCGATGTTGTCGCCGAGGAGTGCGCTGACGGGCACGGCAGTAATGTCGAGGCCCAACTTCGCCGAGAGGTCCGCGACGTCCGATGAGATCGAATCGAAGGGCTCCTGTGCAAAGTCAAGGAGGTCGATCTTGTTGACCGCGACGATGACATGAGGCACGCGGAGCAAGGCGGCGACCGCTAAGTGACGACGCGTCTGCTCGACGACGCCGTGACGCGCGTCGACCAAGACGACCAGAGCGTCGGCCGTGGAAGCCCCCGTCACGGTGTTGCGCGTGTACTGCACGTGTCCCGGGCAGTCGGCGAGGATGAACGTACGGCGCGGAGTCGAGAAGTAGCGGTACGCCACGTCAATCGTGATGCCCTGCTCGCGCTCAGCCCGCAGCCCGTCGGTGAGGAGCGCGAGGTCAACGCCCTCGCCGCCGCGCTCGCGGGTCACTCGCTCTACTGCCTCGTATGCATCAGCAAGGATCGACTTCGTGTCGTACAGCAAACGCCCCACGAGAGTTGACTTGCCATCGTCCACTGAGCCCGCCGTCGCGAAGCGCAACAGCGACGTGACCGGAGCAGCCTGATCGGCGTCGGATAGAGAAACGGCGGCCATTAGAAGTAGCCCTCCTTCTTGCGGTCTTCCATGGCGGCCTCGCTGAGCCGATCGTCGGCGCGCGTCGCTCCGCGCTCGGTGATGCGAGTGGCGGCGACCTCGGCGATGACGTCGGCAACGGTGCTCGCGTCTGACTCGACGGCGCCCGTGCAACTCGCGTCACCCACGGTGCGGTAGCGAACGGTGCGGGTGGCAAGGACATCGCTGTCGCGCCTTTTCACCGCCGGGTGGGGCGTGAGGAGCATTCCGTCCCGCTCGAAGACCTCGCGCTCATGGGCGTAATAGAGGCTGGGCAACTCGATGCCTTCGCGCTCGATGTAGCGCCACACGTCCAGCTCAGTCCAGTTGCTCAGCGGGAACACGCGCACGTGCTGACCTGGCAGGTGACGCGTGTTGTAGAGGCTCCACAGTTCGGGGCGCTGATTACGCGGATCCCATTGGCCGAACTCGTCGCGTAGCGACACGACACGTTCTTTAGCGCGAGCCTTTTCCTCGTCGCGCCGCGCGCCACCGAAGACCACGTCGTAGCCGTTGTTGGTGATGGCGTCGAGGAGCGGGATCGTCTGAAGCGGGTTGCGAGTGCCGTCGGGGCGCTCGCGAAGACGGCCATCATCGATGTAGTCCTGGACGCGCGCCACCTGGAGGCGCAGGCCAAGCCGCTCGACGGTCCGGTCACGGAACTCGATGACCTCGTCAAAGTTGTGGCCAGTGTCGACGTGGAGCAATTCCACCGGAACCCGCCCAGGCCAAAACGCCTTCGTCGCGAGGTGCAGCACGACGACGGAGTCTTTGCCTCCCGAGAAGAGGATCACTGGCTTGCGGGCGGTCGCTACCGCCTCACGCAAAATGTGAATCCCCTCTGACTCAAGGGCGTCGAGGGTTGATGCCCCGATGTCAATCGGGGAAGCGGCGCTGCTGGAGTGCGCGGCAGTGGGGGACACGGTTTGCCTCTCGGTTGCGGCCGTCATGCGTGAAGCCCGCATTCGGTCTTGTCGGTGCCAGCCCAGCGGCCAGCACGAGGGTCTTCGCCCGGCGCTACCGCACGGGTGCAGGGGAAGCAGCCGATGCTTGGGTAGCCCTGAGCGACGAGGGGATTGCGGGGCAGATTGTGCTCCACTTGGTAGCGCTCGACCTGGTCGTCAGACCACGTGACGATCGGGTTGATCTTGACGAGTCCGTGCTTAGCATCCCAGTCCACGACGGGAGCGTTTGCACGGGTGGGGCCGTCGGCGCGGCGCAAACCCGTTACCCACGCGGCACGCCCAGCAAGCGCCCGACGCAGCGGTTCGACCTTGCGAAGCGCGCAGCACTGGTTGGGGTCACGAGACCACAGGTCTTTTCCAAGCGCGGCGTCTTGCTCCGCGACCGTCGCCGCAGGTAGCGCGTTGACAACGGTGATCGGCAAGGTCCGTGCCGCCTCGTCACGTGTCGCGATTGTCTCGGGGAAGTGGTAGCCGGTCTCGAGAAACAGGACGTCCACACCTGCGAGGCGGGTGCCAAAGAGGTGCGGCAGGATCGTGTCCTGCATCGATGCGGCGACGATGAGATCGCGACCAAAGGTGGCGATCGCCCAGTCGGCAATGTGTGCGGCCGACGCTGTTTCGAGTCGGTCGTTGACCCCCGCCACGGTCTCAGCAGTCCACACCGGGGGATTGAGCAAGGTGAGGTGACTCATCGGAGCAGTTCCTCCTCGGCCCGGAGGGCCCAGGAAGCGAAGGATTCACCTTCGGCGCGGTTGTCGAGGTAGTGACGGGTGACACGAGCGACATACTCCGGCATGCCGTCGGCCTTCACCTTGTGACCGCGGAGCTTGCGGCCGAAGTCGTTGTCGTCGCCCAGGCCGAGGCGCCCGCCGAGGTGAACTTGGTAGCCGGGGACCTGGTCGCCTGTTTCATCGTCGAGCACGAGTTGGCCCTTGAAGCCAATGTCCGCCACCTGCACGCGAGCGCACGAGTTGGGGCAGCCGTTGACGTGCACGGTGATGGGGGCATCGATGGTGGGGAACTCCTCGTCGAGCTTCGCGACCACTTCGCGCGCGGTGGCTTTGGTTTCAACGATGGCGAGCTTGCAGTACTCGATGCCGGTGCAGGCGATGACGTTGCGGTGGAACTCGCCTGGTTGGGACTCCAGCTCGAGTTCGCGAAGGCCATTCACCACGTCGCTGACGTTGTCTGCGGGAATGTCGAGAATGAGGATCTTCTGAAGCGGCGTGAGGCGAATGCGACCCGATCCGGCGGCCTCCGCGATCTCGACAATGCGCAAGAGCTTGGTGCCCGAGATGCGGCCCGCGATGGGGGCGACTCCAACAAACCAGTTGCCGTCGGCCTGTTCGTAGACGCCCACGTGATCCCCGCGCTCACCTGGCGTGGCCGTCAGCGGCGCGGGTCCCTTAGGAAGCTCGTAGTGCAGGTACTCGTCCTGGAGAACCTGGAGGAACTTCTCCGGGCCCCAGTCCTTGACGAGAAACTTGAGGCGCGCGCGATTGCGCAGTCGCCGGTAGCCGTAGTCACGGAAGATGCTCGTCACGCCTGCCCACACTTCGTGAGCAATCTCTGGCTTCACGAAGACGCCCAGTCGGGCGCCAAGCATCGGGTTGACGGATAGCCCGCCGCCCACCCACAGGTCGTAGCCGATGCCCAGCTCAGGGTGCTCGACGGCGCAGAACGCGATGTCTTGCACCTCGTGGAGGATGTCCGGCACGGGCATCCCGGTGAAGGCGGTCTTGTACTTGCGGGGCAGATTGGAGAACTCGGGGTTGCCGATGTAGCGGGCTTTGATCTCTTCCATCTGGGCGGTGGGGTCGATCAGTTCGTTCTTCGCGACGCCAGCGACGGGCGAGCCGAGAATGACGCGGGGCACATCGCCGCACGCCTCGGTGGAGTTGAGACCAACTGCTTCGATGCGGCGGAAGATTTCGGGGACGTCCTCGATGCGGATCCAGTGGAGCTGAATGTTCTGACGGTCCGAGACGTCGGCGGTGTCGCGGGCAAGGTCGCGCGAGATCTCGCCGATAACCCGCGCCTGCTCGGTGGTGAGTTGGCCGCCATCCGAACGCACCCGCAGCATGAAGTACTCGTCATCGAGCTGGTGCGGATCGAGAATTGCCGTCTTGCCGCCGTCAATTCCGGGGCGGCGCTGCGTGTACAAGCCCCACCAGCGGAACCGGCCACGCAGGTCGGTCGACGGGATCGACCAAAAGCCCCACTTCGAATACATCGTCTCGATGCGCTCGCGCACGCGCAGCGGATCACCCACCGACTTGATTTCCTCGTTGGGGTTGAGGGGCGTGCGGTCGCCGAAGGCCCATTGGCCGTCCTTGGCCACGGAGTTCTTGCGGGCAGCCGCTTCGCGAGTGCGGATGAGGCGTGCCTCTTCGCGATGCCGCCGACGCTCTTCCGCCTCAGCGTCAACGCTTGTGGTCGTCGGTGCGGCGGTCACGGCGTTAGGGCGCGCGTCAGCATCAAGCGCGGTGTCGGTGGGGAGGCTCACCGATCCTCCTCTGGGGAGTTCAGTGGGAGCCAGGCTGCGAGCACGCTAAGCGGCGCTCGGGAGGCCGAGCGCCCAGGGTTGCAGGAGTGTGCGTCCGTGGGCGACTCAGGCCGACAGACACATGACACAGCACATTGAGCGCATGACGCGCTGCGGGGTGTGCTGGTTTGTCATGGCGGGAAGTCTGGCACGGGCCGGAGGTCCCACGCAACCCGGACTGCACGAGGGGGTTGAGGCGGACTAGGCTGACAACAACTCCGCCTCGGCGGTCCCGGCGTAGCGACGGCGCGCCGGTCCCCCTTTGGGGGGACCGCGAAAACGTCGCGGCATACGCCCGCATTTTCGTGTTTATACTTGCGCCCGTTGTCCGCCGCGGCCCAACATCCGTGTGCCACACCATCCATCCGGGAGAACCTCCGTGAGTCCTGATCGCCCCCTCCGCGTCGCCGTCATCGGCGCCGGTCCCGCCGGTACGTATGCCTCCGACATCCTTTCAAAGTCGGGCATGCCGGTGTCGATCGACATCATCGAGCGCCTGCCCGCGCCATTCGGTCTTGTCCGCTACGGCGTCGCTCCCGACCACCCGCGCATCAAGCAGATCATCGTGGCCCTTGCGAATGTGCTGGGACGTGGTGACATCCGTCTTCTTGCCAATGTGAATGTGGGAACGGACCTCACCCTTGAAGACCTCCGCGAGCACTACGACGCCGTCATTTTCGCAACGGGTTCCTTCGAGGATGCTGACCTCGATATCCCTGGTATCGACCTGGATGGATCGTACGGAGCCGCCGATTTTGTGTCGTGGTACGACGGTCACCCGGATGTCCCGCGCACGTGGCCGCTTACGGCCAAGGAGGTCGCTGTTTTCGGCGTCGGAAATGTCGCGCTCGATGTGGCGAGGATCCTCGCCAAGCATGTGAAAGATCTGCGCCCCACGGATATCCCCGCCAACGTCGAGGAGGGCCTCGCGGCCTCGCCCGTTACCGACGTGCACGTCTTTGGCCGCCGCGGGCCCGCGCAGGTGAAGTTCTCACCGCTTGAGCTGCGCGAACTGGGCCACGTGCCCGATGTCGACGTCATCGTTTACCCCGAGGACTACGACTTTGACGAGGGCTCGCTTGCGGCGATTGATGCCCATCACCAGACCAAGCAAGTGGTGAAGACGCTCACCGACTGGACTCTCCGCGAGCCCACGGGCGCGTCTCGCCGTATTCACCTCCACCTTCTCCAGGCTCCGCGTGAGATTCTCGGCGAAGACGGCAAGGTGGTGGGAGTGCGCATGGAGCGCATGCAACTCGACGGCACTGGCAACGTCACGCCCACGGGAGAGTTCATCGATTACCCCGTTCAGGCCGTCTACCGCGCGGTGGGCTACTGGGGCACCGAGATCGAGGGTGTGCCGTTTGACCACATCCGCGGCACGATCCGCAACCAAGGCGGCCGCGTTGTTGACGAGTCGGGTCAGCACGTCGCTGGCTACTACACGACGGGTTGGATCAAGCGCGGCCCAGTCGGCCTCATTGGCTCCACCAAATCCGACGCGCAAGAAACCATCGAGAACCTCGTTGCCGACGCCGATTCGCTCTACGCCAACTCCCAGGCTGGTGCCGAACAGCTGAGCCCCGACAACGTGCTGAATTTGCTCAAGAGCCGTGGCGTGCCGGTTGTGGAATGGCACGACTGGGAAGTGCTTGACGAGCACGAGCGTCTGCTCGGCGAGAACCAAGGCCGTGAGCGGGTCAAGGTTGTCCCCCGTGAGGAGATGACGGACATCGCAAAGAAGCGTCTCGCTCGCCCCTAAGCGGCAAGGTTCGCTTCCCCAAGTCGTTTCTGACCTGCGGGAACGCTGGCGCGCGGTCACCCGTTTTGTCGTTGCGAGGAGGATGACGTGGAGACGCGCCGGTTCTATAACGGGATCAAGACCTTCGGTCTGTTCATTGTGCTGTGGGTTGTCGTGCTGGCTCTTGGAGTCGTCGT
>JAEZXC010000093.1 GCA_023442845.1 Actinomycetes bacterium | reverse complement strand
TTTGTGACGGGCAAGACGGCTTCGCTCGCTGCGATGGGCCTCGCGATTGGTAGTTACACGTGGCGCGATCACGCGCAGTGGGTGGCGACGGCGGTGCTCGTCGCGGCGTTCGCTCTCAACGTGTTGGGGGTGCACCGGACCGCTGCCGTCACCACGCTCGCCGCTGTTGTCGTCACCGCGGGGCTTCTCGCCATCGCGGGGGCATCGGCCACGTCGCCCGCGGCGTCGGCCGCGCAGGGGGCCGACGCCGGGGTCGCGGGGATCGCGGAAGCCGCCGCGCTTGTGTTCTTCGCCTTCGCTGGTTACGCACGCCTCGCGACACTGGGGGAGGAGGTGCGTGATCCCGAACGCGTCATTGTGCGCGCCGTCGCGTGGGCGGTCGGCATCGTCATCGCGATCTACCTCGTGCTCGCCTTTGTCGTCGTGCGTCGGCCTGGCGTAGCGGCCCTCGCCGACGCTGCCGCACCGCTCGTAGAAGCGGCGCCGACCAGTGGCCCGTGGCCGGGGTTCGTTGCGTTCTTAGCAGTGGCAGCGGCGGGTGGAGCGCTCGTTGCGCTCTTGGCAGGGGTCGGCCGCACCGCAATGGCGATGGCACGCGATGGTGACGTACCGAGTGCCTTTGCGCGGCACAACAAGCACGGGGCCCCCGTTGTCGCCGAAGCCGTTGCAGCGTCGGCCGCAATCGCCCTTGTGTGGCTCGGACATGTTGGCTTCGCTATCGCAATGTCGAGCGCGGCGGTGCTCACGTATTACGCGGTGGCGAACGCTGCCGCATTCGCCGCCCGCCATCGCGGTGCGCGCATGCCGATGCCCCTGACCCTGTCGGGACTCGGCGTCGGCCTGTGCGTGGTCCTTGCGGTCTCCGTTGAGCCACGAGCACTCGCAAGCGCGGGCGCAGTCATGGTGATTACCGTGGTGGCGCGGGTACTGATTCGTCGGCGAGGTGACCGTCCGCAAGCCGGATCGTGAGATCCGCAGCGTCCATCAGTGTCGGGTCGTGGGTCGAGATCAAGGCAGTCATGCCTTGCGCAGAGACGACGTCTTTCAGCAACGTGAGAATCTGCGCGCCGGTGTCGGCATCAAGTTGCCCGGTCGGTTCGTCGGCGATGAGGAGGCGCGGCTTGCCTGCCAACGCTCGTGCAATGGCAACGCGCTGTTGTTGACCCCCCGACAGTTCCGCCGGTCGTTGCTGGCCGTGACCCGCGAGCCCCACCATGTCGAGAAGCTCTGAAACGCGGGCTTCGCGCTCCGCCGGCCGCATGCCCTTCAACCGCAGTGGCAGGCCGACGTTCTCAATCGCGGTGAGCATCGGGACAAGACCGAAGGTCTGGAAGACAAACGCCACCCGGTCGCGGCGCATCGCGGTGCGTTGGCGTTCCGACATCCGGGTCACGTTGGCGCCATCCACGATGATCGTGCCAGAGGTGGGCCGGTCGAGCCCGCCGATGCAGTTGAGCAGGGTCGTCTTGCCGGAACCTGACCGTCCAGCGAGCGCGACAACGGCACCAGCAGGCACCGTCACGGAGACGTTGTCGAGCGCGGTGACGGCAGCAGAGCCCGAGCCGTAGCGACGCGTGACACCCTCGACGGCCACCATCGGTGCGGCATTGACGGCAAATTGCTCATTCATTGTGGTCTCCCGGGGGAAGCCAGGGCATATGTGGCACCGGCGGTGGGTCATGTGGTTTGGGAGCACCGCGCTGTTGATCGATACCGCGCTGTTCATCGGCGCCCAGCGGCATCGGAGGTGCGTACGGGTCGTCCGACGCAGGAGCGGCTGGCGTGACCGGATCAGTGGGCGCGAAGGCGGCCGAGGGAGCCGTTGCGGGAGATGCCGAGGGCATGGCGGAGGGAGCGGGTGCTGGGGCAGAAACGGGCGGGGAGACGCTCGGGGGAGTGGGCGGCGCGCTGCGAGGAATGCTCGGCGTCTGGTCATTCCATACGCCAATGTGATCGGTCTCGAGCTCGAGACGAACCCGGTCCCGCAACTGGAGGGCATCTCGGTATTCGGCGGGCAACTGGAGACGTCCCGCGCGGTCGAGCACCGCGTACTCCTCGTGGGAGGTATGGACAACGCCGTCGGCGCCCACCTGAGTTCGACGCACCACTTCGGTTGAGGTGCGTCCATCACGAATCGCTATGGTGCGCTGCACCTGCGAACTCACGGCGTGGTCGTGCGTCACGACAACGACGGTCGCGCCGAGGTCCTTGTTCGCCGATCTCAACGCCTCGAACACGTCGTCGCCGGTCGCGGAATCGAGTTCACCAGTCGGTTCATCTGCAAACACCACTTGGGGGCCGTTGGCAAGCGCAACCGCGATCGACACACGTTGTTGTTCACCTCCCGACAGCTGGTGCGGCCGCCGGTGTGCCTTGCCAGCCATGTCCATCGCCTCAAGCAGCTCCATCGCGCGCCGAGAGCGCATGCGGGGCCCTGTGCCAGCGAACGCCATCGGCATCATCACGTTCTCTTTTGCGGAGAGGTACGGGAGAAGGTTGCGTGCCGTCTGCTGCCAAACAAAGCCCACCACGGAGCGCCGGTACGTGAGGCGGTCGGCATGTGACATGCGGAGCAGGTCCCAGTCTGCGACGCGAGCGGCTCCCGCGGTGGGCACATCGAGCCCGGACAGCACATTGAGCAGGGTGGACTTGCCCGAACCAGACTGTCCGACAATCGCGATCATTTCGCCCTTGTCGACAAGCAGATCAAGGCCCTGGAGTGCTTGAACTTCGATGTTTTCCACCTGGTAAATGCGCACCAAGTTGTCGCATGCGATGAGCGCATCCCCGCCGAAGGCATCGACCGTCGTTGTCATATCCTGCCCCTATCTCGTCTCACCGTAACGAAGTACTTCGCTGAGCCGGGCCCTGCGCTGGACAGCGACTTCAGCGATGACCGCAATGAGCAGTAGCCCCGCAAGTGCGATCCCACCTGGTGCAAGCAATGCCGGATCGATGCTCGGTGGAGGATCGCTCACGCCTCCCGACAGCACAACCAGGCCCAAGGCCGGGGACAGCACCACCATGACGACGAGCGCAGCCCCGACTGCCGCGAATGTGCTCGCCAACACCATTGGCACGAGGTCCGTGAAGGCAAGCCACCAGCCAATCCGGGGCGGCACCCCTTGAGTGCGAAGGAGGGCGATCGCCCGCCCTCGCTCTCGGGCACCCGTTGCAACACTGACGAGAAGGCCAACGGCGGCGAGGGCGGCGACGGCAAGCACAGCCCACGTCATCGTTTGTTGCACGCCGCCCATCAGTGCCGAAGATCGTGCCGTTTCAAGCCAGTCAGAACGCAGCCACACATCGTCTGCCGGCACCTCAGCGCTCGCAATTGCAGCGTCGGTGCCAGGACCTGCCACAAGGGTGACATTGGGTTCGATGGGCTCTTGGGTGTCGACGGTAAGGAGCGGCTCGAGCGCGACGAATATGTATGGGCCGTCAAGCCACCCATCCGGCTCGGGCTGGGCTTCAGCCACGAAGGTCACGGGGATGAACGTTCGACCAAGGAAGACATCGGACCGTTGGTACACATCGATCTCGCGCAGTTCCGCGCTCGCAAGCGCAGGAATCGGTTCTCCGGGTGTCCACGCGTCAACTGCCGCTGCGAACGAATCAAGTTCCGCGCTCGCATCGCCATGCATGGCTTGGAGCACCTCGCCGTATGACTCATCGATCGCGATGACGGTCGCAGCCGAGAGGCTCGATCCCATCGCAATGGTCGTACGCGGCGCAGCGATCATTTGCGTTACGACGAGTCCCTGCTGACGCCACTGGTCGGCGAGGCGCGCATCCACAGGTCCCGCGATTCTCGCGTCACCGCCAACGCGTTCCCACGACGCTGCCTCTTGACCCTTGTCGACAGTGGAGGACAGCAGGGCGCCATAAGCGCCGACGGCGAGGGCGAGGGCAAGCGTGACGAGTGGCAACGCAGCGATCGGCTCGCGGCTACGGGCCGCGGTGAGGAGGCCGGCAGCGCCACGGCTCAAGCGGGCCAACGCCTGGACGAGGCGCCGCGGAATCGCCGCAAGACGGACCACAATCAGCGCAACTGCAAGGGCGACGAGTGCGGGAGCGACAGCGAGAAATGGATCGACGCCAACCGTCTGGGTTTGCAGCACTCCGCGCCCGCGCAATGACCACACGGCCATCGCCGCGACAACGAGCACGAGCCCGTCGCGCGTGAGGGCACGTGCTGAGCGGGCACGCGCAATTTTGGCGCGATCCCGGCGATTCGCGGGCTCGCGCTTGCCTGCCCATGATGCCCGCGCCATTGCCGCGCCCAGGAGTGGAGTCGAACCAAGAGCGACCAACGCGACGATTAGTGCAAGCGGATCGACGGGACTGGCCCCTGGAGTTGCCACGGAAGCAGCGCCGTAGCCGAGCGCGAGCCCTGCGAACGTGAACATCGCGCTTTCGATGAGCAGAGACCCCATCGTGGACCCGACCGCAGCGCCACGTGCGCGCTCAAGCTGAATGTCCCGGGCACGTCCACGGATGAGCAGGTGTGCCATGAGCGCGATGACCGCGGCCGCGGTCGCTGTCACTCCGGCGATCAGGACTGACATTTGAGCGAGAGCGGCGCGTGCCCGCACCGGGTAGTCCGTCAGCGCATCACCGAGGCCGGAACTGACGCGTGGCCGCACACCGCCGTCGGGTAGGAGTGTTTCACTGCGCGTCTCAAGGCGCTCCAGCTCAGGCGGAATGGAATGGGCAAGATCGAG
>JAEZXC010000026.1 GCA_023442845.1 Actinomycetes bacterium | reverse complement strand
AGATCGCGAGCGCCTCGTCGAGAGTGACGTCAAACAGTCGGTCCTCACTGTCAAGCGTGCGCGAGTCAGTGCCCTTCTTCAGGTAGGGACCGTAGCGGCCGTTTTGTGCGGTGATCTCCTCACCGTCAGGGGCGGTGCCCACGACCCGCGGCAGCGACATGAGACGAAGGGCGTCGTCAAGGCTTACGGTCTCAAGCTGCATCGACTTGAACAACGACGCCGTGCGCGGCTTCGTCTTGGAGCCCTCGGGAATCACTTCGGTGACGTACGGTCCGAAGCGTCCGGCCTTCGCCACAATGGTGAAGCCAGATTCGGGATGCACACCTAGTTCACGCTCGTCGCCACCTTGGTTCGCGAAGAGGTCTTCCGCCCGCTCAATGGTGAGTTCATCCGGCGCAAGATCCTCGGGCACAGACGCCCGCTGGGTTTCGCCGTCGCGTTCGCGTTCGATGTAGGGCCCGTAACGGCCGACGCGCAGCGAAACGCCGTCACCAACGGGGAAGGTGTTGATGGCACGCGCGTCAATATCGCCGAGGTTGTCGACCAAACGCTTGAGCCCCTCGCCGCGCCCACTGGTCGCACCCTCCACGCCAAAGTAGAACTGCGCGAGCCAATCCGCCCGGTCCACTTGACCCGACGCAATCCGGTCAAGGTCCTCTTCCATGTCGGCCGTGAAGTCGTAGTCGATGAGCCAGTCAAAGTGCTGCTCCATGAGCCCAACAATGGAGAACGCAATCCACGTGGGGATGAGCGTCTGATTCACGACGCGCACATAACCGCGCGCGACGATGAGGTCAACGGTGGACGCGTACGTCGACGGCCGGCCAAACTTCCGGTCCTCGAGTTCCTTAATCATGGAACCCTGCGTGAAGCGCGGCGGTGGGGTGGTCGAGTGGGTGACCGGCTCGAGCCCGTCTGCGCCAACCGCATGCCCTTCTTCGAGGCGAGGCAGGCGCGCGTCCTTGTCGTCCGAGACCTTCGCCTCATCGTCTTCGTAACGGCTCTTCTCGCGCGTCTCCTCGTAGGCGGCCATGAAGCCGGGCGACGTGATGATGGTGCCGGAGGCGGAGAACTCGACGGCATGCGAGTTCGCCGAGGTCGCGCCAATGCGCACGGTGGACGTCGTGCCGACAGCGTCGGCCATCTGGGAGGCGACGGTGCGCTTCCAAATCAGCTCGTACATGCGGAACTCGTCGCCGCGTAGTTCTGCCCGCACCGATTCTGGGGTGCGGAAGGTGTCACCGGCAGGGCGGATCGCCTCGTGCGCCTCTTGGGCGTTCGAGTCCTTCGACGCGTAGATGCGCGGCGATGCAGGCACCGACTCATCCCCATACAGCGAGATCGCCTGCTTGCGCGCGGCCCGCACGGCCTCAGCGGAGAGCGTCGGCGAGTCCGTACGCATATACGTGATGTACCCGCGCTCGTAAAGTCCTTGCGCGACACGCATCGACTCGCGCGCCCCGAGGCGCAGTTTGCGGGACGCCTCTTGAATGAGCGTTGACGTAATAAAGGGAGCAGCCGGCCGACGCTTGTACGGCTTCGATTCAACGCCCGTCACGGTGAAGCGTGAGTCGGCAAGCCCGGCGGCGAGCGCACCGGCAGTGCCGGCGCTCAGGTGCACCACCTTGGCGGTGTCGGCGGTCAGCGTGCCACGGTCATCGAAGTCCTTACCCGTGGCAACGCGCTTGCCGTCCACTTGGGTGAGACGCGCGGTGAAGGAGCGTCCAGCGTCGGCGCCATCGTGCGCGGTGAAGGTCGCGGTGAGGTCCCAGTACTCCGCAGCTTGGAACGCCATGCGCTCGCGCTCGCGGTCAACGACCAAGCGCAGCGCGATCGACTGGACGCGCCCAGCGGACAGGCCCGACGCCACCTTGCGCCACAACACGGGCGACACTTCGTAGCCGTAGAGGCGGTCGAGAACACGTCGCGCCTCTTGGGCTTCGACGAGCTCCATGTCGACCTCGCGCGGGGACTGCATGGCACGCTCGATGCCCTCGCGGGTGATCTCGTGGAAGGCCAAGCGTTTGACGGGCACCTTGGGCTTGAGCACTTCAAGGAGGTGCCAGGCGATGGCCTCACCTTCGCGGTCCTCATCGGTTGCGAGGTAGACCTCGTCCGCGTCTTTGAGCTTCGCCTTGATCTCCGCGACGACCTTCTTCTTCTCCGGGCTCACCACGTAGTAGGGCTCGAAGCCGTTGTCGACATCGACGGCGAACTTGCCGATGGAGCCCTCGCGCTTACCAGCGGGAAGCTCGCTCGGCTGTGGCAGGTCGCGGATGTGCCCGACGGACGACACCACGTCATAGTCAGCACCCAAATAGCCGCCAATGGTGCGCGACTTCGTAGGAGACTCGACGATGACGAGTTTGCGGGGCATAACCACCTTGATTCGTTTCTGGTCCCGAGAGCCGGAACGGTCACAGAATACATACGCGCACCAAACGCGCTGACCCAGACGTGTGAACATCGCCACCGAATGCATCGCACCTGGCAGCACCTCAGCGCCACTTTCGTCGTTACACGAATTGCCTGAGACGATGGAGGTGTGACCCTCCCCGTGAACACTGTGACTGCTGACTTGTCCAGGGCTGTGATCGCCGCGATGAATGCGGCGACGGACGCCGAAGTGATGCCTCGTTGGCGTGCGCTTGAGGCCGACGCTATCCGCACCAAAGAGGCCGAGTGGGACTTGGTGACCGACGCCGATGAGGAGGCCGAGCGGCGTCTCACCGTGGCGCTGCGCGAACTCGTCGACGTGCCGGTCGTGGGCGAGGAGGCGGCGTCCGCCAATCCCGCTTTGCTCGACCTTGTGGGTGGCGAGGGCCCCGTATGGCTTGTCGACCCGGTGGACGGCACGCGCAACTTCGTCAACGGCAGCCCGGACTTCGGGTGCATGGTCGCTCTTGTCGACGCTGGCCGAACCGTCGCCGCCTGGATTACGTACCCCGCCGTCGGCCGGGAGATGCATGGTGCGCGGGGCGTCGGCGCCTTTGTTGACGGTGAGCGTGTGATCGCGGCGGCACCACCGCATCCTGACGCGTTGCGGGGCGCGCTCGGCACGGCGTTCTTTGCTGGCGATGGCCAGGCGATGCTCGACCGCGCAGCCGTTCTTGGCCCCGTGCGTCCCATTCGCTTCTGCGCCGCGTGGGATTATCTCGACCTTGTCGTGGGAGAAACGGACTTCGTCAGCTTCTCGCGCACGATGCCGTGGGATCACGCACCGGGGGCATTGATCTGTGAGGAGGCTGGCCTCATATCCCGCCGGCCAACGGGTGCGGAGTACCTGCCTGGCGATGGTGGCACGGGGATTCTCACGGCTCACCCGAGCGTGTGGCAACGCGTGGCCGACGCTCTGGCGGGCTAAGTGGCCGACGCTCGGCCTGGGTAGGCGGCCGACGCTCCCGGCGCCAGGTTGGGGCGTTGGTTAGGTGCGCATGACGAGACCGTCGAGGTCAGGTCCCATGACGTCGACGAGGCCGCGCCCGCCCAAGGCCGCACGGAACTCGACCGAGGTTCCGGCGTGCGAAGCCTCTTGCAAGATCGGCATGGGACCGCCAACGGCGCGCACCCGGTGAATGACGGACAGCACAGCCTCACGCGTGTGGGTGGTGGGGTCAACAGTGACCCGCACTTCGAGCGGACCTCCCCACGCGATCGCAATGTCGAGCGACGCCCACGCCCGTGCACCTGCTGAGTGCTTGCCAGTGATGTCGTGATAACCCTCGGGCATCGCCTTAATGTCGAGAGCGAGCCAGTCGACGTCCTTCAACGCATCGTGAAGCCGGGCGGGAAACGCGCCCGCCGTGTGGAGGCCAACGCCAAGGCCGAGCGACCGGGCCTCTCTCATCGCTGAAACGAGCGCGAGCTGACGGGTCGGCTCACCGCCGGAGAATACAACGGCGTCGAGGAACTTTGCCTTGGCACCCAGATGGGTCATGACGTCCCGCCACGGCATGCGACCGGGAACGTCACAGTCCTGAAGATCAGGGACTTGGCAATAGGTGCACGACCAGGGACAGCCTTGGGCGAGCACCGCGACGGCTCGCTTGTACGGCCACTCAGTGGTGTTCATCGGCTCGATCCGGGCGACGTGGAAGTCCGCGGCCGGCACCTCGCCGTCGCGTCCTACGGCCATCGCCATATGGGTCATCAATGCCCCTCTCACGGGTCCGATTCGTTCCATCGTCGCCCGCCGTTGTGAGGATGGCTCGGGACCTTGGTCGAAACGGATCGCGAGGGGCCGGTCATTCTCCCGTGTGTGTGATGAAGCCGTCGCGCGCGAGGTCTCGCACAGCGTCGGCCAGCCCGTTATGCATGCGCTCTGTTGGCACATCAAGGAGTGCGGCGAGAGCGGTCGCAATCTGCGCGCCCGTGAGTTCGCCATCGCAGGCGCCGACAAAGCCCGCGAGCGCGGTATCGGCCTTTACCGAGCGGCCGAAGGCACCGCCCTGTCGCAACAACACATGCTGCGGGTGCTCGGCACCTGGCTGCGCGTATGACTCTTGCGTCACGTCCGCTGCCACCACCCACCGTTCGGCGAGGATTTCCGCATCGCTATGTGCGTTCAGCCAGTCGTGGGCGCTGAGGGACGCTGCTACGTGAGGCCCGAGTGGTGACGGCAAAGGCCCTTCGTGCTCCTCGAGCCGATGCAGCGTCGGCGTCCCCTCCGCGCGACGCAACGTGATGATTCCAAAGCCAACCGCGTCAACACCACGCGCGTCAAAGTCGTCGAGATACGCGCCGTAGCAGGCCTCGTAGGCGGCGCGGTCTCTGTCGGGGGTGATCCCAGAGTCCCGCATCCACGTCTCGGCGTAGGCGGCGGCATCGAGGACGTCGCGTTGAATGATCCAGGCGTCGAGCGGATGCCCGGCGGCGGCCGATGCGGAAAGCCACTCGTCAAGACGGTGCTGCCACCCGTCGCCGCGGCGGATTTCCCAGTTGCCGAGCATCTGAGCGATGCCGCCAGGAGCGAGCACGCTCCCGACGGTGCTGACGAGGGAGCGCACCACGCCGTCCCCGGTCATGCCGCCGTCGCGGTATTCGAAGTGCGGAGTGCCGGGCGGGCTGATGACAAACGGCGGGTTGGACACGACGAGGTCAAAGAGCTCGCCCTGAACGGGCTCGAGAAGTGAGCCCTCACGCAGGTCCCATGCCGCTTTCGGTTCGTTCAGCACGCGATTGAACTCAGCGAAGGCGAGAGCGCGCCGTGAGATGTCGGTAGCGACGACGACGTCCGCGTGCATCGAGGCGTGAAGCGCCTGGATTCCGGACCCGGTCCCTAGGTCGAGCACGCGCCCAACGGGGCGGCGCATCGTCACCGATGCCAGCGTCGTACTGGCACCCCCAATTCCGAGCACGTGGTCGTCGGCGAGGCGCGCGCCCGTCACGGCTTCGCCGAGGTCCGACGCGACCCACCAGGTTGCTTCCTCGTCACCGTCCGCTGCGGCGTAGGGACGCAGATCACACAGGGCCACCGCCGCGGCAGCCGAGCCCGTGCCACGTGCACCGAGCATGCGGCATCGAACGAGGCCGTCGACGCCCATGCGCGGTAACGCCGCATTCACCTCGGCGGGGGTGAGGGCGTCGCCCAGCATGAACAGACGGGTGAGGAGGGCGATGCGATCGTCTCCGGCAGCGCGCGCGGCGCGTAGCGCTGGGACAAGTTGCTCGCGTCCAAGGGCTGCGGTGGCACGTTCGCCCAGGATGTCGCCGACGCTGTCAACAGTCCAGCCGTCAAGGTCCGCGCGGAGCGCGTCGGCATCGGTGGGGCTCAGTTGAGGGGCGTGGGGCACGGCTTCAGGGTAGTGGCGGGCACAACAGAACGGTCCGCTCACCGCGTCCACGAAATAGAGGTGACCGGGGGCATCACCCCCGGCCACCTCAACCCTTATGAGGTACTGACTTCGTGAGCGTCGGCATCGGAGGCGTTGGGGTGCTCAGCCGCCGCCGCTTCGTCGGCCTCGTTCTCGACACCGCCGGCGTGCGAACGCCCCGACGCGCGGGCCACCGCAAACACAGCGACCGCTGCCGCGATGAGCGCGATCCCCCACCGCAACCACGGGTTGGCATCGTCACCGTACGACAGCGCGACAATCGCGGGCGCAATGAGTAGCGCAACAAGGTTCATCACCTTGAGCAGCGGGTTGATCGCTGGGCCAGCCGTGTCCTTGAACGGGTCGCCGATCGTGTCGCCAATGACCGTCGCCTCGTGGGCGGGCGAGTTCTTACCGCCGTACTTACCGTCCTCAAGGATCTTCTTTGCGTTGTCCCACGACCCACCGGAGTTGGCGAGGAACACCGCCATAAGCACGCCGGTTCCAATCGCACCGGCCAAGAAGCCCGCCAGCGCACCGACACCGAGAGAGAAACCGATGAACACGGGCGCCATCGCGGCCAACAGACCCGGAGTCGCAAGTTCGCGCAACGAGTCGCGCGTGCAGATGTCGACGACGCGGCCGTAGTTGGGGCGCTGTTCACCGGACATGATTCCCGGCATCTCGCGGAACTGGCGGCGCACCTCGAACACAATGGCGCCTGCGGCACGGGTGACAGCGTCAATCGCAAGGCCCGAGAACAAGAACACCGTGGCACCACCTGCGATAACACCCACAAGCGTCAACGGGTTGACGACCTCGTAGCTGAAGTCCGCCACTGCGTTCGAGGCGCTGGCGAGTGCCTCATTCACAGCATCGGTGTACGAGCCGTAAAGCGCCGTTGCCGCGAGCACCGCTGTGGCGATCGCAATGCCCTTCGTGATCGCTTTGGTCGTGTTGCCGACGGCGTCGAGATCGGTGAGCGTGCGCGCTGCTTCCTCGTCGACCTCTCCCGACATCTCAGCAATGCCCTGCGCGTTGTCACTGACCGGGCCGAAGGTATCCATCGCGACGATGACGCCCACGGTGGTGAGCAAACCGCATCCGGCTAGCGCCACGAGGAACAACGCCAGCCAGACGGAGCCGCCTGCCACAAAGAACAGGACGACGATCGCACCGGCGATCACCGTGGCGGTGTAGACAGCCGATTCGAGGCCGACGCCGATGCCGGACAGCACAACGGTCGCCGGACCAGTAAGAGAGGTGCGAGCAACGCGTTGGGTGGGCTTGGAACCCGTGTCGGTGAAGTAGCCGGTGAGCCACAGGATGAGTCCGGCGAGGCCGATGCCGACGATGACGGCAACCGTTGCCATGAGGCGCGGGTCACGCGTCACGTCCGCCAGCTTGGAGCCGTTGAAGTCGGCAAAGGAACCGGGCAGGTAGAGCCAGGCCGCCGCCGCGGAGATGATGGCGCCGAGCGCCGCCGAAATGTAGAAGCCACGGTTGATCGCCTTGAGGCCGGGCTCATTGCCACGGATGCGCGTGATGTAGACGCCGAGCGCCGCAGTGAAGGCACCGATCGCGGTCACGATGAGCGGGAACACGAGACCCTGCTCGCCAAACGCCACCTTGCCAAGGATCAGCGCGGCCACGAGGGTCACTGCGTAGGACTCAAACAAGTCCGCGGCCATGCCGGCGCAGTCGCCTACGTTGTCGCCCACGTTGTCGGCGATTGTCGCGGCGTTGCGCGGATCATCTTCGGGAATGTGGTTCTCGACCTTACCCACCAAGTCCGCACCAACGTCGGCTGCCTTGGTGAAGATGCCACCACCCACGCGCATGAACATGGCCAGCAGGGCCGCGCCAAAGCCAAAGCCTTCGAGAACGGCTGGTGCGTTGTCGCGGAAGATGAAGACAACGGCGGCCGCGCCGGCGAGGCCCTGGCCCACCACACCCATACCAACCGCGCCACCCGTACGGAATGCGATCCGTGCACCCTTTGCGCGGCCGTCGGCCTCAGTAGCCGCGTGTGCAACCCGCACGTTCGCCCGCACCGCGAGCCACATACCCATGTAGCCGATCGATGCGGAACAGAACGCACCGACGAGGAAGAACACCGAACGCCCGATGCGCACGCCTGTGTCACCTGGCAACAGGAACAACAGCCCAAAGACGATCGCGGCAAAGAGAATGAGGGTGCGCATTTGCCGGTTGAGGAACGCCTGCGCGCCTTCTTGGACGGCTTGCGCAATCTCTTGCATCTTTGACGAGCCCTCATTGGCGCGCAGAACCTGTTGGCGTAGCGTCCACGAGAGCAGGAGTGCGGCGGCCGCCACCACTCCGATGACAACAACAATGACAACGCTCGGGGTACCAAGCGTGAGGCCGGAGACAGAGGCCTTGTGCATTCGTCCTCCTTGACGAGTGTGGCGCGCGCCGTTGCGCGCCGCAAAGTACCACGCGAGTCTAAAGGACGGACGGGTGTGGTGAACCGACCCAACGTTTCGCCACACCCAGGCGTCGACATGGTGAATTGCCACTGGGAGGACTGATGGCCGAATGGCTTGACGAGATGGAACGTCTCGTCCGCGAGCGCGAGAAGGCGCTGCTGGGCTACGCGTACGTGGTCTGCGGTGATACGTCGCTTGCACAAGACCTCGTCCAAGACGCTCTCGTCAAGACCTTTTCCCGGCCCCGTGCGGGACTCAGCCAGGCGAAGAGCGAGGCGTACGTGCGCCGCGCGATTGCCACGTTGTACGTCGATCACTACCGGCGTCAGCAACGATGGCAGCGCGTTCAGCACTTGTTCCGCCCGCCCGTCGAGGTGGAATCGACAACGCCGTTCTCAGACCTTTCGGCCGACGTTGCTACGGCTTTGGGCGATCTGCCGCCCCGGGTGAGGGCGTGCGTTGTGCTCCGCTTCTTTGACGACCTCACCGTGCCGGACATCGCGTCTCAGCTCGGCCTTGCCCCCGGCTCGGTCAAGCGCTACCTCTCCGATGGCATGCGTGCACTTGAACTTCGGCTCGGCAATCTCGACGACGCGGACCACGCGTTCAGCGAAGAGCTCGCCGTGACCGACCATGAAAGGAAGATCCGATGACCAGGTTGTCTGACTCCCTCCGGGGGCTGGCTGACCGCGCCCCCATCGATCACGCCACCGTGTCCGTGGCGGGTGCCGCGCGGCGCATTCAGCGCGGCCGGCGTTTGCGCGCTGCCGCCAATGCGACAGCTGGCGTGGGAGTTGCCGCTGTTGTTGCTCTTGCCGCACTTCACCCCGGTGGTTCTACGCCGTTGACGTCGGCAGAAGGTGCCGACGCTGGCAAGAGCGCAGGTGGCGCCGACGCTCCCGCGATCGCGAGCATGGAAGACGGCGGTGCGTACCTCTGGGAATGGGGCGCCTGCGGAAGCCTGCCGCTTCACGAGGGCGACCCCACGGTGGGTGACGCCGCCACGCTGCAAATGGGGCTGACCGCCGATGCTTTCGAGCCCGGTGAGCTCGTGTCGGCTCAGTTGACCCTTGCCCCGAAGGACAACGTCGGGGAACTGTCCACACCGGGCATTGCCACCGTCATTGTCTTGTGGGAGGGCTACGCGGTCGCACGCACGGATGTGACTGCTGCCTACACGGACGGCGTCGCGGACATTCAAGCGTCACTTGCCAATTGCTGGGACGGCAGCATGCTTCCCGCTGGCGACTATCAGATGGTCGTGGTGCACGACGTCTACCCGACGCTTGACGTCGCCGTCGAGGACAACGCCGACGCAGGCGAGGGCGTTGAAGGGCTTCCGGAACCGGCTGCGACACCAAGCACGTCTGCGGACCCGAACCCTGACGATTCCGTCAGCATCGCAGTTGAGCCACAACTCGAGGTACAACGCGTCGTGTCAAACATTGTGAGTTTCGAAATTACGGGTGATCGGCTCGACAACCCCTTCGATGCCTATCTATGGGGCACTCAGCCGACCGATTACCCCGAGGATTACCTCACCCCTGATGCGGCTCGGGGCGAGTACGCCGCTCGCGTTTCCCGCGAACCGTGGAACATGGCAGCAGGCACGCAACGCGTCGTCATGATCCATGACGGCCTCAGTGGCGACCCTGTCGACTACCCCAATTCCCGCTACTTCGGTTGCCCGTGGGACGGGGTTGGGGCTCAAGGCTTCCCGCAGGAGTCCGCCAAGTGGGATCTCCTTGGCGTCAAAGCAACCCTGCCTAAGCAGCTGAGTTTGAGCTATGGCTGGGTGGTTGATGACAACCCTGAGGTGGCGTTGAGCGTGACGAATCTCAGCGAGTACTCACTCCCGGGCTTCTGGTCTGAGCCACATGGGGCCCTCATCCTCGTCAAGGACGGCAAGGTGATGGCGGAGACGTACCTCACCTCGATCGACCGTTATGGCGCGATGAACGCCCCGGGCGACGACGGCATGCTCGCACCGGGAACCGTTCTTGAGAGCCGCTTCCTGTGGCGCGAAGCATCGGGTTGTTGGATCGGTAACAACGCCACACCAGTTGAGCCGGGCACCTACACCGTGCTCAACATGCAAAGCCTGTATTTGGACAACGGCGCAAACGGCATGTACGCCGAGCCCTACCTGAGTGACGGGGCCGAGGCCGAGGGCGGCGAGGTTCGCACTGCGATCGCGCCGTTCCCCACTGTCGACTACGTCGAGATGCAGGTATGGACTTCGTTGGGCACGATCACGGTGAACTGATCCCGTTCCGTTCACCGCCAGGCGGCGGGCCGACGCTTACCCCCCTTGAGCGTCGGCCCGCCGCTTCTTTTTGTGTGGCAAATGTCACACTGAGGATTCGGACCCCAATGGTTTCGCGGCACAGTCCGTACTTATAAGTGACGTCGGAACAACTCTGGGGGCAATGTGGCAACGTGGGCAGACACACTCGAGAGGCTGGTGCGTGAGCGCGGCCACTCTCTCGTCGCCTACGGCTACCTTCTGACGGGCGATTCTCGAGACGCCGAAGACCTTTTCCACGACGCCGTTGTCAAGACGTTCTCGCGTGGCAAAGCTTCGGTGACGATTGGCGAGGCCGAGGCATATGTGCGGCGGGCAATGTTCTCCGCACACATGGATGCCGGACGCCGCGACTCGGCGTGGAAGCGGGTGTTCCACCTTCTCGGCCAGAACGACTCGCAGTCTGCGCGGACGGCCACCGTTGATTTCCGCACCGATCTGCAGCAAGCGATGCGTGCTCTTACTCCGCGGGAGCGGGCGTGCACCGTGTTGCGGTTCTATGACGATCTCACCGCCGACGCCATCGGCCGTGAACTTGGCATCACTGAGGGTGCCGTCCGTCGGTACCTTTCCGACGCTGCCGTGAAACTCCGGGCCGCACTGGGCACGATTCACGACAACCCATCGCAGGGAGTCTCGTACGCCACCGTGAACGAGACACAAGCAGGAAGGCAGGCGCGCTGATGAACATCAATGACCAGATGCGCGAACTCGCCACGGTAGGCGGAGGCGCGTACGCGCCAAGCGACGATCTCATCGCTTCTTTGGTGAATAAGACGCGCCGCGTGCGCGCCACGCGTCAAAGTGCCGCCACGTTGGCGAGCGCAATCGGAGCCGTGGCGCTCGGTATCGTCGCCACCCACGCGTACAACGCCGCGAAGGATGACCCCGCACTGCGCGATCGCAACATCATCAACAACAAGGACGGGCTGTCGCAGATTGAGCTCTACCGGGCCAAGTTTGGTCAGGAGAACCCGACGCGCACGTACCAGTCCACTGACCTGAGCGACATCATCGACCGTTTGAAGGATGCCGCTCGCCCACCGTCGGCGCCGAAGCCGACGACGGTGCAGCCTGCGTCCGGCGGCGACCCCAAGCCAGCCGCTCAGGCACCCAAGGTCGACCCGCTGGCAAAGTGCAAGGCTGACAACCCGCCCAAGCCACATGCGACGTATGACTGCACCAAGCAAAAGTGGATCGTCAACCCCGGCTGGTACAAGGATCCGGACTCTGGCTCGTATTACCAGTGCTCGGCGCAGCCAGCGTATGACGGCTACACGTACGACTGCTCGAAGGGCGCGTACGTGCCAAAGCCGGGCTACTTCTTGCTTGGCAACGGCCACATCTACAAGAACATCCAGTGGACCGATGCGACCACGGGAGTTGTCTCATGGGGCAACTGGTCGGGGACGTCGTGGGGCTGGGAGAAGAAGGCGGCCTTTACGTCCGGACCAAACGACCTGGATTACGACTACTACGTGTACATGGGCAATTACGCGACGTGGAGCGGATCGACGTGCACAGGCGTTGAGAAGACGAAGTGGGGTGCCCAAATGAAGGCGAGTTGCTTGCCTGAGTCCACGGTTTCCGCCACTGGCAAGACGTACAAGATGCATGACGGTGTCGCGTGGGTCCTGGTGAACCAGAACCTGAAATGGCACAGCCACTTCGGTGAGTTCAAAGATCCTGACAACCCGCCGGCGGGCTGGTGCTGGGATGGGAACACGTGGGCCACTGTCTGACGTTGGATTGATCAACAACTGAACATGAAGTTTCCTGTCAGCGGCGCAAACCGCGCTCTGACGGGAGGGATGCCGGTGGTGTGCCGGACGGCGGAGGGCAGTTTCTCCGGGCCGCGATCGCGTATCCTTACCTAACGCCCGGCGGCGGCTCGGATCCCTCAGCCCGAGTCACCGCCGGGTCTTTTTTGTGGCCGATGACGTGCGCCGGCGTCTTACATCCGCGGGCCTGCCCGCGCGATGGCTGTCGCCGCTGGCAATCCACGCGGGGCCGCGACCGTCACCTCAACCACCACGGAGTGACCAACTGCGCGCGTGCACGAATCAAGCGACGCTCCGTTGGCGACCGCAATGTCCGTCGCCCTCGCACACGCCGCCACGAGCGCTCGGTCGGGACTCACGCCACGAGCGCGCTGGTCTCGGTCGAGTTGCGCGGCCGCCAGCGCGGCAAGGTCGGCGGCGCTGCGCGCTTGGGCTGCGCGCACCAAGCCGCCTCCCCATGCGGTGACAATCATCCCGATCACACAAATCACAGCGAGCACCGCAACCATGACGGGCACGGCTGAACC
>JAEZXC010000139.1 GCA_023442845.1 Actinomycetes bacterium | reverse complement strand
GCTGCCTCTGTCAGGCCGACGGCATCGAGGGCCTCGGCACACCGAGCGTCGTCCACTCCCATGAGCGGCGCGTAAACCCGCAAGTGGTCGAGCGCGGTGCGGCCGGGGTGAAAAGAGCCGCCAAAATGCGTGCCCACCTGGGCTGCTGGGTTCTCAAGGTCGATGTACTTCTTGCCGCCGATGGTGACGGTGCCCGACGTGGGCCGCACGAGGTCGACGAGCGCGCGCAGGGTTGTCGACTTGCCTGCACCGTTTGGCCCTAAGAAGCCGGTCACCCGGCCGGGCTTGGCGGTGAAACTGAGATCGTTCACCGCGACGATGTTGCCAAACCGTTTGGTCAGGCCATCAACTCTGATGGTGCTGTCCACGTGCATCCCTTCGTCGACACAACTGTTCTATGGAAAGTAGAATACTTTCATCCGAACGGTAGGGGTCCGCTTCGAGTACAGTAGTCGCACCATGGACTCCGACAGTCATAGTCACAACGGATGACCGCCTGGCTACTCGTCGCGCTCGGCGTCGGCCTCACCATCGGCACGGCGCTGTTTGTTGCCGCCGAGTTTGCGCTTGTCGCGCTCGACCCTTCCTCCATCACGGAGGCGACGCCAGGCAAGCGCAGGATCCGCTCCGCACTGAAGTCGCTGTCCACCCAGCTGTCGGGCGCCCAAGTGGGCATCACCCTCACAACGGTGCTCTTGGGCTACACCGCGCAACCGGCACTCGTCAGCCTCCTCGAAGGGCCGATCGAGCGCACCCCGCTTGCCGATGCGGCGGCGGTGACGGTGGCGACAATTGCGGCGCTCATTGTCGTCAATTCCTTCTCGATGATCGTGGGCGAACTAGTCCCGAAGAACGCTGCGATCGCCAACCCGCTCGCAACGGCTCGCGCGGTGACGCCGTTCATGCTCGGCTTCACGGCGGTGCTCCGACCGATCATCGCGGGGCTTAATGGCGTGGCCAATGCGATTCTCCGACTCTTGGGCATCGAGCCGCGGGAGGAACTCGCGGGCGGCCGATCCCGTCAAGAACTTGCCGCTCTCGTGCGCCGCTCGGCGGAGGCTGGCACGCTTGCGCCCACGACGGCGCTCTTGTTGAAGAACACCCTCGAGATGGATGATCTCGCGGCGGTTGACGTGATGACCGATCGCACGCGCCTCCACACGGTGGCGGTCGACGCGACGGCGGCAGACGTCTTGGCGTTGGCACGCGGCACCGGGCACTCACGCTTTCCGGTGATCCGCGACAGTAACGACGACGTCGTGGGGCTCGTCCACATCCGGCACGTCATTGCCGTTCCCTCTCACGAACGAGACGAGACTCCGGTGCGCACCCTTATGGTCGATGCGCCACGCGTGCCCGAGACGATGCAATTGCGCCCGCTCCTTGTCGAGTTGAAGGACCTCGGCATGCAGTGCGCGATCGTCGTTGACGAGTACGGCGGGACGGCAGGCTTTGTCACGCTCGAAGACGTCGTCGAAGAGCTTGTCGGCGAGGTGGCCGACGAGCACGACTCCCGGCGCGCTCATGTGTTCCGCGCTGCGGGGGGAGCGTGGGTGATCCCCGCTGTCCTGCGTCCCGATGAGGTCGCCGAGCTCACCGGACTGCGCTTACCGTCGTCGCACGTGTACGAGACCGTGGGCGGCCTCATCATGGCGTCCCTGGGCCGGCTTCCCGCGACAGGGGATGAGGTGACGACCGACGGCATCACGTTGCGAGTTGAGCGCATGGACGGGCGTCGGATTGACCGAGTGCGAGCCACGCCGATTCCGGATGGCGAAGCCAACGCTGACGCTGGGGGGCGCGCATGAGCCCCTGGATGGTCGCCGCCGTCGCCGGCTTGCTGCTTGCCAATGCCTTCTTCGTAGGCGCAGAGTTCGCCATCATTTCTGCGCGCCGCAGCTCCATTGAACCCAAGGCTGAGCAAGGCAACCGTGCCGCGATCACGGTGTTGTGGGCAATGGAAAACGTCTCTCTCATGCTCGCCACCGCGCAGCTCGGCATCACCGTGTGTTCGGTGTCCCTTGGAACTGTCGCGGAGCCGGCCATTGCGCATGCGCTTGAAGGCCTCTTCCATCCGTACCTATCGGAGAGCGCATCACACATCGTCGCCGTCGCGATCGCCCTCTTCATCATCGTTGGTCTTCACGTCATCGTGGGCGAAATGGTGCCGAAGAACGCGGCTGTATCCAGCCCCGACCGAGCGGCGCTCGTATTCGGCCCGCCTTTGGTGTGGATCGGCAAGGCGGTACGCCCCCTCATCGGTGCGCTCAACGCGTTCGCGAACGTGTTGCTCCGCATGGTGGGGATTGAGCCGCGCGACGAAGTAACGTCTGCGTTCACCGCGGACGAGGTCCAGTCGATTGTCGCCCGCTCAAACGAAGAAGGCACCTTCGCGGACCCAGAGGGTCTGCTAACCGGTGCGATTGAGTTTTCCGACCATCGAGCGCACGACGTCATGGTGCCGTTTGCCCACGTCACGTGCGTCAAACGGGGTGTCTCCGCCGACGACCTTGAGCGCATGGCCGTCGAAACCGGCTACTCGCGCTTCCCAGTGTGCGAGGCCGATGGCAGCGTCGTCGGGTATCTCCATATGAAGGACGCACTGCAAGTGCGGCCCCATGAGCGTGAGGAACCGCTCGCAGACTGGCGCATCCGGGACATCTCCGTCGTCCCTGTCGACGAGGAGATCGAAGACGTCCTTGCGGCGATGCGCCGCTCCGGTGCCCACGTCGCGCTGGTGCGCTCAGACTCAGCCATTGAGGGCGTCGTTTTTCTCGAGGACATCATCGAAGAACTCGTGGGTGAGGTGCGTGATTCTGTCGCACGGTCCGAGGGTGATTCATCGAAGGGCTAGCCCGAAGATAACGGATTGGTTACACTGGCACGGTGCCGCGGGGTCGTACGTTGATCCTGGCGCAGGGGGCTGGACGATCTCGGAGGACGTGCGTGAGCGCAGAGACTACGCTGCCGAAGCGCGCAAGTGACCCTGCACACGCTCGCGCCAACATGTCGATTTCCTCGCCTTTTAGCGGAGAAATCCCTGGTCACGCCGCGCACCTCGACCCGCACATCGCGGCACAGGCACGGGCCGTTGTCTCGCGTCGAATCAAGCGCCTTACCGAGACTCGCGAGATCCGGATCCGCACCACCCACCGACGCCGCAAGTTCTTTGCGCGCGGGGGAGTCCTTGGCGGATTCGCATTGGCGATGGTCGTGTACCCCGTGGTTGGCACCGTGGTCGCGTATCAGAATCCGGTCGCAAACGTCCCCGGCGTCGTCATGGGTGAATCGCCCACCACAGGTCACGCTTTGCTTGGCGACGGTCCCCAGCTGATCCCTACCGTTGTCGACATGCCCTCGGTCGACGACCAGGCGCAAGCGCTCGCGGTCGCGCGCGCGGCAACTCCCTATGTGCTGATCGAGGCGCTTCCCGATTGCCTTCCCCCCGCGTCGTACAACACGACCGACAACGGCAACTTGCCTGCGGACCAGTTGTGCACCATTTGGGGCGGCGCCCAAATGCGGGCCGACGCTGCAATTGCTCTCGCGCAAATGAACGAGCAGTTCAAGGCCGCCTTTGGTCGTGACTTGTGCATCCAGGGTGGCTACCGCTCCTACGCGGATCAGTCGCGTATCAAATCGTTGCGTGGTTACCTTGCCGCGTCTCCCGGAACGTCGATGCACGGATTTGGTCTTGCCTTCGACCTGTGTTCGGGCGATGACTCGGGCAAGCCGTTCAACTGGCTGAAGGAAAATGCCGCAGCCTTTGGATACTTCAACCCAGATTGGGCGAAGTTCCGCAAGTTCGAGCCGTGGCACTGGGAGTACGCTCCGGGCGTCAACGCGATTGGCCACTATGGCAACTCGTCGTGGGCCGACGGCGCTACGGACGCCGGAGAGATCGTGTTGTCCGACACCGTTCCGGACACCGTTCCGGACACCCCCGAGACCACGGCGCCGTCCACGTCAGACCCTGCTGGGGACAGCACAGCCAAGCAGACGTCCCCTCCGGCGTCGCCCGCCCCGTGATAGTGAGGCGCTCGCACCGCGGGTCACGCGTCGGCCCGCTCGACGTTGCCTGAACCGGACACATTCTGTGAGACGGCCGGGTCACCAAAGTACGTGACGTGACCGGAACCCGACACGCGCGCATCGATGCTCTCGCGGGCGCGCACTGACACGTCGCCGGAGCCGGATACGTTGACCGTCGCGTCGCGAGCGCTGAGGTTGTCACCGTTGACATCTCCCGAGCCGGAGACCGAGATCGCGGCGGTCGTGACAGTTCCGCTGGCAGTGATCGTTCCCGAGCCGCTCACGGAGAGGCTGAGTGACGTTGCGTCGGAACGCAGGTCCACGTCTGCGGAGCCACTCACCTTCACCTCAAGGGATTCGGGATTCGTAACCCGGATCGACGCGTCAGACGAGCCACTGAGAGAGACCTTGCTGAGCGCCGGGAGGGTCACCGCCACCACCACACGAGGCGGCGTGCCAAAGTACGAGTACTCCTGACTGATCTCGAGCGTCGATCCGTTGACGCGGGTCGTCACGTGCTCTTGGAGGTTTTCATCGGCTGTGACGACAACGGAGAATTCGGAGCCTTCGGTCACAGTGAGGTCCGCGTAGCCGCCAACCGCGATGCCGGTGAAGCCGTCGACGTCGCGCGCCTCGTCGGTCGTCCGGCCCGCGAGGTCGTCACTGGTGAGCAGCGGCCCCGATCCCGTGTACACGCACGCGGTGAGCGTGAGGACAGCAGCGACGATGCCAAGTGCAGCGATTCGTGTACGCATGGTGACTCCCTGAAAAATCTCTCATTCCGACGCTAGAGCCGCAGGCATGCGGGCGGCATCACCCGTGCGGCTGATCCGAGGGCCGAGGTGCTCGGGGTTGTCCCCGAGGGTCCTCTCAGGGTGTGGGCACGGCGGCGGGGAGGTCGCGCTCGGCTGCTTCGCGACCCAATTCGACAAGATGCGGCAAGTCGCGCGCGATCCACTGGGAGCGGGTGCCAAGGCGAGGACGAATCATGGTGACGTCGTTGCGAATCTCGAACTCGTGAACCCGGGTGGCGGTGCGCATGATCGGCAGTGCGTCCCATTCGGGCGCGAGGCGCACCCCAATGACGTAGTCCGCTCCTAGAGCAAAGGCGGATTCGAGGGGGAGGTTCTGGAGTACTCCGCCATCAACATAGAGGTGGCCACCAAGACGCGTGGGGCGAAAGAGGCCGGGCACCGAGCAGGAGGCGGCGACAGCGTCGGCCACTGGACCTGAATCGATGATGACGGGGGAGCGAGTCGAGAGATCCGCGGCAACGGCGGCGTAGCGAAGCGGAAGGTCCTCGATCAGAATCTCCGTACCCGCCATCCGTGTGATCGAGTCTTTGAGCCCCACCGTGTCGAGAATCCCCAACCCAGGCGTGAAGGTGAGCGCGCCAAAGTCCGACCATGTCGCTTCGAGCGTGTGGGCCTTGATATCGGCGAGGGGCATGCCGGCGGCATAGGCGGCCCCTACAAGGGAACCGATTGAGGTGCCGACAACGATCTGAGGCCGAATGCCGCGCTCTTCGAGCACCTCAAGCACTCCCACGTGAGCCGCTCCAAGCGCGCCACCACCGCCAAGCGCAAGGGCAAGCCGTGGTGATGATGCGGCGTCGCGGGTCATAGCACCATCGTAGGAAGACGGCGAGAAAAGCGCGGGAGTTGCGGCTGCGCGCGAGGTGCCCCCGACAGGAATCGAACCTGCGACCTACGGTACCGGAAACCGGCGCTCTATCCGCTGAGCTACGGGGGCCTGCGAGCTAGCGCCCGCGAGGGTCAAGGGTAGCAGGGCCGTTTCGGTCAGCACGGCATGCATCTGTCAGGGGCCGACGCTACCGTCAGCGATATGGACACGTCACTTGCTCCGGTAGAGGACTGGCTACGGGAGGCTCTCGCAGAGCTTCCCGGTACAGAGGTTGTGCCGTATCCCGATTGGGGAGCGCAGACGTTCCAGGTGGCCGGGAAGCACTTTGGTCGCGTAGGCGGTGGTCGCGATGGCGGCAGGGTCCTCACCGTCAAGGGCGACCCGGATGACAACGCGGCCCTCGTTGCCGAGTTTGAGGGTGTGACGCCGGGGTATTACGCGAACAAGCGGCTGTGGATCTCGATCGATCTTGGCGCGGGCGTGCCGCGAGATGTCACTCTTGAAGCCCTGCACTCGGCATATGCGATTGTGAGAGCGTCGCTACCCAAGCGGGTGCAGGCCGAACTGGGGGACTGGTCTGGCTAGAGCCCTGTATCGCGGGAGGGCCACACGGCTCCTGGGTAGGTCGATAGAATCCGATAGTGACTCCCGAAGAACTCTCCGCCACCATCGCCGTATGCATTGAAGAGGGCATCGCCGCTGGCGAGATCGCCCTGACGAACGAAGACGTCGTGGACGTGCGAGTTGAGCGACCGAAGGTACGCGAGCACGGCGACTGGGCGACGAACGTGGCGATGCAACTCGCGAAGAAGGCGGGCACGAACCCGCGGGCATTCGCCGAGCTCCTCGTTGCTCGCCTCCTCACGGTGGAGGGCATCGCATCTGCCGAGGTGGCAGGTCCGGGCTTCATCAACATTCGCCTCGCCGCGGGTGCTGCTGGTGAGCTCGCGCGCACCATTGTGAAGTCGGGTGTGGACTACGGCCGCGGTGACAGCATGAGCGGCACTCACGTCAACGTCGAGTTTGTCTCAGCCAACCCCACGGGCCCGATCCACCTTGGCGGCACGCGCTGGGCCGCAGTGGGTGACTCGCTGAGCCGACTCCTCGAATTTCACGGCGCACAGGTAACGCGCGAGTACTACTTCAACGACCACGGCGTTCAGATCGACAACTTCGCGGCCTCCTTGCTTGCCTTTCTTCTCGGCGAGGAGACCCCAGAGAACGGCTATGGCGGCGCCTACATTCAGGAAATCGCTGACACCGTGCTGCAGGGCGCAATGGAAGCGGGTGAACGAAATCCGCTTGAGTTGCCCCGAGAAGAGGCGCAGGAGTTCTTCCGTTCGCGTGGCGTCAACCTCATGTTCGAGCAAGTGAAGGAATCGCTGAAGAACTTTGGCGTCCATTTTGACGTGTTCTTCCACGAGGACTCCCTTCACAAGACCGGCAAGGTCGACACGGCCGTTGCCGAGCTGAAAGAGTCTGGTGCGCTGTACGAAGCCGAGGGCGCCTGGTGGCTGCGCTCGAGCGCCTTTGGTGACGAGAAGGACCGCGTTGTCATTAAGTCCGACGGCCAGGCCGCGTACATCGCAGGCGACATTGCTTACATCCGCGACAAACGCGAGCGCGGTGCCGACCTGTGCATCTACCTGCTTGGTGCTGATCACCACGGATACATTGCGCGCCTCAAGGCTGCGGCTGCGGCGCTCGGCTACGACCCAGACTCGGTGGAAGTGATCATTGGCCAGATGGTCAATCTGGTGAAGGACGGCCTGCCCGTGCGCATGTCGAAGCGGGCCGGCAACGTGGTGACGATGGAGGACCTCGTTGACGTGGTCGGCGTGGACGCCGCCCGTTACGCGCTCACCCGTTCGAGCGCCGACTCAACCCTCGATATTGACCTTGACCTCCTTGCCTCGGCAAGCAACGCAAACCCCGTGTTCTACGTGCAATACGCGCACGCTCGCAGCGCGGGGGTCGCTCGTAACGCGGCCGAGTACGGCATTCGCCGGGAGGACGGCTTTGACGCCTCGCTCCTCACCCACGAATCGGAGTCGGCGCTGCTGGGCGTGCTCGGGGAGTTCCCTCGCGTGGTGAGCCAGGCCGTCGAGTTCCGCGAGCAGCACCGTGTGGCGCGTTACCTCGAAGAGGTGGCCGCAGCGTTCAACCAGTGGTACGACCGCACCCGCGTCACTCCGCACGGTGACGAGGAGATTACTGACCTCCACCGCACGCGCTTGTGGCTGAACGACGCGACTGGTCTGGTGCTGCGAAATGGGCTCGGCCTTTTGGGCGTCAGCGCACCCGAGAGGATGTGACAATGCCGGTCTGGTCAGCTACGTGCGCACGCACGCCCGACGGTGCCTTGTCAATTGGCGGCATCGACGTTCGTGACCTCGCGCGCGAGCACGGCACCCCGCTGTACGTGGTTGACGAGGATGACTTCCGCGGGCGCGCTCGCGCCTTCCGCGATCACTTTGGCGCAACCTTCGCGGAACACGGCACCACGTGCACCGTGTACTACGCGTCAAAGGCGCTACTCAGCAGTCAGATAGCGCGCTGGGTGTACGACGACGGCCTCGGAATTGACGTCGCCTCCGGTGGTGAGCTGGCGATCGCGCTGCGAGCAGGCATCCCCGGTGACCTCATCACCCTTCACGGCAACAACAAGTCCGACGCTGAACTCACCCAGGCGCTCACGGTGGGAGTGGGTCATATCGTCGTCGACTCGCTCACCGAGATCGACGTGTTGAGTCGCCTTGCCGCTGAGGCGGGGGTGACGGCACCGGTGCTGGTCCGCGTGACGACGGGCGTGCATGCGGGCGGTCACGAGTACATCGCCACCTCTCATGAAGACCAGAAGTTCGGGCTATCGCTCGCGACCGGCGCGGCTCTTGACGCGCTCCGTGCGGTGCATGCATCCCCGTCACTTGAGCTACGCGGCGTCCACACCCATATCGGTTCGCAGATCCTCTCGATCGACGCCTTCCGTGAGTCCGCGCATCGCATGCTTCAGTTCCGCGCCGACTTCGCTGCTGAGACCGGCTACGAGATGCCAGAGGTTGACCTCGGCGGCGGATATGCGATCGCGTACACGCCCGAGGACGAGGCTCTTGATGTTGAGAAGGCGGCCCGTGAGATCGCGGACGTTGTCTCCAAAGAGGTAGAGGCGGCGGGAGCTGGTTGGCCTCGCATTGGAATCGAACCTGGCCGTGCCATTGCTGGACCTGCGGGCACCACCCTGTACAGCGTCGGCGTGGTGAAACACGTCAAACTCGATGGTGGCGGCGAGCGCCAGTACGTGGCGGTCGACGGTGGCATGAGCGACAACATGCGCACTATTACGTACGGGGCGACGTACACCGCGGCGCTCGCGTCCCGGACGTCAGACGCACCCGAGGTGCTGTCCCGGGTGGTGGGAAAGCACTGTGAGTCCGGCGACATTGTGGTCCGAGATGTCGATTTGCCTGCGGACACCGCACGCGGTGACCTGCTCGCGGTGCCCGTCACCGGCGCGTACGGGCGTGCCATGGCAAGCAACTACAACTCCCTGCTTCGTCCCGCGGTTGTGGCGGTCAGAGACGGATCAAGCCGGGTACTCATCCGCCGCGACACCATCGATGACCTGCTGTCGTGGGATGTGCCGGCCACCGACTAGGGACGGTGTTCGACATCGCTATTCCCAGCGTCGGCCCTGCTGAGCAACGGTTTTTGGCCCGTCCACGACAATTCCAGCGTTGACCACGGTACGCGGCGAACCGCGTCGCTGAAGTTCAACGAGGAGTGGAGCGATAACCATGAGTGAGTCGGCACCCCTGAATGATGAGCGCAACTTCCACGAGGGCACGAAGGCTCTCCACGAGATCGCGGAAGAAGTCGAACGGGAGCGCGCAGAGCGCGGCCGTGCCGCCGTTGACGGTGCTCCGGTGAGAACTGCTGAAGAACAGGCGGCCGCTGACGCGGCGGCGACGTCGGAGGACAGCCACGATCTCGACAACGACACCCGTGAGGATCACAGCCCTGGCACGGGCGACCTCAGTGGCACGGCCGATCGCGATGTCCAGGCTCAGCTTGGTGTCCCGGGTGGACGCGACCAGATGCCGCACTGATCCCGCGACAGGCGATCGCCAAGGGTCCGCGCGAGGTCAGCGCACACGTGCCCAGAGCGTCAGCGCGCTGATGTCGGCAACGATCTCCGCCATGACGCGGTCAAACACCTGCTGGGAGTGACCCCACGGATCATCCAAACTTCGCAGCGGCGCGGGACCCTCAGCCTGTGCCGCTGCGAGCGCGGATGCCGCATTGCGCAGACGATCGGCTGGTGTGTCACCGTGGGGAGGAGCAGCCCGCGTCGTCAATTCCGCCGCCTGCCGAATGCCAAACACATGCGAGGGCGTCTCGCCGCACTCGTGGGCGATCCAGCGGGCATGAGACTCAGTCGCAACGAAGACCACATCCGCTCGTTCGATGAGCGCGCGTGACAGTTGTGTAGGGCGGTGGCGCGGCATCGTCACGTCGTAGTGCGCCGCGGACCGGCGAATCTCGCGGGTCGCGTCCATGCCGATCTCGGCGTAGGTGCCTGCCGAGCTCACCTCCGCAGCGTCGCCCCATTCGCGTTGGGCGAGATAGTGCATCGCTGGCGAGCGGCAGATATTGCCGGTACAGACCATGAGGACGCGAGCGGGACGTGACACACCTTGAGGCTATCGGTACCCAGGCGGGGCGAGGCGTGTGAGGAGTGCCCGCTAGAGTTGTCGGCGTGTCTGACAAGCCCGTGAAGATTGCCCTGTTCGGTCCTGGCACCGTCGGTTCCGAGGTGGCGCGCCTGCTCACCGAGAACGCTGCCGATCTCGCCTCGCGCGTCGGCGCGCCCGTGCAGATCGAAGGCATTTACGTGCGGGACCTTGACAAGCCTCGCCCCGAGTCCATCTCGCGAGAGCTCCTCACTAATGATGCCCACGGTCTCATCGAGCGTGCGGATGTCGTTGTTGAACTCATGGGCGGTATCGAGCCAGCAAAGAGTTACGTGCTCGAGGCGATCGGCGCAGGCTGTGGTGTGGTCACCGCCAACAAGGCGCTGCTCGCGGCTCACGGCCCTGAACTGTACGAAGCAGCGGATGCGGCCAAAGTTGACCTTTATTTTGAGGCCGCAGTCGCTGGTGCCATCCCCATCATCCGCCCCGTTCGCGAATCCCTTGCGGGGGACCACGTGGTGCGCATTCTCGGCATCGTCAATGGCACCACCAACTATGTTCTCGACGAGATGACAACCCGCGCTCTCGACTATGAGGTAGCCGTCAAGCAGGCACAGGATCTCGGTTATGCCGAGGCGGACCCGACGGCGGACGTGGAAGGCCACGACGCTGCCGCGAAGGCCGCAATTCTCGCGTCACTCGCATTCCACCAGCGCGTGCGTCTCGACGACGTCTACCGCGAGGGCATTTCCGCGATCACCGCTGCCGACGTAGCGTCGGCGACGGAATCGGGTCACGTCATCAAGTTGCTTGCCATCGCGGAGCGCGTTGGGACCGGCGCCGACGCTGGCGTCTCGGTCCGCGTCCACCCCGCCTTGGTCCCGCTCGCCCACCCGTTGGCGGGCGTTCGCGGTGCGTTCAACGCGGTGTTCGTCGAGACTGAAGCCGCGGGTGAGCTCATGTTCTACGGCAAGGGTGCCGGTGGGACGCCCACAGCGTCGGCCGTCCTTGGCGACATCGTCTCCGCGGCGCGCCACATTGCCCAAGGCGGGCGTGGGCCGCGTGAATCGAACTACGCCGATCTGCCCGTGCTTCCCATCGAGTCCGCCGCGTCACGTTTCCAACTGCGCATGACGGTGCCGGACCGCCCGGGCGTGCTCGCGAACATCGCCGGCATCCTTGCTGAGCACGCCGTATCGATCGAGACGGTGCGCCAGAGCGCCGCGTGCGGTAACGGCCAAGCGGCCCTCGTCATCGCGACTCATCGAGCCTCTGAACGCGAGGTGTCACGCGTCCTCGACGTGCTGCGCTCCTCCGCAGCCGTCACCGACATCCGATCTGTCCTCCGCATCGAGGGCGACTAGCCGAAAGGGGCGCACGCGTGGCGCACGTGTGGCGCGGCATTGTCCGCGAGTATTTGGACCACCTGCCCTTTGACGAGGGCGACCGGATCGTGTCGTTGGGCGAAGGCGGCACGCCGCTTGTTCACGCACCATCGATCTCGGCGCAGGTTGGCGCCGACGTATGGGTGAAGGTCGAGGGGATGAACCCCACCGGATCGTTCAAGGACCGGGGGATGACCTCCGCCATCACGCAGGTAGTCAAGGATGGCGACCACACTGTCGTGTGCGCCTCGACCGGTAACACCTCGGCGTCGGCTGCTGCGTATGCCGCCCACGCCGGGTTGCGTTGCGTCGTCATGATCCCGCAAGGCAAGATCGCTGCGGGCAAAATGGCGCAGGCGATTGTGCACGGCGCGGACCTCGTCCAGGTGGACGGCAACTTTGATGAGTGCCTTGACATCGTGCGATCGCTGTCCGAGAACTACCCGATTGCCTTGGTGAACTCGGTCAACCCCTACCGCCTCCAAGGCCAAAAGACGGCGGCCTTTGAGATCGTTGACCAGTTGGGCGACGCGCCCGACATTCACATGCTTCCGGTGGGCAACGCGGGCAATATTTCCGCGTACTGGATGGGCTTCACCGAATACGCCGACGCTGGAATCGCTTCGCGCCGTCCCAAGATTTGGGGGGTACAGGCTGCTGGCGCTGCGCCATTCGTCGCCGGTCATCCCATCAAGGACCCCGAAACTATCGCAACGGCGATCCGCATCGGAAAGCCGGCATCGTGGGATCTGGCTATTGCCGCCCGCGACGAGTCCGGTGGGTGGATTCGTGCCGTGAGCGACGAACAGATCCTCGCCGCCCAGGCAACTCTGGCCGCAGACGTCGGCGTCTTTGTTGAGCCCGCGTCGGCCGCTCCGATTGCCGGACTGCTCGCAGCATCGGCCGCAGGAGAAGTGCCAGCGGGCGCGACGATCACCTGCACCGTCACCGGCAACGGACTCAAGGACACCGCGACGGCCCTTGCGGGACGAGAAGTCGAGCCCACCGTCATCCCGGTCGATGTTGAAGCCGCCGCGAAGGTGCTGGGGCTGTAGCGATGCGGTACGTGCGCGACCACGTGAGCGTGAGGGTGCCCGCCACGGCTGGCAATCTCGGCCCCGGCTTTGACGCGTTGGGCATGGCGCTTGGCGTGGCAGACGAGGTCGAGGTGTGGGCCCTTGGTTCTCCTGCCGTCGAGATCACCATTGAGGGGGTCGGTGCAGACTCGCTTCC
>JAEZXC010000105.1 GCA_023442845.1 Actinomycetes bacterium | reverse complement strand
CGTATCGATTCCTCCCAGCCTGCTTGCCGGACTCGCCGCCCGTGCCGCGACCGGCAGAGTGATCCTCGGCATCGCAGGCCCGCCCGGCTCCGGCAAGACGACGCTGGCTCGGGCGGTCGTCACGGCACTCGCGCAGGACGAGCCACCCGTCACCGCAGTTCACGTGCCCCAAGATGGCTTCCACCTGCCCAACGCGGAGTTGGAGCGCCTCGGCCTGCGCGATCGCAAGGGCACGCCGGAGACGTTCGACGCCGCCGCCTTCGCCGACCTCCTTCAAGCCCTGCGCGACAACCCGGATGCTGATGCTGAGGCCCCCGACTATGACCGCACCATCCACGAGCCGGTGCCCGGGCGCATCGCCATTCCAGCGTCGGCTCGCGTCATCATTGCCGACGGCCTCTATGTCACCTACGACGAAGGCGACTGGGCGCGGGTGAGTGACTGTCTCGACGTGGTGTGGTGGCTCGATGTGCCATGGGATCTCGCACGGGAACGGCTCGTCGCGCGCCACGTGGCCGGCGGCCGGGCACCCGACGACGCATCGGCATGGGCGGATCGCGTCGACGCCACAACCACCGCCCTCGTCGCGGGGGGTCGAGAGAGGGCCGACGCTGTCCTCACGTGGCGTGACAGGGCGTGGGAGATCGCCTAGGTGGTGTGAGGCGGCGGCGCGCTGAGCCAGGCGCGCGTGCCAAAGCTGCCGAGTGAGGAGCCAGCCACGCGCGCGGCGAAGGCAAGGTCGTCGGCGAGCCGAGCGTCGTCCGTCCCGAGGGACGCAATGCGCCACGTAAAGGCACCATGAAAGAAGTCGCCTGCGCCCAAGGTGTCCGTTACCTCCACCCGCGCCACCTCCACCTCGCCGCTTACCGTGGGTGTGCGATAGAGGATGCTGTGCGAACCGCGAGTGATGACGGACGCGCGCACACCGTGCGAGGACAGGTAGTCGAACACGTCGTCCGGCGTCGTCCCGGGACCGGCGGGGGCGAAGTCTGCTGAGACCACCGCAATATCGGCCATGTGCACCACCTCATCCGTGTAGTGCTTGACGCTGCCCGCATCGAGGATGACGGGAATGCCGCGCTCGCGGGCTGCCGCTGCGATGGGCGCGGCGATTGCACGAAAGTACCCGTCGATGAGTACCGCGCCAGCGCCATCAAGTGAGGGAACGTGGGTAGGGCGCGGGTTTGCGGCGGTTGCCGTGCCGGTGGGGGAGATGACGGCGCGATCGCCAGTGGCCTGAGTGACGAGAATCGACGCGGTGATGGGTGGGCCGGGATAGCTCGCCGCCACCACGAGGTCGACGCCACACGCGGCGAGGTCGCTCACGATCGGCTCGCTCAGGGGGTGCTCCGGCAGAGCTGTTGCCAGCGTCGGCCGTCCGCCCTGGTGAGCGAAAGCCACCGCCGCGTTCGCCGCTGGTCCGCCCGCGACAACCAAGAACTCAAGCGCCGCAACCTTCTCATTCGACGAGGGCACGCGCTCGACCGACTGAATGATGTCGAGAGTCGTGAGGCCTGCAAACACGGCACGAGTCATGCGGCGCATGCTACTCGTGCGTGTTCACTGAGGGCGTGCGCGTCTACTCCAGAGCAGGGGATAAGGCACGATAGTTCTCATGACGGACTCTCTGCGCGTGCATGGCGGACGTCCACTGACGGGTGAGATCACCGTGCGTGGCGCCAAGAACTTCGTTTCGAAGGCGATGGTGGCTGCTTTGCTCGGCTCCACCCCATCGACGCTACGCAATGTTCCAGACATTCGCGACGTCAACGTCGTGTCCGCTCTATTGCGCCTTCACGGCGCAGATGTTGTCTATGACGTTGACTCTGGCGTCATCACGATGGACACGACGACGCTGTCCCCGGCCGACGCTGTTGACATTGCCGAGCACGCGGGCTCTTCGCGCATTCCGATTCTCTTGTGCGGCCCGCTCCTGCACCGCTTGGGCGAAGCCGTGATCCCTGACTTGGGCGGCTGCCGGATCGGTGACCGGCCCATTGACTTCCACCTCGAGATTCTCAAGAAGTTCGGCGCCGTGGTGAAGGAAGCCTCAGATGGTCTTCATCTCACTGCCCCGAACGGGCTCAAAGGAATTCGCCACGAACTGTCCTACCCGTCCGTCGGGGCTACCGAGCAACTGCTCCTCACCGCTGTTCTCGCGGAGGGAATCACAACGCTCCAAAACGCTGCAGTCGAGCCCGAAATCAAGGACCTCATCGACACTTTGCAGAAGATGGGCGCCATCATCTCGGTGGACACCGATCGCTCGATCACCATCGAGGGCGTGAAGCGCCTGCGCGGTTACGACCACTTCTCGCTCACCGACCGCATTGAGGTGGGGTCGTGGGCGGCCGCCGCGCTCGCGACCAAGGGCGACATCTTTGTCCACGGCGCCCAGCAGCGTCACATGGGCATGTTCCTCAATGTGTTCCGCAAGGTGGGCGGCGAGTTCGAGGTCGTGAAGGACGGCATCCGCTTCTACCACCCCGGTGGTGACCTCACGTCGATCGCTCTGCAAACCGACGTCCACCCCGGTTTCATGACGGACTGGCAGCAGCCGATGGTGGTTGCCCTCACTCAAGCCAAGGGTCTCAGCATCGTCCACGAGACCGTGTACGAGAATCGCTTTGGCTTCACCGCTGCCCTTGTCAAGATGGGCGCAAACGTCCAGTTGTACCGCGAGTGCCTTGGTGACAAGCAATGCCGATTTGGTCAACGCAACTTCAAGCATTCAGCGGTGGTTTCCGGTCCGACGCCGCTGGTAGCCGCGGACATCGAGGTTCCGGACTTGCGCGGCGGCTTCTCGCACCTCATCGCCGCGTTGGCGGCCGAGGGCACGTCCACGGTGACGGGTATTGGCATTATTGACCGCGGATATGAAGACTTCCGCGGCAAACTTGCCGCTCTCGGTGCGAACGTCGAGGACTGAGGATGCCCAAACGGATTCCGCTGCGCACACCTAAGAAACTGGGTTACCGCGCCGCCGCCGCTGTACTTCGCGGTCTCATGGC
>JAEZXC010000113.1 GCA_023442845.1 Actinomycetes bacterium | reverse complement strand
GTGGCGCGGTCGACGGCGAGCCGGGCCGCGCCGACGGTGACGACGCGCGCCCCACCCGCCGCAATGAGTTCGAGCCGGACGGTGGCGCCGCGGTGCAGGCCCATTTCGCGCAAACGGAGCACGGCGTCGGACTCGGCGCTTACGCTGCGCACTCGTGCCGACGCTCCGGGACGGAGCGCGCTCAACAACACAACGTCAGGCTATTTTGTGAGGAAAGCCTTTCCTAATTACTTAGGTCCCGTTCTTCGATGCGTGCCGCAGATTCCTCAAGCAGCGCCTTCCAGGTTGCGGCCGCTTCACGCGCGTAGCCGATCGCGGTGTGCTTGCGGATCAGCACCGGCGGATGGACGCCCTGCGCATCGAGGCCCGCGCGCTCGCACAACCACACTGACCGCGGCAAATGGAACTCCTGCGAGCAGACAATGACCGACTCATAGCCAGCGCTCGCGGCATTGACGGCGGAGGCGCGCGAGTCGTGGCCGTCCGAGTCGACATCGATGACGGTCGCGGGGACGCCAGCCGCGATTGCGGTGCGCAGCATTGCCGCTGTTTCGTCGAGCCCCTCACGATTGCGACCCGATCCGCTCACGACGACGCGCTCAACGAGACCGAGATGCCACAGCGCCGCACCGGTCTCAACGCGCTCGCGGAGGAATCGACTCGGTCGCCCATCCGGCCACACCCGTGCGCCGAGCACCAGGGCGGCAGTTGCGGGCCGCACATCGGGCGAGTCAACCCCATGGATACGCGACTTCATCGCGACACGCAGCGCCAGCGTCGGCGCCGCGATCACGGCTGCCCCAACCCCAAGGGCGGTGAGAGGGGCCCTACTCATCGCAATGAGTGACGCCATGCCGATTCACCGCGGCCAAGGACGTCGAGCCGTGCGCCGCGCAGCGTGCGGGACCGGTCCATCCAGGCCGAGGTCGGTGAGCCTGGCTCCTCGTCCTCACTCGCGCTCGACGCCATCGCGACAACTCCCGCAACGAGAGCGGCGAGCTCCTCATCGTCGGGAGCGCCACGGACCACCCGCATCGCGGAGGCGGTCGCAAGCGCTTGGTCGTGCGTGTGGTTCACAGCGGGATGTTCCCGTGCTTCTTGGGCGGCAAGGAGGCGCGCTTGGTGCGAAGCGCTCGCAGACCTCGCACGATGTGCGCGCGGGTCTGACTCGGCTCGATGACGGCGTCCACGTAGCCCTTATCGGCGGCGTCGTATGGGTTGACGAGCGCTTCCTCGTATTCGGTGGTGAGGCGGGCGCGCTCAGCGTCGACATCTCCGCCGGCTTCGGCGACCGTCGCAAGTGCCCGGCGCTGAAGGATGTTGACGGCGCCGCCAGCACCCATGACAGCGATCTGCGCAGTGGGCCACGCGAGGTTGATATCGGCGCCCAACTGCTTTGACGCCATGACGATGTACGCGCCGCCGTAGGCCTTGCGCGTGATGACGGTGATGAGCGGCACCGTCGCCTCGGCGTAGGCATAGATAAGCTTCGCGCCGCGGCGGATGATGCCCTGGTGCTCTTGACCGACGCCGGGCAGAAAGCCGGGCACGTCGACGAAGGTGAGGACGGGAATGTTGAAGGCGTCGCACGTGCGAACAAAGCGGGCGGCCTTCTCGGCGGCGTTGATATCAAGCGTCCCGGCCATCGATAGGGGCTGGTTAGCGACGACGCCCACCGAGTGACCCTCGACGTGACCGAAGCCCACCACCACATTGGGGGCGAAGAGGGGTTGCACCTCAAGGAAGTCACCGTCGTCAAGGATCGACTCAATGACGGTCTTCATGTCATATGGCTGGTTGTCGCTGTCGGGAACAAGAGTGTCGAGCGCGAGGTCGGCGTCGCTCACGTCGAGATCG
This sequence comes from Actinomycetes bacterium, assembly GCA_023442845.1. Taxonomy (GTDB): domain Bacteria; phylum Actinomycetota; class Actinomycetes; order Actinomycetales; family Demequinaceae; genus Demequina. The sequence continues at coordinate 2,837 of JAEZXC010000113.1, read as the reverse complement.
GCCTCGCTGTCCCATGACGGCGGGTCGGACAGATTGTTCTGCGGCAGGAACTGGACAAGATGCTGGACGTACTCGATCGCATCGTCCTCATCGGTGGCGAGGTAATGCGCAACGCCGGACTTCACGTTGTGGGTCTCGCCGCCGCCAAGCTCCTCAAACGTCACGTCTTCACCGGTGACCGACTTGATGACGTCGGGGCCGGTGATGAACATCTGCGACGTGCCATCCGCCATCACGATGAAGTCGGTGAGCGCGGGGGAGTAGACGGCGCCGCCGGCACTGGGGCCGAGGATGATCGAGATCTGGGGGATGACGCCGGAGGCGGCGACATTGCGGCGGAAGATCTCGGCGAACTGGGTGAGGGCCGCGACGCCCTCCTGGATACGCGCGCCACCGCCGTCAGAGATGCCGATGAGCGGCACACCGGTACGCAGCGCGAAGTCCTGCACCTTGGTGATCTTGTGGCCGTGGACCTCGCCAAGGGATCCGCCAAAGACGGTGAAATCCTGCGAGTACACCGCGACCTGACGGCCGTCGATCGTGCCGTAGCCGGTGACAACGCCGTCGCCGTACGGACGGTTCTTGTCGAGGCCAAAGTTGGTGGACCGGTGACGCGTGAGGGCGTCGAACTCGACGAAGGAGCCGTCGTCGAGCAACGCCTCGATGCGCTCGCGGGCAGTCTTCTTGCCGCGCGCGTGCTGCTTGTTGCGCGCGTTCTCTTCCGGTGCGTCAACGGCCGCGGCTATGCGCTCGCGAAGGCCGTCAAGTGCTCCGGCAGTCGACTTCGGTGTGGGTGTGGCGGTCACGGTACTCCTCGCTCGATCGGCCCAAGCCTAGCGAGCGTGGTGGGCGCGGGCGTTGTACCTGGCATCATCATGTCCTTTTCCAGCCTCAAAGCCCTGGTGAGCTCGGTGCCCTAGCCTGATGGCGTGGATGTTGAGGACTCGCGCACGCCGCTCACGGCGGAGCGCCTTGCGGCGCTTGTCGGCGGTCATGCTGCGCTCAACGCGCTGTCGGTGACGGGGTCTTCCCTTTCCACCAACTCGGAGCTGTTGAAGGCCATTGACGTGGACCCCCACGCATGGCCGCACTTGAGCGCACTTGTTGCGGATCATCAGACCGCTGGGCGTGGCCGCGCCGGCCGCGATTGGTTCACGCCGCGAGGTGCCGCGCTCACCGTCAGTTATGTACTCCGGCCTGTGCTGCCGGGCGATCGCTGGGGACTCGTCCCGCTCGCCGTTGGGCTCGCAGCGGTGCGCACCTTGCGAGCCGAGCAGATCGACGCGTACCTCAAGTGGCCAAACGACGTGGTGGTCCAGGCGGAGGACGACGCCGTGCCTGGCTGGGGATCGATGCGCAAGGTCGCGGGTGTCCTGTGCGAGCGCAGGGGAGACGCCGTGGTGTCCGGCATCGGCGTCAATGTCTCTCAGAGCCCCGATGAACTGCCCGTGCCGCATGCCGCCTCCTTGGCAACTCTTGGCGCGCGGCGCCTTGACCGAGCGGTGCTGCTCGAGGCGCTGTCCGCGCATGTGGGCGAAACGATCAGCGAGCTCGAGGCGGATCCCGATGCCTTCGTTGAGGACGTGAGCGCCGTCATCGCCACTCTTGGCATGGAGGTGGTCGCGGAGCTGCCTGGCCGTCCGCCCGTCACGGGTGAGGCGACGGCGCTTGCGCCGGATGGTTCGCTGCTGATCCGCACGTCGAGCGGTGCCATTGAGTCAGTGTCCGCGGGGGACGTGCGCCTGCGCGCTCGACCTCAGTAGGCGCCGTAGCAAACCGCGCACGCCTCACTCGGCGGCAACCGGCTCCACAAGGCTCGGATCGTTGTTGCGAACGTTGCCCACCGCCTTGCCCACCTCGTGCCACGCAAGCTCGGGAGCGTCGGCCGCTGCGGCAGAAAAGAGATCGTCCGCGGATGACGCGGGGTCAAGCCACGTGCGCCAGGCGTCGTGCTGCATCATCACCGGTTGACGATCGTGGATGTCCGTCATGGGGCCGCGCGCTGCCGTCGTGATGATGGTTGTGGTGATGAGCCACGCGTCGTCCGGTGAGGGGCGCCACGCCTCAAGCAAGCCGGCGAAGGCAAGGGGGGAAGCGTCGGCCGTATGAATGAAGTACGGCGTCTTCACCCCACCCTCTGTGTGCCACTCGTAGTAGCCGCTCGCGGGGACGATGCAGCGACGTTTGGAAAAAGCGGTGCGGAACGACGGCTTGGCGTCGATGGTCTCGAGCCGGGCGTTGATCATCCGCGAACCGATCGTCGGATCCTTTGCCCATGTGGGGACAAGTCCCCACTTCGCGTGGTCGATGACGTACTCATCGCCGTGGGCACGGATGACGCGCACGGTCTGCATCGGCGCCACGTTGTACGAGTGGGGAATCAGGCGATCATCGCCTGCGGTGGAAGCGATTGCAAAGGCATCCACGAGCTGTTGATGGTCCAAGAAATCCGCATAGCGTCCGCACATGCCTCCATTGTGCTCTCGTGTGACAAACGCCACCGGGGCAATGCAATGAGGCGAACGTCACGGACCGAGGGTCGAATCGTGTGAAGGCCGTCACCGTGAGAGCCCAGGTTGGCAGGCGATATGTGCTGGTTTGTCATCTTTTGCGGACGTGATAATCGCCCAAAACGGACACCCTGTGAGAGTCCTCACACGGGGCCTGTAGAGCGCTCTCACGCGCGTGCATGTGTTGCGGGAGTGGGCAAGCGTTGGGATCGTTGAGGCATCGGGCAGCAGGGAACGCAGTACCCCATGGAAGGGAACCACACTCATGTCTGCCGGTACCGCAACGGTCGCTAGACCTATCGCGAGAGCACCTCAGCCGCTCGCTCG
>JAEZXC010000096.1 GCA_023442845.1 Actinomycetes bacterium | reverse complement strand
GCCTTCCTCGTGGACTGGGCAACCGGTCTTGAGCTCACGAGCGAACCGCAGATTCTGCAGGGCTTGGTGGACTTCGATGAGGGTGCGGATGTCGAGGCGACGTCCGACGCTGTCAAGGAGGCCTTGCTCGAGGACTTCCCGCTCGTGCAACCTCAGTCACCGAGCCAGATCGAGCAGTTCTTCGATCAGGTCCTCACCCTTCTCATCGGTGTGATCTCGGCCCTGCTCGGCGCCGCGCTCGTCATCGCCATCCTTGGCGTGGCAAACACCCTGCTGCTGTCGGTCACAGAGCGCACCCGCGAGATCGGTCTGCTCCGCGCCGTCGGGATCAAGCGCAGCGCGGTGTGGGGAATGATCACCCTTGAGTCAGTGGTGATGGCCGTGTTCGGCACGCTCCTTGGCATCGTCCTCGGTGTCGGCCTCGGCGCCGCGCTCGTGGACGCGCTGTCGGACTTCGGTTTCGAACGGGTGGTCATCCCGTGGGTGTGGATTGCGATCTACACCGTGCTGTCGATGATTGCCGGCGTGCTCGCGGCCGTATGGCCAGCCTGGCGTGCCTCACGGCTCGACATCCTCAAGGCAATCGCTGCCGACGGATAACCGACGCGACAACACAGTGGGGGGGGGCGCGCCCCGCGGGGGCGGGCCCCCACGTGCATGTCTAGAGAGCAAACCCCAAGGTGACGGGTTCGGGCACCAACTCAATCCCAAAGCGCTCCCTCACTCCCGCCTTGATGGTGCGCGCCAAGGCGATGATGTCCGTCGCCGTTGCGCCACCCCGGTTCGTGAGCGCCAACGTGTGCTTGGTCGACAACGAGGCTGGAGCGTCGGCCGCCACCGCGAAACCCCTGCCAAAGCCTGCGTGCTCAATGAGCCATGCAGCGCTCACCTTCACCGCGTCAGCAGGCGCGTTCGGTCCGGGGGGGAAACGTGGCGCTTCCACCGGCAGTGACGCCGCCGTCGTGGCGTCAACGATCGGATTCGTGAAGAACGAGCCGGCACTCCACGTGTCATGGTCCGTGGGGTCGAGCACCATGCCCTTGGAACGACGTAGCGCAAGGACAGCGTCACGGACCTCACCGATTGGCACCCGAGAGCCTTCCTCAACTCCGAGCGCGGCCGCCAACTGGGCGTAACGCACCGGCGCGGACAGCGAGGCCATCCGCACGTGAAAGGTGACCGACAGGATGACAAACCGCGGCGTCGGCACCCACGGCTGACCATCATCGGCGCCGCCGGTCATCGACCGCTTGAACAGCGAGTTCCGGTACGAGAATCCACACGACATGAGTGGAAGGGTCCGCACCTCGCTCCGGTGGCGATCCCACGTGCGCACCTGCGCGATGACGTCCGCTACCTCGGCCCCATACGCGCCGACGTTTTGCACTGGCGTCGCGCCCACGGAGCCCGGAATGCCGGACATTGCCTCGAACCCGGACCACTGGCTGGTCACCGCACGCGCGACGAGCGCGTCCCATGACACGCCGGCAGCGGCCGTAATGGTGAGCCCACCGCAGGCGCCGTCGTTGACGAGACTGACATCCGCCTCCACGTCGCGGCGCGCGTCGCGGACCACAACGCCATCAAAGCCGCCATCGCTGGCAAGGAGGTTCGAGCCGCCGCCAAGAACGAGCAGCGGGGTGCCATGAGCGTCGGCCTCGCGGACCGCATCGATGAGTTCGGCATCGCTGCCTGTCTCGCGCAAGGACGCGATGGGTCCGCCGACCTGCATCGTCGTGAGATCGGCGAGGGACGTCATGGTCCCAGGGTAGTCCTGGCTACTCGTCTTGCTGGTGGACGGGGAAGGTCTGCCCGGCCGCGTCGATCACGTCGGCTTCGCCTCGCTGAGCTGCGCGCCCGCGCGCCTTGGCCTTTGCCTTGAGGCTCAGCACATTGGCGCCAACCTCACGCACCTGCGCCCGCCGAGACCGGAACAGTCGCGCATCGGTACGGACTGCACGCGCGAGCACAAAGGATACGACCGAGCCGACGAGCACCAGCAGCATCGCGTGGCGCAAAGCAACAACGGCGCCGAGGTTGCCGACGATCTGCGGCACGAGCAGACCCGCCACCGTGCTGAAAGACGAGACGGCCGCAACACGGGCAGCGGCACGTTTCGGGTCATCGGCCGCGGCAGAAAAGCCAATTGGGTAGTTGAGGGACGCGCCCGCTCCCCACAAGATGACGGCGATCGGGATGAGCCACACCGTGGGGGTGAACGCATAGAGCGTGACACCAACCGCGGCGACCACTGACGAGATGCGCAAGGTCTTGACCCGGCCGATGCGGTCGATGATTCCCGACCCACCCATGCGGACGGAGAACATCGCGGCAACGAACACCCAGTAGACGATGTCGCCCTGGGCCTCACGCCCCCCAAAGTCGTCGACGATCGACAGCGCAAGCCACTGCGCCGCGATCATCTCGGTCATTGCCGCAGCGAACACGATAAAGCCGATGAGGAGAACTCGCCGGTTCTTGTACTCCTCCCCCGCCGTTGCGAACGGGCCACCGAGCGTGGCCGAGGCGACCCGTGCGTCGGGCATGCCGTCGAGCACAGCAAAGGGAATGAGAATGGCCCGCACGACGGCGGTGAACACGCCAACGGCGGCAAAGTGCCAGCCGACCGCGACATGCCAATGCGAAGCGGCAGCACCAACGGCCAACCCGAGGCCCATGCCCACGGAAAATCCCGCATGGAACTGCGGCATGATCGAGCGGCCGTGGCGGCGTTCCACCTCGGCGGCCTCGGCATTGATCGCGACGTTGGCAAGGGCGAACGTAAAGCTGACAAAGAAGTAGGAGATCGCGAAGAGCGGCTTCGAGCTGAGTTCAGCACCCAATCCCGTTGCGGCAAGCGCGACCATGTAACCGAATCCGGACCACCACAGCACGGACCGCGTCCCGAACCGAGCGGTCGCCCAACCGGCGACGACAAGTGCGGCAAGAGCGCCGAGAGCCCCCGAAAGAATGAGCAATGCGAGGCCCGCTGGCGTCACGCCCATGAGGTCGCGCAAACTCGGCATGCGTGACAGGAATGTCGTGACGAGCATGCCGAGCAAGGCGAAGAGGCCGAGCAAAGTGAAGCGCGCGGTGCGTACACGCGCAGGGGTGGGCCGAGTGGTCGGCGCCATGCCAAACGAGGGAACCATGGTGTCCTGTCCCGACGGGGTCGCGTCGCGCGCGTTGCCCCGGGAAGAAGTCGAAACGTTTCGAGAAAAGAGTATCATGGGGCAGATACGCTGAGCGCACACCGAGGGCGTCCCGATTGGGGCCGGAATGGGGAGCACAGATGAGCGCAGGTCGGCGGCCAACGATGGCCGACGTCGCGGCCCGCGCGGGCGTGTCCGTGTCGACCGTATCTCTCACCTATTCAGGCGCTGGCCCCATCTCTCCCGACATGAAAGCGCGGGTTGAGCGCGCAGCGGAGGAACTTGGTTACGCGGGGCCCTCGCCGCAAGCGCGCGCGCTGCGCTCGGGGCGCACCCACATCGTCGGGCTCGTTGTCCATGATCGCCTGCAACTGGCATTGCGCGACCCGTTCACCCTTGGCGTCCTCGACGCACTCATCGGCGACCTCGGCGAAATGGGCCTTGGCGTGCTGTGGTTGCCGTCTCCGCCACCCGAACCAACCGAGCCGACGCTGCTCGATACGGCGCCGATGGACGCCGCCGTGGTCATGCGCGTTCGCGACCATGACGAGCCGGCGCTCGAGATCCTCGCCAAGCGCGGCGTTCCCGTCGCGATTGTTGAGGGGATGGCGCCGGGCGCCGCATCGATCACTATTGACGACACAGCCGCGACGCGCGAGCTGATCGAGCACCTCAAGGCGCAGGGTCACACGCGCATCGGCACGATCACTCTGCCGCGTAATTCGGATCGCGAGACCGCCGTTGTCACCGACGACATGCTGAGCGGCACGTTGTGGACTCCCACGAAGAACCGCCTCAAGGCCTTTGCCGAGGCAGGCGTTGAGCCGTGCGTGATCGTTGAGGCCCGGACGTCTGCGCTCCAAGAGGGCATCGACGCGGGGCACTTGGCGCTTGCCCACGAGTCACGGCCCACCGCCCTCGTGTGCCAATCCGATCTGCTCGCCGCTGGCGCGTTGCTCGCGGCTCGCGAGCGCGGGCTGCGCGTCCCTGAGGACGTGTCGATCACGGGCTTCGACGGGATCGACCTTGCGTGGCTCGAACCCGAGCAGTTGACGACGGTGCTTCAGGACGGCCCTGCGAAGGGCCACCTCATCGCTCAAGCGGTGCGAGACCTTCTCGATGGCGGTGCCGCCCCGGTCCTCAAACTTCCACTAACGATGCGCATCGGCACCACCACCGGCCCCGCCGCGTAGGTTCGGCGCACTCCCTCACCCCTCCCTGCAAACGCCAAGCGGGCGCCGCCCGGCTTCCCGGACGACGCCCGCTCGAGCGGTCGATGCGACTTAGTTGATGTTGAACCACGCCTTGAGGGCGGGAATCATGAAGTAGATCAAGAACGCGAGCGCGGTGACCCACATGAGCGGCTTGATGTCCTTGCGCTTGCCGGTGACGGCGTTGATCACCACGTAGGCAATCGCGCCCACACCGATACCGGCGGCAATCGAGTAGCCGAACGGCATGATGACGATCGTGAGGAAGGCGGGCACCGCGATGCGGTAGTCCTTCCAGTCAATGCCAATCGCACCAGCGAGCATCATGAGACCCACGATGACGAGCACCGGCGTCGCAGCCTCATAGGGGATGACCTGTGCGATCGGCGTGATGAACATCGTCACGAGGAACGCGAGGCCGGTCACCACAGAGGCGAGACCGGTACGCGCACCGTCACCAACACCCGAAGCGGATTCGATGTACGCCGTGTTGGACGACACACCACCAAGACCACCGGCCATTGCACCAATCGAGTCGACGATGAGGATCTCCTGCGAGTTCTCGGGGATGCCTTCGTTGTCGAGCAGGCCAGCCTCGTCACCCACCGCGGTCATCGTGCCCATCGTGTCGAAGAAGTCGACAACGAGGAGCGAGAAGACGAGCATGAGCGCCGAAATGAAGCCAACACCTGCGCCCTCGGAGAAGGCACCAAAGAGGTCGACCTTAAACACCGTGGTGAACTCAAGCGGGTTGAACTCGAGACCGTCGAAGGTGGGGACATTGAGGCCCCACTGCTGCGGACGGAGGGCCTCGATGAGGAAGCCGAGCACCGTGGCGCCGAGGATCGAGATGAGCAGCGCACCCTTGACCTTGCGCACCATAAGGATGGCGGCGAGGAGCAGACCGACAAAGAACACGACGACGGTCCACGACACGATGTAGCCGCCCACACCAAACTCGGACGGCGTCGGGTCAAAGTCGGCACCCGGGTCACGCACCACCTTGGCGTCCCAGAAGGCGATGAAGGCGAGGAACAGACCGATACCGGCTGCGATCGCCTGCTTGAGCGCCTGCGGGATCGCCTGGAGGAACTTGAGGCGGAGCTTGGTGAGCACCAAGATCAGCACAAGCGCACCCTCGAGGACGATGAGGCCCATCGCCTGCTTCCAGGTGAGCAAGCCGGAACCGACGAGGCCGTAAGCGACAAACGAGTTGAGGCCAAGACCGGCGGCCACGGCGAGCGGGAAGCGCGCCCAGGCACCCATGAAGATCGTCATGACGCCTGCGACGAGAGCGGTAGCCGTGGCGACCGCGACGAACGCCGGCTCATCGCCGCCACCGAGGTAGCTACCGGTCTTGTCGGGCACACCCGAGAGGATGATGGGGTTGAGAACCACGATGTAAACCATCGTGAGGAAGGTCGTCAGTCCACCACGGACTTCCTGACCGAACGTCGATCCCCTGCCAGAGATCGAGAAATAGGCATCGAGCTTTGCAAGCAAGCCCGTGCTCTCCTTTGTTGCACCTGCCATGGGAAGCATCGTGGCAGTGAGTGGCCCGTTGTGGCCAGTTTCTGGCGTCAAACCTCAACCACTGGCCTTGTTGCTATCCCACAAAAGACGTCTGAGGGTTCGGACAAAAGTCCCCTATTGGTGCGCGGGGCGGCCCCAGATTCGTTGTGTGAGGTCGAAAAACTACGCGCAGTCGACGAGCGCCTGGGCCTTGCCGAGCACCTTGGCGCCATCAAAGGTGACCGAGACATCGATGCGCGCACGCTTGAGGTCGTGATCGAGAGCGCCAACAACGGCCTCAATCGTCACCTTCGCCTCACCGAGGGCCGGGACCGGAATGGGACGCGTGAAGCGCGCTTGGAAGTCCGCGACGTTGCCTGCCCCGGCCCACTCCTCTACGACCGAGGCGCCGAGGCCCATCGTCAGCATGCCGTGCGCGATGACGCCGGGCAGCCCCACGGACTCAGCGAAGGCGTCGTTGTAGTGGATGGGATTGAAGTCTCCCGATGCCCCGGCGTAGCGGACGAGGTTGTCGCGGGTGAGGATGACCTCGCGGCTCGCCACTTGATCGCCCACGTTGAGCGCGGCAAAGGTGGGAAGAGTCTCGTCGCTCACTGCTCGCCCTCCCGCACGGCCAACGTCGACAGGACGGTCGCGACGGGCGCGCCATCCTCATCGACAATCTCCGCACGCGTTGTCACCATGGAAATGCCAGCGCGCTGCGTGATCGACTCGATCGTCACGGTCGTGGTGACAACGTCGCCTGCGACGAGCGGTCGGTGGTGGGTAAAGCGCTCATCGGCGTGGACCACTTTGGAGAAGTCGACGCCCACCTCAGGGTCAGTCACCACATGGAACTCCGCCTGCTGCGCAATGAGAGCCGCGAACGTCGTTGGCGCGACAACATCCCGGTAGCCTTCGGCCGCCGCAATCTCCGGATAGAAGTGCGCGCCAGAGCGCGCGTCAACGGCGTCGGCAAACTCGCGAATCTTGATCCGCGTCACCTCGTACGCCTCAAATGGACCGTACGTGCGGCCCTGAGTCTCCACGTTTACTGGCACAACCCAACCCTATCGAAACGGACACCGGTATCGGGCCGGATATGCCAACGCCCGCCGCGGCACGGGCCGGGCGGGCGTTGAACGTTAAGTCTACTTAACGGGTCTCGCGGTGCGGGGTGTGCTTGCCGCACTTGCGGCAGAACTTGCTGAGCTCCACGCGGTCGGGGTTATTGCGACGGTTCTTACGCGTGATGTAGTTGCGGTCCTTGCACTCGGTGCACGCGAGCGTGATCTTCGGACGAATGTCGTTCTTAGCCATGGCAATTCTCCCTGCCTTGTTGTCAGCGCTCGCGCGCGCGAAACCCACCGGACGTGATGGAATTCTGTAGCGAGGGCGGGACTCGAACCCGCGACCCCACGATTATGAGTCGTGTGCTCTAACCACCTGAGCTACCCCGCCGCAAGGGTGAAAACGACGTCGCCACTAAGGCGACGGCACGTCATCACTCTGAGCCCCGGCAGGGAATCGAACCCTGGACCTTTTCCTTACCATGGAAACGCTCTGCCGACTGAGCTACCGGGGCAAGCCGGACTAGCGTACACGGCACGGGCCTACGAAACGAAATCGGCTGGTGCCGTGAGGGCTGGCCCGCGACGTGTCGCACCGTAGCACTACAGTGACGCGCGTGACCACCTCGCTCAGCGCAGCCGAGGCCCGGCGGGTGTTCCTCAACGCCCAAGGGCTCGCGAGGTCGCGTCCGGGCCGGCGGATGCGCGATGCACACGTGGCGAATTACCTCGAAACGCAGGGTGTTCTGCAACTCGACACCGTCAACGTGTTGGCTCGCGCACACTACGTGCCTCTTTACGCGCGCTTTGGCAACTATGCCCTCGCCGACGCCGACCAGGCCCTGTGGGGCCACGTACACGGCCACTCCGCGCACGCCTTCGAGCACTGGGGTCATGAGGCGAGTGTGATGCCGCTCAGCCTCCTGCCTGCGATGCATCACCGCATGGTCGGTGCGAGCAACTGGAAGGCACGCACGCGAGAGCGCCTTGATGCCGAGCGGCCAGGCCTCATCGACGAGGTGCGGAGGCGGGTGGAAGTTGAAGGCCCCGTCGTTGCGCGCGAACTCGAACACTTGGCACCTCGAGAGGGAGTTCGGGGCACATGGTGGGATCGGTCCCACGTGAAAGACGCCCTTGAGTTGCTCTTCATCACGGGTGAAGTGGCGGCGTCACGGGGCGCGCACTTCGCTCGCACCTATGACTCGACCGAGAGGGCGTGGGGCTTGCCGCGTGCCTCTGTTGGGGGCTGGGGATTGTCGACGGCCGACGCCAAGCAACAGCTATTCGATCGCGCGCTCGCCGCGTGCGGAATCGGGACCACCCGCGACCTCGCCGATCATTTCCGCCTCATCTCTCCCGCCGGAACCGGGGCGGGCGCGCGAGACGCGTGGGCAACGTCGGCCGTGGAACGCGGTCTCGCCGAGTGGGTGGACGTCGAAGGCTGGGGCGAACCGGCGCTCCTTGCTACCGGCGAGGCAAGCGCTGACGCACCGTGGCACCGCGCCGCCTCAGATCCGGGGCGGGCGACAGCTGCGACGTTGCTCAGTCCTTTCGATCCCGTCGCGTGGTTCCGCCCCCGCCTTGCGCGGATGTTTGCGATGGACTACCGCATCGAGATCTACACGCCCGCTCCGCAGCGCCAGTTTGGTTACTACTGCCTTCCGTTCCTCATGGGGGACCAGATGGTGGGGCGCGTTGACCTCAAAGCGGATCGAAAGGCAGGCGTGCTGCGCATTGAGGCAGCGTGGCGGGAGGCGGGCACGGCACCAGGTGCCCGGCGACGGCCCGACGCGCTAGTTGCGCAGGCTCTCGCCGCAGAGTTGGGTTCGGTGGCGGCGTGGCTCAACCTGTCCCGCATTGACGTTTCGGAGCGAGGCACTCTTGCCGACGCTCTGAGGGCCGCAGTAGAGCGCCTCACCTAGAGCATCGCGCCGAAAACAAAAGAGGCCCGGCGAACCGGGCTCTTTCGTGACAATGACCCGGCAAGCCGGGCCATGTCGTGGCGGGTGAGGGATTCGAACCCCCGTAGCTCTCGCAGCTGATTTACAGTCAGCCCCCTTTGGCCGCTCGGGTAACCCGCCGTGCGCGTGGCGCGCATGGAAGGATAGCAAGGAAAGCGGTGCCTGCGCGAACAGGGCCCTTGGGCTCGATACTCAAGGCGCCCGCAGCACTAGCGTGAAACGTGAAGGAGGACTCGGTGGCGAGCGACAGCAGCTTTGACGTGGTGAGCAAGGTAGACCGTCAAGAGGTGGACAACGCCCTCAACCAAGCACGCAAAGAAGTGGAGCAACGCTACGACTTCAAGGGCGTCGGCGCGTCGATCGAATGGTCGGGCGAAGCGGTGCTGATGAAGGCAAACTCTCCGGAACGCGTTCGTGCCGTCCTCGACGTCTTCATCTCCAAACTTGCCAAGCGCGGAGTAGAACTGAAGGCCCTTGA
>JAEZXC010000058.1 GCA_023442845.1 Actinomycetes bacterium | reverse complement strand
GAGCGCAGGTGGGTGGTGGCGGTCACGAAGCGGCCGTGGCGGCGATGGCCACGTTCGCATCGAGTGCTTCGGCAAGGCGCGAACGCACGGCCGCAGTGTGGGCGAGTACTGCCCGCGCCGAGGTGAGGAGGCCGTTGACGCTTGGATCGGCTGCCGAGCAAAACACTTGGCTGCCCCGGCGGGTTGACGTGACGAGGCCGTAGCGCCTCAGCACGGCAAGGTGTTGAGACAAGTGCGGGGGCTTGAGTTTGAGTTCAGTGAGGAGGTCCGCAACGGGGACCTCGTCAGCGGCGCAGACGAGTTCGAGGATGCGGACTCGGATGGGGTGGGCGAGGCCGCGGAACAGATCCGCTTTCACTTCATAGAGGGGTAGATCGTCCATGGGGTGGGAACGCTCCGATTTCACGAGTTGATGGATTCACAATATCAGCAAATCGCAGAATGAGCGAGGCATTGGTGGTGAGGGAGGGTGGTGGCGCTACCGGCTGCGGTGAACGACCTGCGCCGCCGCTTGGTCCCGCGGCATCATGAGCACCTGATCGATGTTGACGTGCGAGGGCCGGGACGCCACCCATGCCACCGCGTCGGCAATGTCCTCTGCCGTGAGCGGCGTCATGCCCTCGTACACCGCGCGAGCCTTGTCCACGTCTCCGCCGAGCCGGACGATCGAGAACTCGGTCTCCGCCATGCCGGGATCGATCTCGCTCACACGCACCGGCTTGCCGAGAAGCTCAAAGCGCAAGGCCCGCATGAGCGCCGCTTGGCCAAACTTGGCAGCGTTATAACCCGCTCCGCGCGCGTAGGCCTCACGGCCGGCGACCGAACCGATCGTGATGATCTGGCCATCGCCTGAGGCGATGAGGGCGGGCAGGAGCGCGCGAGTCATGCGGACGGTGCCCATCACGTTGATCTCGTACATCCGCAGCCACTCGGCATCATCGGCTTCCGCGATGGTGCGCATCCCGAGCGCACCGCCCGCGTTGTTGACAAGGAGGTGGCAGTCGGTCACCTGTTCGCAGAAAGCATCCACCGAGGCCGGGTCGGACACGTCGAGTGCGTGGGCCGTGCCACCAATCTCTGTGGCCAGGGCCTCGAGGCGGTCGAGGCGTCGCGCGCCCACCACCACATGCCATCCCTGGGCTGCAAGGGTGCGCGCGGTTGCCGCGCCAATGCCGCTCGATGCGCCTGTCACTACTGCGGTGCGCTTGCTCATTCCCGCTCCCTCTGGACGCTGAGCGTCCGCTCGCCGATGCCGTTCTCCTCATCGTGCCACCATCGGTGGCGAGCGCTACACCTGTGTGGCGACGTCCCGCACGAGCGACGCGAGCGCGTCGGGCCCAAGCCCCATAGTGTGGGCCTTCGCCACGAGCGCCTTCAACTCGCCGTGCAGCTCGTGAAGGTGGGCGGCGGCCTCGGTCACCACCGCACCCCTCCCACGGCGCATGTCCACCAAGCCCTCGTCGCGAAGGATCTGGTAGGCACGCAACACGGTGTGGAGGTTGACGTCCAGCGAGGTGGCGACGTCGCGGGCAGACGGCAGGCGCGTGCCAGGCCGCGCGAGACCCGTCGCCATGTTCATGCGGACCGAGGCGGCAATCTGGTCAAAGAGTGATGCCTCAGATGTGGGATCGATGGCGATGAGCACAGGCCACCCCTTACGCTCTCGCGGTGCGCTGGACGTAGGTGTTGAGGAGGGCCGCGGCAGTTTGCGCGCCGTCCATCGTCACCACAAAGCGGCGGCCATTGGTGCGCATCACCTGCAACGCCTCGCCATTGCGCAGGACAACGCCGGTGCCGCCAGGCACCATGCGGATCCCGTAGCCGCCAAACTCAGCAATGCCGTTCACCGTGGCGGTGCCCACAGCCTCGATCTCGCTGAGCGGCACATGGAGGCGGGGGAAGCCGATTGCGGAGATGACGGATAGTCCGTTCGGATCAACCCGCACGGTGAAGGTGGCCACCGCGCCAATCATGAGCCCGAGGAAAGCGGTGGTGCCCACCATGATGAGGCCAGTGGCGATGCCGTTGGTGGCCCACAGCAGCACCGTGAGCGCCACCAAGGCCACCCCGTTAGCCAGGAGCACCAACTTGAAGGTCTTGCTCATCGCGGCGGTGCTCACCCACACGCCGCGCTGCTCGCCGCTCAGCACCACGTCCGTGGCAGCGAAGGTGTGTGGCGCCGGTGCCTCCTGGCGCGGTTGATACAGCCACGCGCACGCGCCAACAAGCAGACCGAGACCGAGCGCGATGAGGTTAGGTGCGGTGACGTCCTGCGCGGCGGAGCCGTCCTCAATACCCCGCTGGATGTACGTCAGTGCGGTGCCGAGTCCGGCGCCAAAGACGCCCATGCCTGCGGCAAAGGCGCCCATCAATCGGAAGGTGATTCCGCGCACGCCCCGGCGAAGCATCGGCAAGGTGACCCCCACCGTCGCCGCCGGAATGGCCAAGCCGAGCACGAGCGTGGCGATGAGAAGCGATGATGCGGAGCCGAAAGCGTCGGGATCGCCCGAGGCATTCCAGTGGGTCGCCACCCTGTCCGGCAGCTCTTGCCACCATGACAGTTGCAGTGCGACCGAGACGGCGACAGCAAGCACCGGCAACACGACGGCGACGGCGACGTAGCGGCGAACAACGGCATCGTGCATGGTTCTCAAGTCCTCCAGTCAACTGTTATAGATACACTATAACTAGTGCTGGAAGTCCAGACAACCGCGACATCGGCCTACGGCCAGCAGACGCCGTCCTTGATCGACTTGGCGAGAGACATGTCGGCGTCGTTGTAGCCGTAACCGGTGCCGGCACCCGCGCCGATGAGAATGGCGTAGGCATCGGTGACGTTCTCAAAGCGATCGCTCACGTAGACAGTGCCGCATTTGTTGAGAATCACCATGTGGGCGATCTCGTGGAGCACCACATTGCGGCCTCGACCCTTGGCGACGTCCCAGCTGCGGTACGCCGAGTTGGAAATCATCACGGTGCTGCCACCTGCGAAACAACCGCCCACGGTGGTGGAGGATCCGGTGCCGCAGGCCGTGGCGCCCCACGAAATGGATGCGCCCCACGCAGCGGCGATGCCGTCGAGGTACGCCTTTGGGTCACCGCTTGCGGCGCCTCCGCCGCTCCTGCCGCCTTTGCCTCGCGCGGCCGCTGCGGCTGCCTCACGGGCGAGACGCTCCTCCTCGGCCTTGCGAGCAGCCTCGGCCTCTTCCCACGCCCGCACCTCGTCAGCGACGGTGGTTGATGCGGCGGCGAGCGAGGTCTCGATGGCGCGGATGTCGTCGAGCTCGGAGCCCACGCGGACGGCGCTCGTCGCGCGGTTACGTTCGATGGCGAGCTTTTGGCGGGCAGCGTCCGAGGCCTTCCCGGCCGACGCTTCCCACGCCTTGTCTGCCGCGTCCGCCTTGAGAGCGAGGTCCACGGTGCTGAGGCGGAGCGCATCGGCCGCGCGCACCCGCTCAATGGTGAGCCGATTGGCGAGCTCAGCGGCGTCGCGGGCGTTTGCGGTGAGGTCTTGCCACTGCGGCACTTCCTGGATGACGGGCGGCATTGCTTCGCGCGCGCCCGCGTGAGGCGCGCCGAGCGCGATTCCGCCCAGCGCAAACGTGACCGCCGTGGCGGCCACGCGAAGTGCCGTGGTTCCCATAACTCCACGTTCGGTCACCGGCACGCGGAATGGGAGGAGTGTGACAAACCAGGCGCGGGGGGTGGTGAGAGCGCTTCATTTTGTCCAAATTGCGCTTTTGTCGAAGCATTACCAGGGGCGACGCGCGCGAGTGACGGCGGTCACGTTGCCATCTGCTGTGAGGAACGGCACACGATTCTGAGGCAATTTCGACATTATTTCGACTGTTTTTCGCCACGATTTTGAGGCCCTGCATGAGGACGTGTGGAACGGGTCACAGGCCTCGCTGGCAGGGGCCGACGGGCTCGAGGGGTCAGTCTGTCAACACGATGGGGACCTGCGCCCAGCCGCTCACGGGCGGCCTTTCGCGTACCGGGGCCTCGGTTGGCGCCATCGCGATGGCCGATGTTTGGGACAGCAGTTCCCACACGACAACGCGCAGTTCCATGAGAGTGAGCGCCCGGCCCGGGCACACGTGGGGGCCGACGCCAAAGACAAGGTTGCTGTCTTTGTGGGCGGCGGGATTGAAGGCGTCCGGATCGGGGAAGGCGGCGGGGTCGCGATTTGCGGCCACCCAGTTGAGGACAACGCGGGTGCCAGCTGGGACCTCGCGCTCACCCAGGGTGACGGTGCGCGTGGTGACGCGCCGGTTGGAGATGAAGGGATCGTCAATGCGGAGGATCTCTTCCATTGCGTCCTCGAAGGCGGCGGTGTCGCCTTGCGCGACGAGGCCGCGGAGGTAGGACTGGAGTGCCACGTCGGTTGCGAGATGGTGGACGATCACGCCAATGGACGCGGCGAGCGAACCGAGGTCCCCTGCTGTCCAGTTGCGGAGGATCGACACCACCTCGGCGTCGGTGAGCGGTTTGCCGTTGACCGTCTCCTTCATGAGGCGGGCGG
>JAEZXC010000051.1 GCA_023442845.1 Actinomycetes bacterium | reverse complement strand
CCCTGAGCCTGCCGCACCGGCCGCACCCGCCCCGGCGCCTACCGCCCAGCCCGCCCAGTCGGCGTCGAGCAGTGCCTCTGGCTACGTCACTCCGATTGTGCGCAAGCTGGCCGCTGAGCGTGGCGTCGACCTCGCGTCGATCACCGGCACTGGTGTTGGAGGTCGTATTCGCAAGGAGGACGTCCTTGAGGCTGCGTCGGCACCTGCACCCGCAGTTGCGCCGGCGACGGCTTCCACAAGTGCCCCTGCCACCGCAGCGACGCCTCAGATTGCGGTGTCGGAACTTCGCGGTCAAACCGTGAAGATGACCCGGATCCGCAAGATCACCGCGGACAAGATGATGGAGTCGCTCCACGGCATGGCTCAGCTCACATCGGTGGTCGAGGTTGACTGCTCCGGAGTATGGAACCTGCGCGCTCGCACCAAGGATGCTTTTGCGGCGAAGCACGGCGTCAACCTCACATTCCTCCCGTTCTTTACGCGGGCCGTCGCAGTCGCTTTGCAGGAACACGCGTTCCTCAACGCCTCTGTCGACGGTGACAGCATCGTCTACCACCCTGCCGTCAACCTGTCTCTTGCCGTCGACACCCCCAAGGGGCTCATGCTGCCCACGCTGCGTGACGCCGATTCGAAGTCCGTGGCCGACCACGCCAAGGGCATCGTCGACCTTGCGACGAAGGCACGCGAAGGCGGCCTCGGCGCTGACGAGATTTCCGGGGGCACGTTCTCGGTGACAAACACGGGATCCGGCGGAACGCTGTTCGACACTCCGATCGTGCCTGCGCCTCAGGTGGGCATTCTTGCGACGTGTGCGATCACGAAGAAGCCTGTTGTCGTGAAGGGCCCCAATGGTGAAGACGTCATCTCGATTCGTCCCACCTGCTACCTGCCGTTGAGCTACGACCACCGAATTGTTGATGGTGCGGACGCAGCACGCTTCCTGCAGACGGTGAAGAAGCTGATCGAGGCCGCGGACTTCGAGGCAGAACTCGGGCTCTGACTCATGCGCGTCGTCGTCTCGGGCGCGTCGGGGCTCATCGGCACGGCACTCACGGAGTCGTTGCGCGCGGATGGGCACACGGTCATTGCGCTCGTCAGGCGCGACGCGCGCGGCAACGACGAGTCGTCGTGGTCTCCCGTTGAGCACCGAATCGATCAAGACACCATTGCCTCAGCGGATGCCATTGTGAACCTCGCTGGTGCATCAATCGGTGCGAGGCGACTGACGAAGTCATATAAGCAGGAGGTCCTGCGCTCACGCGTTGACGCGACTACCACCTTGGTGCGCGCAGTTGCAGCAGCAGGCACCACACCTCGATTTGTCCAGGCGTCAAGCATGGGCTTCTACGGCGGGCGTGGCGACACGCTGCTGACCGAGGCAAGTGGCCCCGGCGACGACTTCTTGGCGCATGTGGTGCGCGAATGGGAGAAGGCCGCCTCAGCCGCTGAGGGCCTCGGAGCCTCCGTCGCTTACCTCCGTACTGGCCTCGTGCTGTCGGGGCACGGAGGCTTTGCGGAACGTCTTTTGCCACTCGTCAAACGGGGCCTTTTGGGGGGGTTCGGTAAAGGCACTGCGTACCAGTCATGGATCACCCTTCACGATCACGTCCGTGCCACGCGTCTGGTTCTTGACAATGACGTCGAGGGGCCGGTGAACGTCATCGCACCGCAACCCGTCACCGATAGCGAACTCGTCGCAGCGCTCTCACGCGCCTTTGGCCGCACGCCGGGCTTGAAAGTTCCGGGGTGGATACTGCGGGCGGCAATTGGTGAGGCAGTGAGCGATCTCCTTGCCTCGCAACGTGGTGTCCCTCGCGTTCTCAGCGAACGTGGCTTTGAGTGGGATCACCCCACCATCGAAGCTGCGGCTCAGTACGTGGCCGATTCCACGTCGACTAATTCGGCCTGACCGACGTCCGCCACGCGCCACCCTTCACCATCAACCCACGTCAGCTTCAAGCGCACCCGCACATACTCCGACGGCACGTCCGTTCGCACTCCATCAAGCGTCACGCCGTATGCCGGGCTCGTGTAGTCAACGATGACAACGGCTTCGCGCGGGACCGTACCGTCCGAGTCGTCGTAAGCCTCGACATGCGTCGCGACGTCCGTCGGCATCGGCACGCCATGCGTCGTGTCAAAAGCGAGCCTGCCCTCTGTGAGCAAGTCCGCGGCTGCAACCGCGTCCTCGTACGCGACGCTGCCCGGAACCGTCAGTGCGACAAGAGCCGCAGCATCGCCTGTTGCCATCGCGGAAAAGCGATCCCGAGTGAGTTGAACGGCAGCGTCGGCCGGTGCGACCTCGGCAACTGCCTCGGACGGCACGGACGCACCAGCCGACGTGTCACCGCCACCCCCGACACTCGAGCCCAGCATGAGCGCACCCATAGCGATACCAAGCACCGCAAGGCCTCCCGCCCCTATCAACGCCACCCGACGGCGGCGACGGGCCGCGACCCGAAGTCGCCACCACCATCCGTCGCGTAGCCGCTCAACGTCGTGGCCAACGGAAGCCCGTCGACGGAGTGATCCCACGACGTCCCGTGCCGGTATGTCAATTGGTTGAGCGGGGGCACATGAGGCGATGGCCCGGGCCACCATCGCGGCGGAAGGTCGCGCATCGGAACGTTCGTGCTGCATCGGCTCCGCCCACGCCAGCACACGTGCCGCCTCGTCCGGACGAACACACTGCGCGAGAAGCGAGCCAAGCGCCGCGACATCATCGGGTCCCGACGCGCCCGGTGCCCCGTCCACAAGGCATCCCAGGCGAACCCGCTCGCCGTCAATCACGACTGCGTCGGCGCTCAATGCACCGTGGGCGATACCGACCTTGTGAAGCGATGCCAAGAGTTGGGCTACCTGCGCCGCCCACCACACACATTCGCCGGCGCTGAGGCTTCCGCGGGAGGCGAGCACGTTATGCAACGTCACGCCGCCACTGACGGGCTCAGCAACGACCACCGAGTCGTGGGACTGGAGCGCAACCCGCACGGGAACGATCAAGCCGTCAATTCCGCTTGCCTCGAGCGCATCGCGGCGCAACCGTACCTGCTCAAATGCCGCCGCACCGTGCCCGACGACTCGCTCGGTCGCCTGTCCATGTGGCGCGAGAGTGTTCATTCCCCCACTGTGCCCCGCCGGGCATGGTCAGCGGGCGTTATCCACAGGCCAATTTCTACGATTCAAAGCGACGCATCCACGGCCACCACGAACGTCGCCCGATGTCGGCGACAAGACCAGGCACGAGGAGCGAGCGAACGATGAACGTATCGACCAGCACACCAAATGCAACGATGAACGCAATCTGCGCAAGAAAGACGAGCGGCAGCACGCCAAGCGCCGCAAACGTAGCCGCAAGCACGATGCCCGCAGACGTGATGACGCCGCCTGTCACCGCCAGGGCCCGGCGAACTCCATCCGCGGTACCGTGCGCCAGCGCCTCCTCTCGCGCCCTCGACATGAGGAAGATCGAATAATCGACGCCGAGCGCGACCAAGAAGACGAAGGCGAGCAATGGCACAGCCGGGTCGATGCCCGGGAAGTCGAACACCCAGTCGAATACGAGGGCCGACACCCCCATCGCAGCACCAAAGGACAAGATATTTGCCACAACGATGAGCGCAGGTGCAACGATCGACCTAAGCAAGAGCACGAGCACCAAGAAGATGACGAGCAAGATCACCGGAAGAATGACGACAATGTCCCGGTCGGTGGTAAGGCGGGTGTCAAGAGCCTCCGCAGCTTGACCGCCCACAATGGCGGTATCCGAAAGCGCGTGCACCGCCGCACGCACGTCCTCAACCACGTCTTGCGAGGCCCGAGTTGATGCGGCTGTCGCTGTGACGGCCTCAATCTCGACGCGACCATTGACGACGAGCGGTGCGTCCTGAGCGTCTGCGGGTGGCGCACCATCAGCAATTGCCTGGGTGAGAACGTAGGCCTGCTCGATACCCGGAACGTCCTGCACGGCGGCCAGAGCGGCATCGGCGTCGGCCTCATCCACAATGACACGCACCGGGGAGGTCGCTCCCGCGTCGAAGTGCTCTTCCAACACCTCAAAACCCGTCACCGATTCCGTCTCCGTAAGGAAGACGTCACGGTCGCCCACGCCATCGGCCTCAAGCTGGGTAAGGCCTACAGCCATCACGACAAGGAGGCCAGCTGCGCCAATCCACACCGCGCGGGGACGCGCATCGACAAAGGTGGAGACGCGGCCCCACACACCGGCCTTCTGCTCCACGGACTCAGTGCTCTGCGCTTCCTCCCGCTCTTCCTTGCCGAGGTAACGCGGCCGCGCGGGCCAGAACACACCGCGGGCGTGCTCACCACCGATGAGCAACAGCGCCGGGAGCAGCGTGAGCGCCGCGAAGAGCGCGCTGGCAATACCGATCGCACCTGCGGGGCCAAGTGACGAGTTGGATTTGAGGTCCGACAGCAGGAGCACCATGAGCCCCAAGATGACTGTTCCGGCCGACGCTGCGATCGGCTCGATCGACCGGCGCCATGCCACACGGAGGGCTTCGTACGTGCTGCGGCGGCGCAAAAGCTCCTCGCGGTAACGGGCGACAAGGAGCAACGCGTAGTCCGTCGTCGCGCCGACAACGAGGATAAACATGATGCCTTGCGACTGCCCGTTGAGCGTGATGACGTCGCTCTTCGCAAGGGCGTACACCGCGATGATTGCCGCCGTCAACGCGATCATCGCCGTCGCGAGCACGAGGAACGGCAAGACGGGGCTGCGGTAGACGATCAGCAAAATGACGAGAACGACCGACAACGCGACGAGCAACAAGATGCCGTCAATGCCCGCAAACGCGCCAACGAGATCGGCAACGATACCTGCCGCACCGGTGAAGTAGGCCGGACTGTCAAGGCCGCTCTGCGTCCATTCATGACGGACTGTTTCGACAACGAGTTCACCAATGGTGCCCTCGCCAGCGTTGGCACCGAAGACGTCTGCTGAAATCTCAAAGAGAACAAGCGCCGCCTCACCATCCTCTGACGGCACAGCGAGTGGTTCTGACACGAGAACGTCACGAACGGTGCGGCCCTCAGGGTCCCCTTCAAGCGCCACACCGCCGACGCCGTCTGCCCACGCTTGGATCTCACCCAAGCGGTCTGGCGTCACCTCGTCGATAACAAACAAGCCCGGCACCGCGTCGGACGGAATGAACTGCTCGTGCTCCGCCGCAACCTTTGTCGATTCAGCCGAGGACGGAAGAAAGACGGAGTTCTCGTTTTCCTGTACGGAACTGAGCTTGCCGAAGGTCTGACCTCCAGCACCGGAAATGCCAAGCCACACAACGATGACAATGGCCACGAGAACGGGCCTTAACCAGGTACGAGTCTTCACGGACCTATGAAACCGCAACCGGGCGCAGGTATTCCGGCGTTAGCCTGGGGAGGTGCAGATCACATCGGAACTCAGCCGGGGCCCGCTCGACTACGAGCAGATGTGGCAACGTCAAAGGGAAATCCACGGCCGTGTCGTGGCCGGTGAACAGCCGGACACGCTCATCCTTGTTGAGCACGCAAGTGTTTACACGGCCGGCAAGCGCACGGCGCAATGGGATCGTCCTGTCGATGGCACGCGAGTGATTGATGTCGACCGCGGAGGTCGCATCACGTGGCATGGCCCCGGACAACTCGTGGGCTACCCGATCATCCGGCTTGCCGAGCCAGTCGATGTGGTGAAGTACGTGCGCAGGCTCGAGGACGCAATCATGTCCGTGTGCGGCGAGTTCGGGATCGACACCGTGCGGGTAGCTGACCGCTCTGGCGTGTGGCTCCCCGCCACGGGGCAGCGGCGCGAGCGCAAGATTTGTGCGATTGGGGTCCGCGTAGCAAAGGGCGTCACGATGCATGGCTTCGCGCTCAACTGTGAGCCCGATCTCGCCGCCTTCGAGAAGATTGTTCCGTGCGGCATCTCTGACGCCGATGTGACATCGCTTTCGGTCGAACTTGGCCGCCGTATCACCATTGCCGATGTCGTCCCTACCACGGTGCGCGCACTCGAGCGTGCCCTTGCCGACATACGATGGACGACGGTTGGAGCGCCCGTCGGCGCGACCGAAGTCCCCGAGTCCCAGGAGATCGCGTGACACTCGCCCCCGAAGGACGCAAGATGCTCCGCATCGAGGCGCGCAATGCCGAGACGCCCATCGAACGCAAACCTGAGTGGATTCGCACCACTGCCACGATGGGTCCCGAGTACAAAGAACTGAAGGGGCTCGTTAAGGGCGGCAACCTTCACACCGTGTGCGAAGAAGCTGGTTGCCCCAACATCTTTGAA
The DNA here is from genome assembly GCA_023442845.1 of Actinomycetes bacterium. GTDB lineage: Bacteria > Actinomycetota > Actinomycetes > Actinomycetales > Demequinaceae > Demequina. The sequence continues at coordinate 3,967 of JAEZXC010000051.1, read as the reverse complement.
TGTTGGGAAGACCGTGAGGCGACCTTCCTCATTGGTGGGTCACAGTGCACGCGCCGGTGCGACTTCTGCCAGATCGACACCGGCAAGCCATCCGCTCTCGACCGCGATGAACCACGTCGCGTTGCCGAATCGGTCCGCGAAATGGGCCTCAAGTACTCGACGGTGACAGGCGTTGCGCGCGACGATCTCGACGATGGCGGCGCGTGGCTCTACGCGGAGACCGTGCGCCAGATTCACGCGCTTAACCCGGGCACAGGCGTCGAGCTCCTCATCCCCGACTTCAATGCGAATCCCGATCAGTTGGCCGAGGTCTTCTCTTCGCGCCCTGAGGTTCTCGCTCACAACGTTGAGACCGTGCCGCGCGTGTTCAAGCGCATCCGCCCGGCGTTCACGTACGAGCGCTCCCTTGAGGTCCTCACGCGGGCGCAAGCTGATGGGTTTGTCACGAAGTCCAACCTCATCCTTGGCATGGGTGAGACCTTCGAGGAAGTACTTCAAGCGCTGCGCGATTTGCACGACGCCGGTTGCGACTTGCTGACGATCACGCAGTACCTGCGTCCTTCGCCGCGACACCACCCCGTGGACCGGTGGGTCAAGCCCGAAGAGTTCGTTGAGTTGTCTGACGCGGCAGAGGAAATCGGCTTTGCCGGCGTCATGTCGGGACCCCTCGTGCGTTCGTCCTACCGAGCTGGCCGCCTGTGGGCACAGGCGATGACGCGCAAGGGACGGGAGATCCCGGCCGCCCTGGACCACCTCGCTCAGCCCGTCGTGGCCCGCCAAGAAGCGTCGGCCCTGCTGGCGCGCGCTCCCCGCGCGTAATCGGGCGCACTAGACTAGGCGGCACTATGGCGAAGCAAGCTCCCGCACCCAAGCAGCGCTGGTACAAGACGCTGGTCCAGGCCTACAAGATCACGGCGAAGGCCGACAAAGCGCTCCCGTGGTTGATGGCGCTCGTTGCGGGCATCCCCATCGCTCTTGGTGTGGCCTCGGCCTTTGTCGTGTCGGGCTACTTCGCGAAGATCTTTGGCCCCGTGCTCGGCCTCATGACCGGCATGATTCTTGGCCTCCTTGTGCTGACGCGCCGCTTCGAGAAGCAGATGTTCAAGCAGATGGACGGCCAACTCGGCGGCTCGCTCGCCGTTGCGCAGTCAATCCGCAGGGGATGGCAATTTGCCGACGAGCCGATCGCGGTCGAGGCGCGCAGCCGCGCCGTCGTGTTTCAGGGTGTGGGTCAAGGTGGCGTCGTTCTCCTCGCAGAAGGTGGTCGCTCCGCGAAGAAGACTGTCGACCAAACGACGGCCCGTCTTGGAAAGCTTGTTCCCGGCGTTCCGGTGACGACGCTCTACGTGGGCAACAACGAAGGCGAGGTCCGTCTCAAGGACCTGACGAAGGCGATTCGCGGGATCAAGCGTCGCGAGTTTGGCCGCGGCCTCGGCAAGGGCTTGTCCGGCGCGGATCAGGACGCGGTACGCGCTCGCCTGCGCGCGCTTGGCGGGCCGCAGATGCCGATTCCCAAGGGCGTCGATCCCGCACGCGCACGCGCGGACCGCAAGGCGCTACGGGGTCGATAAGCACTACGGGGTCGATAAGCGCTGCGAGGTCGATAAGCACTGCGGGACCATTAGGCCTGCGGAATCCCTTCGATTTCGATCTCACCCGATGCCGTGACCGAGACCGCGACGTCGCGCCAATGGCGAAGACGTCGAAGCCCAGGGGTGTGTGCCGTCTCGGCGTCCCCGACGACCACCACGTGCGCCCCCGCAGCAACGCCGGCCTCAATCCCCGGCGGTGAGTCTTCAAAGACGACGCAACGCGCGATGTCGACCCCGAGGCGCTCCGCCGCCTGAAGAAAGGGCTCGGGGTACGGCTTGCCGCGTTCGACGTCGTCCGCACCAACCAACACGTCGATGTGAGGAAACCCGGCCCCCTCGAGCCGGGCGCGAGCAGCGTCGGCGATCGCCGAGGTGACCACCGCCCACTTCCCCTCTGGCAGTGAGCTGACGAAAGCGGCCGCGCCAGGAAGCTCTGCGACCCCGCCAAAGTCACCGCGCTCCCATTCGGCGACCCGGTTGTACCACTCGTCAATGTTCGCGGACTCGGGCAGGTATCGACGAAGCGTGGCGATCGAAGGCGTGCCGTGGGCAAACGCGACGACCTCTTCAGGATCGTGCCCATGCTCCATCGCGAAGCGCCCCCACATCTCGTAAACAAGTGACGTCGAGTCGACAAGCGTGCCATCCATGTCCAAAAGCACGGCATCGACAACGAGTGAAGGGGATCGTGAGGCGGTCATGCGTCAAGCCTAGGTGGCTTCGCGAAGCACACCCGCAGAGGTCGCGACGTGGCGTCCGGGAAAAGTCGAAGCGTTAACAGGCACGAAACATTCGCAATACGCCAACGACACGGAGGCCTACTAGTTTGGGACCCAGCCGCCTTGGCTAGACCTACTTCAAGGAGCAATCCGATGTTCAAGACCGCCGAAGAGGCGCTCGCCTTTGTCAAGGAGGAGGGAGTCGAGTTTGTCGACGTCCGCTTCTGCGATCTCCCGGGCGTCATGCAGCACTTCAACATTCCGGCCGCCCAATTCACCGAGGACGTCTTCTCCGACGGCCTCATGTTCGACGGCTCATCGATCCGTGGCTTCCAGGCCATCAACGAGTCCGACATGAAGCTCTTGCCGGACGTCGAGACGGCGTTCGTCGACCCGTTCCGCGCGGCCAAGACGCTCGTCATGAACTTCTCGATCGTTGACCCCTTCACGAACGAGCTCTACTCGCGTGACCCCCGTAACGTGGCCGCCAAGGCAGAGGCGTACCTCAAGTCCACTGGCATCGGTGACACTGCCTACTTCGCTCCTGAAGCCGAGTTCTTCATCTTTGACGCCGTGCGCTTCGCAACGAACCAGCACGAGGGTTACTACCACATCGACTCCTCCGAGGCGGCGTGGAACACCGGCATCGAGACCGAGCTCGACGGCTCGCCGAACCGCGGTTACAAGACCCGTTTCAAGGGTGGCTACTTCCCTGTGAGCCCGAGCGACCAGTTCGCCGACTTGCGTGACGAGATGTGCACCGTGCTGGAGCAGGTAGGCCTGTCGGTTGAGCGCGCGCACCACGAGGTGGGCACGGCCGGTCAGCAGGAGGTCAACTACCGCTTCAACACGTTGCTTCGAGCCGGCGACGACTTGATGAAGTTCAAGTACATCATCAAGAACGTGGCGTGGAACGCCGGAAAGACCGTCACGTTTATGCCGAAGCCCCTCTTCGGTGACAACGGTTCGGGAATGCACGTGCACCAGTCCATCTGGAAGGGCGGCGATCCCCTGTTCTTCGACGAGAAGGGCTACGGTGGCCTGTCCGACATGGCGCGGTGGTACATCGGCGGCATTCTCAAGCACGCACCGTCACTGCTCGCATTCACCAACCCGTCGGTTAACTCGTACCACCGACTCGTTCCCGGTTACGAGGCACCCGTCAACCTGGTGTACTCGGCTCGCAACCGCTCCGCCGCGGTGCGTATCCCGATCACCGGGTCGAGCCCGAAGGCCAAGCGCATTGAGTTCCGTGCCCCCGACTCGTCGGGTAACCCGTACCTTGCGTTCGCGGCACTTTTGATGGCCGGCATTGACGGCATCAAGAACCGCATCGAACCCCCGGCTCCTGTCGACAAGGACCTGTACGAGCTTCCCCCGGAGGAGCACGCTCAGATCCCGCAGGTGCCGGACAGCCTGTCCAAGGTGCTCGACAACCTTGAGGCGAACCACGCGTTCCTCACCGAGGGCGGCGTGTTCACGCCCGACCTCATTGAGACGTGGATCGACTACAAGCGCTCAGCTGAGATTGACCCGCTGCGCTTCCGCCCTCACCCCCACGAGTTCGAGCTGTACTACGACGTGTAGATCGCACGTTTCACCACAAGAGGCGGGGGCGGCCAACAGGGCGGCCCCCCCCCGGGGGGGTGGGGGGGT
>JAEZXC010000144.1 GCA_023442845.1 Actinomycetes bacterium | reverse complement strand
CGTTGTCACCGCCCAGGGCCACGGGAATCCCTCGCCGGGCTTACCCACGTGGACGACGCTGGGGCGGGCGAAGCTCCACCTCGCCCCGACCTCCTGCAAGGCTCGCAGTTCAACGGCAAGCGACGTGACCGCCGCCGCGGTGCGGGGCAAGCGGAGAGCATGTCCGTCACCAAGGCGGAACACCGCCATATCCCAGCCGTCGAAGCGATCGCCAAGTTCAGCGTCGGCGAACTCCGGTGCGTGCGAAGTGATAAGGGCGGCCGCGAGCGCGGCGTCGATATGCACCTCGGAAGGCGGCGGGCCGGCACGCGAGGTGTCCACCCAGCCGGACTCTGATGCGCGCGCCATTGGGGCACGCTAACAGGCGCGGGCGTGAGAAACGGGCGCGAGCGCCGGCGCCGTGCGCATGAAACACGAAAGCCGGCCCGCGATACGGACCGGCTCATCGAGTGGAGCCTAGGGGACTCGAACCCCTAACCCCCTGCTTGCAAAGCAGGTGCGCTACCAATTGCGCCAAGGCCCCGTGCGGCACACGGCCACTGGGACAACCACCGCTACGCCAGCGACGTTGCGGACGCGGCGGAGGTTGGTGGGCCCAGGAGGACTTGAACCTCCGACCTCTTCGTTATCAGCGAAGCGCTCTAACCGCCTGAGCTATGGGCCCGTGCGGCCGATAGCCGCGACGCACCAAGATACCTCACGCCCGCGCCTGCGGCCAAACCGATATTGAGGCGCCCGCGCGAAGGTTCGTGGTGCGAGAAAACCGAAAACTAGTCGTCGGTCAGCGTGACGTATACACCGCCCACAACGCGGGAGACCGTGTTGTAGAGCATTGCACCGATCACCGACAAGCCGGAGATGAGAACGACGTTGGTCACGGCGACCAAGAGCGCGGCCGACATCACCTTGCCGTAGTTGAGGAACTGGAGGATGTTGACCTCTTGCTCGGTGGTGAAGAGGCGCTGCACCCAGTCGTTGACGAGGTCGATGGTGCCCATCGAGTTCAATGCGCTCCACAAAATGTGGATGGCAATGATGAACATGATGCCGAGCGCGATCGACAGCAAGAAGCCGATCTTGAGCGCCGACCACGGGTCAAGGCGGCTAATCAGCACGCGGACCTTGCGTGGGCCGATCGCCTTCGCGGCGGCAAGGTCGGCCTCGCTCACCGTGGTGGCGGCCTTGTTGCGAAGGCTCTTGAGGCGTGCGACGCCTGCGGCGGCCGTTGCTGAGCGGGTTTCGGTTTCGCCTGAGGCGAGGGCCGACGCTCCAGCACCCGCGGCGCCCGACGCTCCAGGCACTCCAGCGGCGGGAGACGAGACGGGGCGGGTGGTCTGCATGCCCGACGCTTGGGTGGTGGGCTGCGCGGACCGTTCGGGAGCGGGACGGGTCTGTGTGGGCTGAGGAGCCGAAGGCGGTTGCGCTCCGCCGGGGCGGGGTGAGGCTCCCTGCGTGCCCGTGGTCTGCGTGCCCGTCACGGGACGGAACGCTGTGCGCTGGGGTACCGAATTGCTCGTCGGCATGATGCCCGAGCGGCGTACGCCTGGCTCACCCTGCGACGGTGCGAACGGTTGCTGGGACTCGCCGAATGGGGCGCGGTCGTCCGCGTTCATGAACTCTCCTCCTCGCCCGATGGGCGCACGTGGTTACCAGAGTAACGGAGCGCGACCCGCCGGTCACGCTGACCCAACGCGCGACGTTTTCTGTGTGCTCCCGGGAACCAGGAAGAAGAACAAGCGCGGCAACGTGCCTTAGGTCCCACGCGCCCATACCCCCCGGGGCATAGCGTGGTGTTCTCGCATACCCCGGGAGGCATTGTCATGAAACTGGTCGTTGTGGGAGGCGTTGCAGCAGGAGCATCGACCGCGGCACGGGCGCGGCGCCTCGATGAGTCCGCACACATCGTTGTGCTTGAGCGCGGGCATCATGTGTCCTTCGCCAACTGCGGGTTGCCGTATCACATCGGCGAGGTCATCACCGAGCGCTCGCGCCTGCTGCTGCAGACTCCCGAAAGCTTGCGTGAGTCCCTCAACATCGACGTGCGCATCGGGTCCGAAGTTATCGCGATCGACCGTGACGCCAAGACGGTGACGGTGCGCGACGTGGACTCGGGCGCGGAATACGTCGAGTCCTACGACAACCTTGCGCTGTGCATGGGCGCTGAGCCTGTCCGGCCGCCATTGCCCGGTATCGATCATCCAGCCGTCCACGTGCTACGCCGCATCGGCGACATGGACGTGATGAAGGCGCGTATTGACGACGCTCTTGCGGCCCAGAAGGCGGGCAAGCGAGGCCCGGTGCGGGCTGTGGTGGTCGGCGCCGGTTACATCGGTCTTGAGATGGCGGAGAATCTTCACCACAGAGGCGTCGCGGTGGACGTGGTTGAGCTCGCCAACCAGATCATTCCCCCGGTCGACCACGAAATTGCCTCACCCGTCGAACAGCATCTCGTCCAACACGGAATTGCGCTCCATCTGGCGACAAGGGCCGCCGCTTTCGTTCCACTCAGCGACGCTGATGGCGACGAGCGCGTCTCGGTTGAACTTGCCTCGGGCGTCACGCTTCCCGCAGATCTTGTCGTGTTGGCCGCAGGGGTTCGCCCGCTGACGGACATCGCCGCTGCGGCCGGGATCGAGGTGGGTGGCAGTGGAGGGATCCGTGTCGACACGCACATGCGCACCAACGACCCCAGCATCTATGCGGCAGGCGATGGAGTCGAGACGCCGCACCCGGTGCTGCCCGGCTCTTACGTGACGCCCTTGGCCGGGCCCGCCAACCGTCAGGCGCGCGTCGCCGCTGAGAACATCTGCGGACGCAACACCGAGTACAAGTCGACGCAGGGCACGTCCGTGGTCAAGGTGTTCGACATGGTCGCCGGAGGGACCGGTGCAAGTTCTCGTCAGCTCGATGCGGCAGGCGTGCCGTACGAGGTGGTGCACCTTCACCCGTCAGGCCACGTGGGCTACTACCCCGGCACCGCGATGATGCACATCAAACTCCTGTTCTCACCGACTGACGGGCGTGTGCTCGGGGCCCAGGCGTGTGGGTTCGATGGCGTCGACAAACGACTCGACTTGTTCGCGATGGCGATTCGCGCCGGGCTCACTGTGTTTGATCTTGAAGAACAAGAACTTGCGTATGCTCCTCCGTTTGGCTCCGCCAAGGATCCCGTCAATATGGCGGGCTTCGTGGCGGCAAACGTCATTCGAGGCGACTTCCGGGTGTGGCACGCACGGGATTGGCCCGACGCTGTGGAAGGCGCTCGGCTCGTGGACGTGCGCACTCCCGAAGAGTTTGACATCTGGCACCTTCCCGGTGCCGAGAACGTGCCGCTCGCCACATTCCGCGAGGCCACCGCAGGTTGGGACCCGGCCACACCGGTGCGGTTGTATTGCGCCGTCGGATTCCGCTCGTACCTCGCTCACCGCGTGCTCGTCCAGCGAGGCTTCGCCGACGTGTCCACTCTCTCTGGAGGATCGACCACCTACAAGCATGTGTGGGACACGGACAAGGCGGAGTATCAGGCCCAACCACCGATGGAAAGCTATGCGGACATGGTGTCGGTGGCGGGCGCTGTCGCGGCAGCGACCGGACAACTCACCGATCTCGACTGCACCGGACTCGCGTGCCCTGGGCCCATCATGCGCCTCGCAGGAGCGATGAAGGCTGCCAACGCTGGCGACGAAATCAGGGTGACGGTCTCCGACCCCGGATTCGCCCTCGACGCTCCTGCGTGGGCGTCCAAGAATGGTCACACCCTCGTCTCAATCGAACCGAAGGGCGCCGGCTTCGTCGCGACGTTCCGCAAGGGCGGCGTCGGCCCCATTGCCGTCGCCAAGCCCACCGGCAACAAACTGTCGATGGTGGTGTTCTCGGGTGATCTCGACAAGCAGATTGCGGCGTTCATCATCGCCAATGGGGCCCTCGCGATGGGCCAAGAGGTGTCGATGTTCTTCACCTTCTGGGGACTTAACGGCCTGCGCAAGGCCAAGCCGCCGAAGCGCCAAAAGAAGGTGATGGACAAGATGTTCGGCGCGATGATGCCGCGCGGTGCGAACAAGTTGACGTTGTCGCAGATGCACATGATGGGCGCAGGCACGGCGATGATCAAGAACGTCATGAAGCAACACGACGTCCAGACGTTGCCGGAGTTGATTGCCGCCGCTCAACAAGGCGGGGCACGACTCCTTGGGTGCACGATGACGATGGACCTGTTGGGAATGGCCCAGGCCGACCTGCTCGATGGGGTCGAGCTGGCCGGCGTTGCCACCTTCCTCGGTGAGGCCGAGGAGTCGGGCACCACCCTCTTTATCTAGAAGGCGGCGCTCACGCGGCGGGGCTCCACACCCCGAAAAGGAGTGAGGAGCCCCGCGCCAGCGTGAGAGGTTAAGCGAGAGCGGCACGCAACGCGGCGCCAAGCCCGGCGTCCACATTGGTCCAGTACTGGATCGCGCGTTCGCGAATATCCGCCGACACCACACCACCCACGTGGCCGGTGATCGTGGCCAGGAACTGGGCCTTTTCCTCATCGGTGTACACGTCGCGGTAAAGCGTGCCAGCCTGACCGAAGTCGTCGTCCTCGGCGTGCAGCGTTGCAGCGGCGCGCACCAACTCACCATCCGACTCCCAGCCACCGGATTCAGCAGCGCGAGCCGGGTCCGCGTGTGCGCCGCCCTTGCTGTTGGGGGCGTAAACCGGGGTGTCGGCGGAAGCAAACGCGTACCGCATCGAGCCATCCTTCGAGTAGGAGTGGCCGTTCGGGTCCGCGTGCTTCGGTGCGTTGACGGGGAGTTGCGCGTGGTTGGTGCCCACGCGGTAACGGTGCGCATCCGCATACGAGAAGATGCGCGCCATCAGCATCTTGTCGGGCGAGGGGCCGATGCCAGGCACAAAGTTGCTCGGCGCGAACGTCGCCTGCTCGATCTCACCGAAGTAGTTCTCGGGGTTGCGGTTCAGCTCCATCACACCCACCTCAATGCGGGGGTAGTCAGCCTTGGGCCACACCTTCGTGAGGTCGAACGGGTTGAAGCGGTACGTCGCAGCGTCCGCGTAGGGCATCACCTGCACGTAGAGCTTCCAGCGTGGGAAGTCACCGGCCTCAATGTGCGTGTAGAGGTCGCGGATGTGGTGGTCGGCGTCGGAACCAGCAAGCGCCGCCGCCTCGTCACCGGTCAGGGTGTGAACACCCTGCTCCGTGATGAAGTGGTACTTCACCCAGAACCGTTCACCGGCCGCGTTGATCCACTGGTACGTGTGCGAGCCGTAGCCGTTCATTTCGCGCCACGAGCGCGGCAGGCCACGGTTACCCATGAGCCACGTCACTTGGTGAGCGGACTCGGGCGAAAGCGTCCAGAAGTCCCATTGCATGTCGTTGTCGCGCAGGTGCGAACCGGGCAGGCGCTTCTGCGAACGGATGAAGTCGGGGAACTTGATGCCGTCGCGGATGAAGAACACGGGGGTGTTGTTGCCCACGAGGTCGTAGTTGCCGTCGCGCGTGTAGAACTTGAGCGCAAAGCCGCGCGGGTCTCGCCACGTGTCGGGCGAGCCGTTCTCACCGGCGACGGTCGAGAAGCGGGCGAGCATCTCGGTGGTCTCGCCCGGCTGGAACAGGGAGGCGCGGGTGTACGCCGCGATCTCCGGGTTGGTCACGGTGAACGTGCCGTATGCACCGCCACCCTTCGCGTGGACGACGCGCTCGGGAACGCGCTCGCGGTTGAACTGCGCGAGCTTTTCGACCAGGTAGTGGTCGGTGAGCGAGATCGGGCCGTCGGCGCCGACGCTCAGCGAGTGCGCGTCCGACGCGACGGGCGCACCCGCGTTCGTCGTCGTGAACTTGTCAGTCATGTCTGTCTCCTTGATGTCAAGAGGGAAGTCGGGACGGATGGGTCTCAGGCAGTTGCGGCCGACGTCGTGGTTGCGCAGGCGCCGCACGTTCCCCAAAACATCACTTCAGCCTCGTTGAGGGTGAAGCCATGTGTGGAGTCCGGCGTGAGGCATGGGGCGTGGCCCACCACACAGTCGACATCCGCGATAGCGCCGCAGGT
>JAEZXC010000092.1 GCA_023442845.1 Actinomycetes bacterium | reverse complement strand
AAGTCGTTAGCGTTTTCGAAGTCAGCCTCTTCGATGACCGCCACGGTCAGTGCCGCGTCACGTCCTTTGACGAGGTTGATCGCTTCGCCGAGCGCGGTGCGCTCGACCGCGTGCTGGATAGCGATGGGTGCTGGACCGTACGCGTCATCGTGGAGCAACGTTGCGATCGGGCTGGGCCCGTGGTCGTCAAGCGCGCACTGTGTTGAGCAGACAAAGTGGGGCACATGGCGGCGCTTGTGAGCGGCGCGGTCAATGTGGACGAGCAGCAAACGGTGGAAAGAGGACGTGAGCCACGGACATCCACGCAGAGGATCGTTTCCGATGGGGATCTGGTGCCACCACTCGTCCATGCCGGAGAGCAGGGCTGAACTTGGCTCTCGGTTGGCATGAGCGACCCAACTCGAGATTGTCGACGTCACAGTTTCGCTCCCAGCTGGCATCGCGCGTCAGTCACGACCGGTTTGTTTTGTCCGTGAACAAAATAAGGTGCACCTGTTGTCTCGTCAAGACTAACGCGCCCGTGTCAACGCAGCGCGGCAACGGCGCGGATCTCCACCATTGGCCACAGCGGCTCCACTGACATGAGGTGGTCAGCGGCGTCGGACTTAATCTGGACGATCTCGTCGAGCACGTCCTCCATCAGCAGCGCGAAGCGCACGTGGTCATCAGCGGTGAAGTGCTCGAGCGCACACTCAAAGGTGTAGCTCGTGTATCCGGCGGCACGTACCACGTCCTCGCGATCCTCGCGGTCACGGTCGCTGTCATCGCCCTCGACGAGCATGAACGGGATGACGACGCCCGAGTAGCGCGCATTGAGAAGGCGGGACGTGTGGAGGTGGAACATGTCCGAGTTCATGAACTCGTGTTCGGTGAAGATCGGCACCAGTGCCGAGCGCTCCACACTCGACGCGCGGGCAAGTGCCTCTGCGAGTGGCGATGCTGAGCCGGTGTGCTCGACCTGCAGGTCCTCAGGACCGCCGTCGCCGATGGTGACCAATTGACTCATGGGACGCAGTCCGTGCCCCATGGTGGGGAGCAAATGGCACGGGCGAGAGGTAAGGAACGTCGCCACTTGACGACGCTTGTGTAGCGCTCGGTCAACGTGGCCCACAATGCCGGCGAACACGGGATCGGTGAGGACCGGGCAGGTGGCCGGGCTCATCGACATCAAGCGAACGGAATCGCCGATCCAGTCATGCAAGGCAGTGACAAGCATTCCGCTTGGCTCTCGCGAAGCGTGTGCTACCCATCCAGACGTCGTCGCCATGATGTCCTCCCGCGGTCCCTCGCGCCGTCAGATGGCAGGTCGCCTTCCTGGCGCCACTGTGCCCATCCGCTTACATGATCGACGTCCTCAGGAGCGTTGTGAGGGGACGGCGCCCGGATGTGACACATCGCACAATCGGCGTGTCCGACGCGCCGGCGGCTGCCCGCCCGTTGGGGCGAGGCCCCCTGCTATCACCTGACCCCAGAGTTGGGGGCAGGCGTCTCGCCCACCGTGAGCACGGTCACAGGGTGAGTCCTGCGATTGCGACGATCAGGAAACCGCTGCGATTGATTGCAGCGCGATCTCGCGCTCCTCGTCCGTCGGCACCACCCACACCTGCACGCGGGACTCGTCCGCACTGACACGCGTCGCTTCCTTCTTGCGCCCAGCATTGCGTTCGGGATCCATGATGATGCCGAGCTCGTCAAGGCCCACAAGCGACTGGAGCCGCACCACATCGGAGTTCTCGCCGACGCCTGCGGTAAACACGATTGCGTCAAGGTGACCGAGTTGGGCGTAGTACTGGCCCACATAACCCCGGATGCGGCGGCAGTAGATCTCGAGGCCAAGTTGGGCGTCGTGAGAGCCCTCGGCAGCTGCCTGCTCAACATCACGCAAGTCCGAGTACCCGGTGAGCCCGAGCATTCCGGATTGCCGGTTGAAGAGGTGGTCGATCTCATCGAGATTCATGCCTGCGGCGCGGCCAAGGTGGAACACAACGGCGGGATCGATGTTGCCCGTGCGCGTACCCATGACAAGTCCTTCGAGCGGGGTGAGCCCCATCGAGGTGTCGATGGCGCGCCCCGCGCGAATCGCCGTCGCGGAGGCCCCATTGCCGAGGTGCAACGCAATCATGTTGATCTCATCCGGGCGCTTGCCGATGACGCGCGGGACCTCGTGAGCGAGATAGGCATAGGACGTGCCGTGGAAGCCGTAGCGGCGAATCCCGTTCTCGCGTGCCACGTTGCGGTCAAGCGCGTAGGTGTACGCGGCCTCTGACAATGTCTGGAAAAAGGCAGTGTCAAAGATTGCAACGTGCGGCAGGTGGGGGAAGGCCTCACGCGCGCCCTTGATGCCCGCAACGTGACCGGGATTGTGCAGCGGAGCGAGTGTCGACAGAAGCGCGATACGGCGTTCAACGTCGTCGTCGATGATCGTGGGTGCGGTGAACTCGTCGCCACCTTGGACGACGCGGTGGCCGACGACGGTGAGAGTTGTCAGGTCGACGCCGCTCGTCGGATCGGACAGGCGCGCAATGACTTCTTTGATCGCCTCTGAGTGGTCTGTCACGCGGTCCACGAGACCCGACGCCAACGGCTTTGCCACGGACGTGTCGATCACTTGGTACTTCACCGTGCTCGATCCGGAATTGAGCACGAGCGCGACGCCCTGGTAGTTCACAGCCACGGGATTCCCTTCGCCACTTAAGCGGTCTGTTGTTGGGCTTGGATCGCCGTAATGGCGACTGTGTTGACAATGTCTTGAACGAGCGCGCCTCGACTTAAGTCGTTAACCGGCTTGCGCAGGCCCTGGAGCACGGGGCCGATGGCCACTGCGCCAGCCGAGCGCTGCACCGCCTTGTACGTGTTGTTGCCCGTGTTGAGGTCGGGGAAGATCAGCACCGTTGCGCGGCCAGCAACGGGGGAGTTGGGCGCCTTTGACTTGCCGACTGACGGGTCGACGGCGGCGTCGTATTGGATCGGTCCGTCGACGAGCAGGTCGGGCCGACGCTCGCGTACAAGTCGAGTGGCTTCGCGGACCTTGTCGACATCGGAGCCGGTTCCTGATTCGCCCGTCGAGTACGACAGCATCGCCACCCGGGGCTCGATGTTGAACATCATGGCCGTCTCGGCGGACGAGATCGCGATGTCCGCAAGTTGCTCGGCAGTGGGGTCGGGGTTGACCGCACAGTCGCCGTAAACAAGGACTTGATCCGCGAGGCACATGAAGAACACTGACGACACGATTGACACCCCAGGCGTCGTCTTGATGATCTGGAACGAGGGCGTAATCGTGTGGGCAGTTGTGTGCGTTGCCCCGGAGACCATTCCGTCCGCAAGTCCCAGTTGCACCATCATCGTGCCGAAGTAGCTGACGTCCTCGACTCGGTCACGCGCGCCATCGAGGGTCATGCCCTTGTGTTTGCGCAATTCATACAACTCGTTCGCAAAGCGCTCAACATACGCGGGGTCCTGGGGAGAGATGATGTGCGCGCCGTCAAGGGAAAGCCCGAGTTCGCCAGCGCGGGCTTGGATCGCCGTCGGGTCACCGAGGATGGTCAGCTCGACGACATCGCGCGTGAGCAGCGTTCCCGCAGCACGCAGGATGCGGTCATCCTCGCCTTCGGGAAGGACGATGTGTTGACGGTTCGCGCGAGCGCGATCAAGCAGCGTGTACTCAAACATGAGCGGGGTGATGACGTCGGTTCCCGCCAGCTTGAGCTTGTCCATCAGTTCCGCGCCATCGACGTGACGCTCAAACATGCTGAGTGCGGTGTCCACCTTGAGGACGGATTCGCGGGATAGGCGCCCGCGCGTGTCCCAGCACCGCTTCGCGGTGTCGAAGGTGTCCATGTCGCTCGCGATGATCGGCAAGGTGGGGCTCATGCCGTCGATGAGGCGCTGAATTGAACGATGCGGGCGGAAGCCGCCGGTGACGACGATTCCCGCGATGGCGGGGAAGCCTGCCGCGGAGTGCGCCGTGAGCGCGGCAAGCACCGTGTCCGCACGGTCTCCGGGGGTGATGACGAGGCCACCTTCTTCGAGCCTGTCGACGAGGTGTTCGGGATTCATCGCACCCACGGTGATCGAGCGGACCTCGCGCGACAGCAGCGCTTCGTCGCCAGCAATCATGTGGCCATTGACGGCATCGGACAACGCACGCAACGTGGGGGCGTACAGCAGTTCCTCTTCGGGGAGTGCGGCGACACCGATGTCTGCGGGCAGGGCCGCGCGAACAGCGTCGACCTCTGTGGGGTCGCACCTATTTGCGAAGGCCGCCACCACCTTGGCGTGATGCTCCTCCATCTGGGCGCGCGCTTGGGCGATGATGTCCGCGATCTGCGCCGGGGTACGGTCCACGCCGCGCACGACGAGAGCAACCGGTGCGCCGAGGTTCGCCGCGATCTTCGCGTTGAAATCAAACTCCGCCGCGGCAGCAACGTCGGTGTAGTCGGTGCCGACAATGACGACGGCTTCGCACTTACGCGCTACCTCGTGGTAGCGGGTAACAATGCGGGCGAGTGTGCCTTCTGGGTCTGCGTGCACCTCGGCGTACGTCGCGCCGACACATTCTTCGTAGGAGAGGTCGACGCCGTCATGGCCGAGGAGCAATTGCAGGACGTAGTCAGAGCCGTCGGCGACTCGCGCGACGGGACGGAAGATCCCCACCTTTGAAACGGTGCGCGCGAACAGCGCCGTGATGCCAAGGGCAATCGAGGACTTGCCGGTGTCGCCTTCTACCGAGGCGATATAAATGCTGCGAGCCACACGCCCATCGTTTCACGTTTGCGGCGGGACGATGGGCCTAATGTGGGACCTTCCACTCAAAACATCCAACGCCCCTTGGCTACGGGGCCATGTACCCCTACGTTTAGGCCGATGATGAGCCCAATCCTGCGTGACGCCTATGTGCGGCTGAGTCGAATCGGCATTGAAGGTCGAGACCGACAGACCGCACGTTTTGTCATGGGCGAGAACCATTACTTGGGCTTTGCGATCTGTACTGCGGTGCCCTTTACCATCGCGCTCGCGGTCGTGTCGGGGGGCGCGCTGTGGCCTGCCGCGCTCACCCACCTCGGGATTCTCATCGGATGGATCCTCTGTGCTGTGGTACATGTGCGTGGCGCTTTGAGAACTGCTGCTGTCGCGTCGCTCATCGTGCCCTTGATCGGTTTCCTTGTGCAGTCATGGTTCCTCTCGGCTCGCGCCGGGTTCATGCTGCCGATGCTGATGGCATCCGCCGTGTCCTTTGTGACGATGGGGCCAACAATGATGCGGTGGCGCATCGGCCTCACCGTGATCTCTTCCCTCGCGGTGGCGTGGTCCGTCACCGACGACCACTTCGCGCACCCCCATCTCGACGCGTCGACGGCCGTCGTCAAAGGGTTCTTTATCGCGAACGTCGCGCTGACGACAATCGTCATTACGTCGACGGCCTGGCTGAACGACCACTACTTCACGCGGGAGCGCCGGCGGGCCGAGAGCCAGATCAGTTCTGCACAGTTGCAGGCGCGGACGGACACTCTGACCCAACTCGTCAACCGACGAGGAATGGTCGAGGCGCTAGCGGCAGTGCCACGCGACCGGCCGTATGTGATTGTCATCGTCGATCTCGATCGCTTCAAGTACGTCAATGACACCTTGGGTCACGTGCGCGGCGACGCTGTGCTCACCGAGGTAGCGCGGGTTCTTGAGGACCAAGTCGGGTCCCGTGGAGTGGTGTCGCGCTGGGGTGGTGAGGAGTTCCTTGTCCTCATGAAGGATGTCGGGCTCACCGCCGCGGTGAGCGTGATCGAGCGCGCGCGCCGTCAGGTTGAGGAAGGCCTCGATCTACCGGGTGTGGACTCCCAGGTGACGTTCTCTGCGGGGCTGGCTGCAGCGTCGGCCGGATTGTCGTGGGAGACCACGGTGCGCGTTGCGGACGCGTTGCTCTATGAGGCGAAAGACGGTGGCCGGAACCTCGTTCGCTACGCCCAGGTCCGGGCCGACGTTGGCAACTGGGACTCCTAGACTCCCCTTGTCGCCCAGGGCGGTTGGCACAGCCGCGCGCGATCTACGATGCCAGGGGCAGGTGTTGCGCATCGGCCGCCCAGCTATCGGGTGAGGAGTAGTGAGACGTGTCGAACGAGGGTGAGAACTCGCCGACCTCCCGTCCGCGCGGCCGCGTGCGCGTGGGGGCCGTTCTCACAGCACTGGCAATCGGCGTAGCGGCTCTCGCTGTGGGCGGGGGCTTGGGGATGTGGCAGTGGAACCGTGCCAACGACCAAGCAGTGCCGATCGAGCCCGACCCGCGCGCTCCCATCGCCGACGTCATGCGTCCGGGCGAGGGCGGGCGGGGTGAGGGCCGCCTTATTGAAGCGGGCGGGCAATGGGCGAACGCACCGGCGGGCCTTGTCGCGGGCAAGGTGGTCGAGGGCGCCGACGCTGTGCTCCTCGTGCTGCCGCTCGAGGTGGACGCGCACCTCACCGGCACCGGCGAAGCCGCGACGCTGCCGGTTCTGGCCGGTTGGCTTCCGCCTGACGAAGCCCCTGCCGCGTTGCCAGAGGCCGGTGGTGCCGTGGTCGTGACCGGGTACGTGCGCGGAGGCGAGGGGACGGGCGCACCGCCCGACGCGAGCCCGGTCGAGGGAGCGCTCTGGCTCAGCACGATGTCAACGGCCACGCTGGCTCAGGAATGGCCCACGCCGGTGTATTCGTACCTCGTCGTTGCCGATGCGCCAGCGCCCGGCTGGAACGCAATGCCACCACCGCCGGCAGAGAAGCGAATCAACCTGCAGTCCGCGACGTATGCGCTCGAATGGTGGATCTTTGGTGCCTTCGCGGCGGTACTGGCCGGGCGGTGGATACGGGACAATGGCAGAAGCACACCCCAGGAGGACATCGCATGAGCGACAAGGTTCAGCCCGCCCTCACTCGCTACCGGATCATGGCCGTGGTGACGGGAAGTTTTCTGCTGTTGCTCACTGTCGTGACGGCCGTGAAGTACATCGGCCTCGCGGCGGGCTGGGAGCACGAAGGCTTCACGTCCTTTGCCACGTGGGTTGGCATTGTGCACGGCTGGATCTTCATGGTGTACGTCGCGACGTGTGCCGAGCTCTTTGTCCGGATGAAGTGGCCACTGTCGCGCCTTCTCACCTTGGTGCTAGGCGGCGTGGTGCCTGTCCTGTCGTTTGTCATGGAGCGGCGCGTCACGCGCGAGGTCGCCGCTAGCCTGGTCGCGTGAGCACCCAGCATCGTCCCGTCCTCGTCGTCGACTTCGGCGCACAGTACGCGCAACTGATCGCCCGGCGCGTGCGCGAGGCGCACCTGTACTCGGAGATCGTCCCGCATTCGATGAGCGTCACCGACATGCTCGCGAAGGATCCGGCGGCGATCATCCTCTCCGGCGGCCCCTCGTCCGTGTACGAGGACGGCGCCCCGCGGATTGACACCGCGATTTACGAAGCCGGCGTCCCGGTGATGGGTATTTGCTACGGCTTCCAGCTGATGGCAGCTGCACTTGGCGGCACCGTCTCGAAGACCGGCCTGCGCGAATACGGACGCACCGTCGCGAGTGTCGCCGACGCGGGCACACTCCTTGGAGGCAGTCCGGCAGAACAGACGGTCTGGATGAGCCACGGTGATTGCGTCGAGGCCGCACCCGAGGGTTTCACGGTGCTCGCAGGCACCGAGGGCGCCCCTGTCGCCGCGTTTGAGGACCTCGATCGCGCTCTTGCCGGTGTCCAATGGCACCCCGAGGTGAAGCACTCTCCGCTTGGCCAGGCGGCCCTCGAGAACTTCCTCTACCGCGT
>JAEZXC010000146.1 GCA_023442845.1 Actinomycetes bacterium | reverse complement strand
GGTACCGGCGCGTTCAACGCCGACAACGACCCGTCGAGCGCCTACGTGGGTGTCTACACCTACGGCGACGACAACGTTCCGGTCTGGATTGAGGCTGTGTACGGCGAGATCAAGTAATCCTCGCGGGCACGAGCCCACACGTTCAGAGGACCCCCGGCGAACGCCGGGGGCCCTCTGTCGTTGTCGTGTTAGGGGCGGGCGCGCCGTGACCGTGCGTCAACACCGGTGCCGCACGCCGATTACGCGCCGAGCGTTCCCAAGTACAGCTCGATGACCTTCGGATCCTTCAAGAGTTCCTGGCCCGATGCGGTGTAGGCGGTTGCGCCTTGGTCAAGCACGTAACCACGGTCAGCAATCTGCAGGCAGCGCCGCGCATTCTGCTCCACCATGATGACAGTGACGCCTGTGCGATTGATATGACGTGTCCGCACGAATGTCTCGTCCTGGCGCGCGGGAGACAATCCCGCGCTCGGCTCGTCAAGCAAGAGGACGGTTGGGTCCATCATGAGAGCACGGGCCATCGCCACCATCTGCCTCTCACCACCCGAGAGCGAGCCAGCGCGCTGGGCGCGCCGCTCGCCAAGAACGGGGAACAGGTCGACGATCTTGTCGAACTGATTGCGGAACTCGCGGTGGTTCTGGAACGCCCCCATTTCGAGGTTCTCTTCAATGGACAGCGAAGGAAACACGTTGTTGGTTTGCGGGACGAAGCCGATTCCCTTCCGCACCAGCTCATCGGCACGCTCGTTCGCGACAGACTCACCACGCAACGTCACATCGCCTGAACGAATCGGCACAAGTCCAAAGAGGGCCTTGAGGAACGTCGACTTGCCAGCACCATTGGGTCCGATGATGCCGATGAGTTCACCTTCACGGACCGTCATCGAACAGCCGTTAAGGATGTCGATGCCTGGTAGGTAGCCGGCGACCACATCGGTGGCCTCAAGCACGATCGGGGCATCCGTCCCCGGACGCGGTGCACGTGCCTCGCTCATAGGAGGTCCTCCGAAAGGTCTGTGTCGTGGTGCGCGCCCAAGTAGGCGTCCTGTACGGCAGCGTTCTGCATGACCGTTTCAGGCGGACCCTCAGCGATAATGCGACCTTCTGCCATGACGACCACCCAGTCGGAGATGCGCCGCACCATGTGCATGTCATGCTCGACGAAGAGGATGGTGACACCGTCGTCACGCAACTGCACGATGTGCTCCAGCAGTGACTCCGTGAGTGCTGGGTTCACGCCAGCCATCGGCTCATCCAGCATGACGATCTCTGGGTCTGACATGAGCGCACGGGCCATCTCGAGCAATTTGCGTTGCCCCCCGGACAGTTCACCAGCAAAGTCATTGCGCTTGTCGTACAGCTTGAATCGCTTGAGCAGCTCTTCAGCCTTCTTGACGATCTCTTCCTCACGCGTACGCCACAGCGCTGGTACCAAGGCGGCGAAGAAGTTCTCACCACGTTGGCCGGTGGCGCCGAGCATCATGTTGTCCATGACCCTCATGCGCGACAGCGCCTTGGTCAGCTGGAAGGTGCGAACCATTCCTGCTCGCGCGACTCGCGCAGGGGAGTGACTCTGCAGAGATACTCCGTTAAACGACCATTGGCCTTGGTTTGCGCGGTCAAAGCCGGTGAGCAAGTTGAAGAACGTCGACTTGCCCGCACCGTTCGGGCCGATGAGCGCCGTGATGGCGTGCCGCTGGACTTCAAGATGCTCGACGTCAACAGCAGTGAGGCCACCGAACACGCGCTTCACACCATGCGCAACGATCACCGGATCCTGCTTGGCTGCGCCCGGAATTTCCGGGACGCCAGCAAACGCGTCTGAGGTTGCGTTAGCGGTCATTGATTGCCAACTCCCTTCTGTCGCCGAGGATGCCTTGTGGTCTGAAGATCACCAGCAGCATGAGCGTGACCCCAACGAGGACGAGCGAGAAGGGCTCGAGCTGCGTCGGCGAAAGAACAGAGTCGGGGATGAATCCATTGGCAAGCGCCCGCACCACGAGGAGGGACGTCCAGAAGAGGACCGAGCCAAGAATCGGACCGAAGACGGTAGCGGCTCCGCCAAGGAGCAACAGGGTCCAGATCCAGAACGTTGTCGGGCGTCCCATCGAGTCGGGTGCCACCGAGTTACCAAATGACCACAGCACGCCACCGAGGGCGCCGATCACACCGCCGAGCACAAGAGCTTGCATCTTGTAGGCGTACACGTTCTTGCCGAGGGATCGAACGGCGTCTTCATCCTCCCGAATGCCCTTGAGCACGCGACCCCACGGGGAGCGCGAGAGGCGCCAGAACAAGAGTGCGGCGAGAAGCACCACGGACCATGCGACGACGACCAGCCACCACGAGGTCGACTGTGACCCATGGAGCGTGAATGGTCCAAGCTCGACCTGGCGATCCGGGAACGGTGAAAGCGACTCGAATGGACGCTTGTAGTCCTTGCCTCGGATACCGGTCGAGGCGCCGGTGAGTCCCTTGAGCGACTGGGACCGGCCCACAAAACGAACCATCTCGGCCGCGGCGATCGTCACGATGGCGAGGTAATCGCCTCGTAGTTTCAGCGTCGGCCATCCCAAGAGGAGGCCGAACGCGACGGCAACGAGTATCGATACGAGGACGCCGAGCGCGATCTGTGCGCCTGCTGCCATTTCGATGCCAAGGAACACTCCGTCGTTGGCTTCGATCTCACGAATGGTGATGGCGTATCCGTACATGCCAAGGAGCATGAAGCCGGCGTGGCCCATGTTGAGAAGGCCCGTCATTCCGAAGTGGAAGTTCAAACCGATTGCCGCGAGGGCAAAGGCCGCAGTTGTGGGTGCGAACATTTCGCGGCCCGCATCGATGAGGAGGTCGGAGAAGTCCATGGGCTAACCCACCCTTTCCGCTCGTCCGAGAATGCCTTGAGGCCTGAACAGCAGTACCAAGATGAGGATGCCGAGCGCCGATGCGTACTTGAGGTCCGGTGGAAGCCACACGGTCGACACCTCGGATACGAGGCCGATGACGATTGACCCGACGAGAGCACCAAACGGTTGGCCGAGACCGCCAAGCGTGACCGCTGCAAACATGAGCAAGAGCATGCGAGAGCCGGCGTCAAACGACGACCCCTGCTCGTACAGCGCGAGCAAGATGCCGCCGACGGCTGCGAGCGCTGCGGCCAACACCCAGACCAGGCGGACGATGCCGTCGACCTTAATTCCCGACGCGGCAGCGAGAGACGGGTTGTCGGACACGGCGCGAGTTGCCCGTCCAAGGCGCGTGTAGAGGAGGAAAGCCGACACGGCCAGGATGCATGCGATCGCGATGCCGATCGAGATCAGCGTTTGGTTGCCGATCTGAAAGGGACCAATTTGGTGGCGCTTGTCGATAGCGATGCTGAGACGCACCTTGCGGCCACCGATCCACCACTGCAGGAAGTTCACCAGAGCGAGCGCCAGACCAATCGACACGATCATTTGTTGGGTGACGCCGATGCGGCGCTTGCGCAACGGCTTCCATAGCAACCGGTCTTGGAGCCACCCGAATCCGCCCGCCAAGATCACGGCAAGGATCGCTGCGACGACGAGTGGGAAGCCGAAGTTGAATTCCCACGGCAAGAGCGGCAGCGTCACCACCTCTTGCGTTGCGAAGAAGTAGGTGAGGATCGCGCCGAGGGAAACCTGCTCGCCATGGGCAAAATTGCTGAGGCCCGTGGTGCCGTAGATCAGTGATAGTCCGACCGACGCCAATGCAAGCAGTAATCCAAATGCAAGGCCATTAACGAGGCTCTGTGCGAGTTGGTTCGTCGCCCTCGAGTTCGTCACCGGCGAGCCGATCTCATCTTCCTCACCACCGATGGCGGGATCTGGCTCGGCGTCGTCAGCTGGTGCGCCGTCGTCGGTCATGGGGACGAAACCCGTGCTCGCGCCTGCGGCGGTGAACGTGCGATCAATGGCGTCTGGCTCAGTGGCCGACCACGCTGAGTACAGCGTGAAGGCGAGCGCCGTGACGACGAGGATCGCACCTGCCCGGACAAGGGCACGGGTGTCGAGGGCTGTTCTCACAGTCATCCTCCAGGGTCGGGTGCGGCTCAATCTAGACCCGAATTGTTTCGGTTGTGTGTGACGGAAACGTTCCTGAGGTAACAGGTCAAACGAGCCGAGGCGAAGCGCCGGCCCGAGTCGTCGAATAGCGCAATGTCATAGGTGGCGACACTGCGACCTAGGTGGAGAGCCACGGCCTCGGCGGTGACGAGGCCGCTTTCGACGGCGGCGTGGTGCGTGATCGACAAGTCAACACCCACAGCGATCCGATCTTCGCCAGCGTGCGCCATTGCCGCGAGCGACCCTACCGTCTCGGCGAGCGCGGCGGACGCGCCACCGTGAAGAATGCCGAAGCGTTGGGTATTTCCTTCGACCGGCATGGTTGCCCGTGCGCGCTCGGGGCCGATGTCGAGGAGGGTGATCCCTAAGCGCTCGATCAGGGCACTTGGGACATCGAGATGGGCCGCGTCGTTGTCGGTCATAGGGGATAGGTTGGCATCTGTGAGCGGATCAGCCAAGGACAAACTGCTACTTGTCGACGGACTTTCGATGGCATTTCGTGCCTTCTTCGCGCTTCCGGTCGAGAATTTCGCCACATCGACTGGAGCCCCAACGAACGCGGTGTATGGCTTCACCTCGATGATTGCGTCCCTGCTGAGTGACCGGCAGCCGACGCACGTGGCGGTCGCTTTCGATCTTCCGGGCGGCACCTTCCGCACGGAACGGCTCCCGAGCTACAAGGGCACGCGTGACGTCACGCCTCCTGAGTTCGAACCACAAGTCCCACTGATGCGGGAAGTTCTTGGTGCTCTCAACATTGTTGCCGTCGACAAAGAGCGGTATGAGGCGGACGACCTCTTGGCCACGTACGCGCGGCTGGGGCGCGAGGCGGGGATGGAGGTGCTCGTCGTATCTGGCGATCGAGACACCATTCAATTGGTGACCGAGGACGTCACGTTGCTGTATCCCCGCAAAGGCGTGAGTGATCTCGTCGAGTTCACCCCCGCATCGGTCGCCGAAAAGTACGGCGTCACTCCTTCGCAGTACCCGGACCTCGCCGCTTTGGTTGGCGAAACGAGCGACAACCTGCCAGGTGTGCCCGGCGTCGGCCCGAAGACCGCTGCCAAATGGATCAATACCTACGGCGGGTTGGAGGGCGTCCTCGCCGCGGCCGCTGATGTCCCCGGCAAGGCGGGGGAGAGCCTGCGCGATCACCTCGAGCAGGTGCGCCTCAACCGCGAGATCAACCACTTGCTCACTGACCTCGATGTCGACGTGCCACTCGAGGACATGCGCCTGCATGGCGGCGACGCGGCAGCGATTCATCAGGTGTGTGACGCGCTCCAATTCCGCGGACTACGGGCGCGCCTGCTGGCCTTTGCGGCCGATGCCGAAGAGGCCGACGCCGGTGACACCGAGACTGCGGACGTCGCGGTCCACGTGCCCGCTACGGTTGACGAGATCGTGGCGCTTGCAGGGCCGGTGGCGCTGTGCGTGCCGGGGAGCGATGCCTGGGCGCTTGGCGTTGCGGCGGGCGAGGCGTCGTGGGGGATCGACCTCAGTGCTCTATCCGCGGCTGACGAGCAGCGTCTGGCCGAATGGCTCGCCGCGCCGACGATCGCAAAGGCGATGCACGGCGCGAAGGAGGGCCTTCACGCTCTCGCCGCGCGTGGATTTGAGGTTGGAGGTGTTGTCGAAGACACGCAGCTTGCCGCGTACCTCGTCAATCCGGCCCAAGGGCGGCTTGATCTCGACGATGTCGCGGAACGCTTTCTTGGCGTGCGCCCTGCCAGCGCGACCGCGGGCCAACTAGACCTTGGTTTCGGCCGGTCTGAACTCGAAGGGCTGGCACGTGCTGCACACACGGTGACGCGCCTTGCCACGCACCTCGCTACCGAGTTGGACGAGCGTGAGATGACTGCGTTGTACCGCGACATGGAGATTCCGCTCATCTCCACCTTGTTCCGCATGGAACGCATTGGCGTTGCGGTCAGCGCCACGCGTCTCACCGAGTTGCACGACGCCGCAATCGACAGGGTCGACAAGGCGGCGAGCGCTGCCTATGAGTCCATCGATGGCACCCAGGTCAATCTCGGCTCTCCAAAGCAGTTGCAGGAGGTCTTGTTCGATCAGCTTGGGATGCCGAAGACCAAGCGAATCAAGACGGGCTACTCAACGGACGCCTCCTCGCTTGCCGAGCTCTTTGAGAAACATCCCCATCCCTTCTTGGAAGCGCTGCTCGCGCATCGGGACGCAACCAAGTTGGCCCAGATCATCCAGACGCTTCGTGACGCAATTGCAGATGACGGCAGGATTCACACGACCTTCTCGCAAGTCGTCGCCGCGACGGGCCGCCTGAGTTCAAAGGATCCCAACCTTCAAAACATCCCGATTCGGACAGAAGAAGGTCACCGCATACGGGAAGCATTCGTCGTCGGGCCCGACTTCGCGACTCTTGTGACGGCGGACTACAGCCAGATTGAGATGAGAATCATGGCGCATCTCAGTGGTGATTCCGCCCTGATCGATGCCTTCGCCTCAGGTGAAGATCTTCACCGCTTCGTCGGTTCACGCGTCTTCGCAGTCGCGCCGGAGGATGTCTCGCCCGAAATGCGAGCTCAAGTGAAGGCGATGTCGTACGGCTTGGCGTACGGCCTGTCGTCGTTTGGCCTGTCGCGCCAATTGGGACTATCCGTCACGGCCGCCCAGGCCCTGATGGACGACTATTTTGCTCGTTTCGGTGCCGTGCGCGATTACCTCAATGGCGTCGTGCGCCAGGCGACGCACGACGGCTACACCGCGACGATTTTCGGACGCCGGCGCTATTTGCCAGATCTCGCATCGACCAACCGTCAACGCCGGGAAATCGCAGAGCGCATGGCGCTCAACGCGCCGATCCAAGGTAGCGCCGCAGACCTCATCAAGCGAGCGATGCTCTCCGTCGATCGTCGCCTCGAGCGCGAAGGCCTGCGCTCCCGGCAGATCCTTCAAGTGCATGACGAGCTTGTCGTCGAGGTCGCGGCAGGCGAAGAGGACACTGTGGAGGCAATTTTGCGGGAGGAGATGGCGGCAGCGGGTGAGTTGTCGGTGCCTCTCGATGTCAATGTAGGACGCGGGACCAATTGGCGAGTGGCAGGCCACTGACACCCATTAGGGTGAAGCCCATGCGAGTTGGAATCCTCACTGGTGGCGGCGACTGCCCGGGCCTCAATGCAGCAATCCGTGCGGTGGTGAAGCGGGGTACAGCCGAGCACGGCTGCTCGATTGTTGGCTTCCGCAATGGATGGCAGGGAGTCATCGACGGCGATGCCCGTCCCCTGACTCGTGACGACGTGTCGGGAATTCTTGTCGACGGCGGGACCATCCTCGGCACAGCGCGCTGCCACCCACATAAGGTCGACGGCGGCATGGACGCAGTGAAGGACACCTTCACGAACGAGAACCTCGACGCAATCATTTGTATCGGTGGCGACGGCACCCTCAAGGCAGCGGGAAAGGTGTCGACGGCGACGGGCGTGCCGGTCATCGGTATCCCAAAGACCATCGATAACGACGTCGTGGGCACGGATGTCTCGATCGGGTTTGACACCGCGGTGACAGTGGCGACCGAAGCGATTGACCGCCTCCACTCAACAGCCGAGTCGCACAACCGCGTGATGGTTGTCGAGCTGATGGGCCGGCACTCCGGATGGATCGCCGTGACCGCAGGCATGGCCGGTGGTGCAGACATCATCCTCGCGCCCGAGGACCCGTTTGATATTGAGGTCATCGCGAAGAAGATCAAGCATCGTCACCGCTACAAGAACTTTTCGATTGTTGCCGTGGCTGAGGGGGCAGTTCCCGCCGAAGGCACGCTCTGGAACGGCGGCGCGACGCTGGACGAGCGGGGCAACCCCATCGCAGGCAGCATTGGTGCTGAGGTGACGAAGCACATTGAACAGCTCACCGGCTTCTCAACTCGATTGACGGTGCTCGGTTACGTGCAGCGTGGTGGCATTCCCACCGCTGCGGATCGTCTGCTCGCAACGCGGTTTGGCATCGCGGCGATCGATGCCGTCGTCGCAGGCGAGTCGCACAAGTTCACCGCCCTTAACGGTGAGGACATCGTGCTGCAGGACTTCTCGGTGATGTCCGGGAAGACGAAGTGGGTTCCGAACGCGTTGCTCACGGCGGCATGGGGTCTGTGACGAGGGATTTTCCAAGATAACGATGTGATGACGGGGCGGGTGTTCCGTTTGTGCGGGTTACGCGCGCCGGGGTAGTCTTTTCGGTGGTCTGGTGTGCCTATCGCGCCTGCCTGCATGACATCCACTATTCATTCATCCACCGGAGTTACTCCCTCTATGTCCGTATCCACCCCCGAGTCCGCCCCTATCGCCGTCAACGACATCGGCTCGAGCGAAGACTTCCTCGCCGCT
Source organism: Actinomycetes bacterium (assembly GCA_023442845.1). Taxonomy (GTDB): domain Bacteria; phylum Actinomycetota; class Actinomycetes; order Actinomycetales; family Demequinaceae; genus Demequina. Next base: position 1,531 of record JAEZXC010000146.1, on the reverse strand, counting down.
GTTGACGCCACCATCAAGAACTTCGACGACGGTGACCTCGTCGAAGGCATCATCGTGAAGGTTGACCGTGACGAGGTACTCCTCGACATCGGCTACAAGACCGAAGGCGTGATCCCTGCCCGCGAGCTGTCGATCCGCCACGACGCTGACCCCGACGATGTCGTCAATGTGGGTGACACCGTGGAAGCCCTCGTCCTCACGAAGGAGGACAAGGAAGGTCGCCTCATCCTGTCGAAGAAGCGCGCGCAGTACGAGCGTGCGTGGGGCTCGATTGAGAAGATCAAGGACGAAGACGGCGTCGTGTCCGGCACCGTGATCGAGGTCGTCAAGGGTGGCCTCATCGTGGACATCGGTCTGCGTGGCTTCCTCCCGGCATCGCTCGTGGAGATGCGCCGCGTGCGTGACCTCGGCCCGTACATCGGCCAGCAGATCGAAGCGAAGATCATCGAACTCGACAAGAACCGCAACAACGTTGTGCTGTCGCGTCGAGCGTTCCTCGAGCAGACTCAGTCCGAGGTGCGTTCGTCGTTCCTCACCGCTTTGGCTCCGGGTCAGGTGCGCAAGGGTGTCGTCTCCTCGATCGTCAACTTTGGTGCCTTCGTGGACCTCGGTGGCGTCGATGGTCTCGTGCACGTGTCCGAGTTGTCGTGGAAGCACATCGACCACCCGAACGAGGTTGTCTCGGTGGGCCAGGAAGTCGAGGTCGAAGTTCTCGACATCGATATGGATCGCGAGCGTGTGTCGCTTTCGCTCAAGGCCACCCAGGAAGACCCGTGGGCCGTCTACGCACGCACTCACGCCATCGGCCAGATCGTTCCCGGCAAGGTCACGAAGCTGGTTCCGTTCGGCGCATTTGTTCGCGTGTACGACGGTATCGAAGGCCTCGTGCACATCTCCGAGCTTGCTGTGCGTCACGTCGACCTGCCCGAACAGGTCGTTGCCGCTGACGAGGACGTCTTTGTCAAGATCATCGACATTGACCTCGAACGCCGCCGTATCTCGCTCTCGATCAAGCAGGCCAACGAGGGTGTCGACCCCGAGGGCGAAGACTTCGATCCTGCTTTGTACGGCATGACCGCCGAGTACGACGAGGCCGGCAACTACAAGTATCCCGAGGGCTTCGACGCCGAGACGCAGGAATGGCGTGAGGGCTTTGATGCCCAGCGTGAGGCCTGGGAGGCCGAGTACGCGAAGGCGCACGAGCGCTGGGAAGCTCACAAGGCTTTCGTTGCCAAGCAAGACGCTCAGGCTGCTGAGGCCGAGGCTGCAGCTCCCGCCGCTGCCCCGCGCAAGCGCGGGCGTGGTGACGACGCTGGTGCCACCTCATACTCCTCGCACGACGAGGAAAGCGCCGAGGTTGGCACGCTCGCTTCGGACGAGCGCCTCGCGGCGCTTCGTGAGAAGCTCACCGGCAACTAAGCACGGTTAGCGAAGGGCCCCGACCGCACGGTTGGGGCCCTTCGTCGTTGATTGGGGCCATGTTGCGCAAGTAGGGGTTTCGTGTCAGCCTGACGCAGTGCTGCGCATCGGA
>JAEZXC010000140.1 GCA_023442845.1 Actinomycetes bacterium | reverse complement strand
TGCTTGATGGTGGACCGCGACACGACGCCGCTGAGACCGTCGGAGCACAGCATCCACCTGTCTCCTACGCGGGCCTCGCGCACGGAGATATCGACCGGAACGTCGGCATCGATATCTCCAAGCACGCGTAGCACGAGGTTGCGCTTGGGGTGACTCTCGGCGTCGGCCTGAGACAGCCGGCCGGTGTCGACGAGGTGCTGAACAAAGGTGTGGTCAGTCGTCACTTGCTCGAGCTCATCGCCCCGCAACAGGTAGCCGCGCGAGTCGCCGATGTGAGCCATGGCGAGGCTGCTACCGGAGCGCAAGATCGCTGTGACGGTGGTGCCGAGGCCCGAGAGCTCAGGATCGTTGTGTGCGCGTTCGACGATGTCGTTGTGCGCCTGCGCAATGGCGTCCTTCAAACGGTCGAGCGCCTCGTCTGCGCTGAGCGACTCACCTTCGAGGGCGGCGAGGCGCCCCACTGCGAGGGAGGAGGCGATATCGCCGCCGGCGGCGCCGCCCATGCCATCGGCAACGACGAGCAAGTGCGGCCCAGCGAAGCCGGAGTCTTGGTTGTCGGCGCGAACGAGGCCCACGTCCGACCGCGCGGCGTAGCGCAACGTGAGGAACATGTCAGGACCTCAATTCCAAAGTGGTGGCCCCGATGCGAACGCGATCACCCGGGGCAAAGAGAACGGGATCGTCCACCTTCTGGTTCCCAAGGAAGGTGCCGTTTGTTGATCCCAGGTCCTCGACGTACCACTGGCCTTTATCGGGAAAGATGCGGCAGTGTCGGGCTGAGAGGTAGTCGTCTTCGATGACCACCGTGCAGGTGCTCGCACGGCCGACGAGGATGGCGGATTCCCCGAGCGGGAGCGTCGTGCCCTTGAGGGGTCCGCTCGAGATGGTGAGGTGGCCCGCGGCAGGACCGTGCGTGGAGATCGCGCCGGCACGTACGCCCGTGGTCGATCGGGACGGTGCCGCGCGCTTCTCGGTGCGCGGATCAGGCCGCCGACGCCGCATGCCGCGGCCGCGCGACGTCACCCGGGTGCCATACAGGTCCGAGCGCAAGACGCCGATGGCGACGAGCACCATCGCCCACAACAACACCAAGAAGCCGAGGCGCAGAAGCGTCACGGAAAGTTGACTCATTACGCGTCCTCGTCGGCGGGCAGGCCGTCCCAATAGAGGATCGTGGTGCGCCCGATGGTGATCGCATTGCCATCGAGAAGGGTGACCTCTTTGATGCGCTGGTCCTCGACAAACGTGCCGTTTGTGGACCCAAGGTCGGTGAGAATGGTGCCGAAGTCGGTGCGCTCGAAGCGCACATGCTGGCGGCTCACCCCCGTGTCATCGACCACGATGTCTGCCTCGGAACCGCGCCCAATAATTGTCTGCGTGCCGGTGAGGTGGTACCGCTTGCCGTCAATGTCGAGTAGCGGGTAACGCGAGTTCGCGGAACGGCTTGTTGCGGGGGCCGCCGCTGCTCGCGTCGACCGCGACGAAACAGAAAAGCGACCAGTGGCCAAGTCCTCATCGAGGTCAAAGCGCACGCTGACAGGGCCCACAAAGCTGTAGCGCTGGCGGTCCGCGTGGTCGTGAAGAGCATCCTCGAACTCGCGAGCGAGGGCGTCGTCGCCCCACTCCTGCACGTGACTCATGTCGACAGCGGAAAGCGCGACTGCGTATTCGTTGGGAACAACGGTGCGCTGGCGATCGACGACGGCTGCACGCGCGTCGGCTTCACGCTTGAGCGCGCTGGCAAGCTCGACGGGTTTGACCCCGGAGCGAAACGTCTTGGCGAACGCGGATTGCATCACGTTCTCGACGCCCTTCTCAAAGCGATCGAGGACTCCCATGTGGTGATCGTAACGCGAGGAGTTTTGCCGAGGCGTTGCGCCTGGCCCGGTGTGCCGGGTGAGGTGCCTGGGTGCGGGGGATTTGCTTTCCGCCACTGCAAACGCTTACATTCTGCGGTGCGCCGCGCCGATGATGCTCATCCGTGCCGGTCATGTCCATCATCGACGGCCGCGATATCGCCCAACCGTCACCATGCAAGGAGGCATTTAGTGACTACCGCTGCTACGGCAACCGAATGGTGGCGCACCGCCGTCTTTTATCAGATCTACCCCCGCTCCTTTGCTGATGCGAACGGTGACGGCATGGGCGACCTGCCTGGCATCACGAGCCGACTCGAGCATCTCAAGGAGCTCGGTGTCGATGCGCTCTGGCTCTCGCCCTTTTATCGGTCACCTCAGCGCGACGCTGGCTATGACGTGGAGGACTACTGCGACGTTGATCCACTCTTTGGCACCTTGGACGACGCCGACGCTCTCATCGAGAGCGCGCATCGCTTGGGCTTGCGCGTCATTGTCGACATCGTTCCCAACCACACGTCGGATCAGCACCGTTGGTTCAAAGCCGCCATTGCCTCGGCACCGGGATCTCCCGAGAGGGCTCGCTACATCTTCCGTGATGGTCGCGGCGAGCACGGCGAGCTTGCGCCCAACAACTGGGAGTCGGTTTTCGGTGGGCCGGCCTGGACACGCGAGGTGCGGCAGGACGGGACGCCGGGCCAGTGGTTCCTTCACTTGTTCGACTCCACGCAGCCCGACCTCGACTGGTCCAACGAGACAGTGAAGCGCGACTTCGACGACATCTTGCGGTTCTGGCTCGACCGCGGAGTGGATGGCTTCCGGGTTGATGTGGCGCACGGTCTCGTCAAAGAGGACGGACTGCCGGACTATGTGCCCTCTGACAAGGCCGGGTCAATGGGCGGGGACGAGGATGCTCCCACGCCATACTTCGGCCAAGAAGGCGTTCACGACGTGTGGCGGCGTTGGCGAACTGTTGTCGAGGAGTACGGCGGGGATCGGATTCTCGCGGCCGAGGCGTGGATCAACCCGCTGACGCGTATGGCGAAGTGGGTGCGCGACGACGAAATGCACCAGGCGTTCAACTTTGCGTTCCTCAGCACCCCGTGGGACGCGGAGGCGCTGCGCGACGTCATCTCGGATTCGCTTGCCGCTTTTGGTGGCGTGGGCGCGCCAAGCACGTGGGTGCTGTCGAATCACGACGTGGTGCGCCACGCAACACGACTGGCGTTGACGTTCGAGAACCCGCAAGGTCACGGCATAGGGCCCCTGTCACCTGGAATGCCCATTCCGGAGTTGGGGCTAGCGCGGGCGCGGGCTGCCACGCTGCTCATGCTTGCTCTGCCGGGATCGGCGTACCTCTACCAAGGTGAAGAGCTCGGCCTGCCCGAACATGTCTTCATCCCCGACGAGGCCCGCCAAGACCCCACGTGGTTCCGCACTGCGGGCGAGCGTTATGGCCGTGATGGCTGTCGCGTGCCGATTCCGTGGGAGAAGGACGCGCCTGCATATGGTTTCAACGCGACCGGCAAGACGTGGCTGCCTCAACCAGACGACTGGGCGGAGTTTGCCCGGGATGTGCAGGCAGCGTCGGCCGAATCCACTCTTGCGCTCTACAAGCATGCGCTCGCCCGCCGCGCAGAATACGGCCTTGGCGGGGGAGAACTCACGTGGGTCGACAGCGCCGACGGCGTGGTCACCTTCGACAACGGCCGTGTGCGAGTGATTGCGAACGTGAGCGGCGCCGACGTTGACGTGGTGGGGCGCGTCATCGCGGAGTCGGGCCCACTCACGGCTGAGGGGCGAGTGCCTGCGGACACAACGGTGTGGCTTCACCGGTAGATCCCGCCGTGAGAGCGTTTCCACTGAAACGTACGCACTAGGCGCGTTGTCTCGACGATTGAGCGTGAAAGCCGCCATACTTTGCCCAATTGTTACCGTAAGCGTTTGCAATTAACCGGTTCTCCTGCTTACTATGCAAACGCTTTCAGTATCCCGAGCGCTTCACGTCCGGGGCGGCAGCGACGCCGATGGAGTCGTTGCCGTGAGCGTCAACTCCAAAGGAACCCACCATGCTGATGACAAAGAAGTCTCTTGTCGCCACTGTTGCTGTCGCTGCGAGCGCCATGCTCCTCAGTGCCTGCTCCTCGAGCGACTCGGACACCACACCCTCTGCTGCCGCGCCGAGCGCGGACAACACTCCGCAAACCACTCTCACCGTGTGGGTGGACGCCGAGCGCGCCGCATCCCTCGCTGACGTTGCGAGCGACTACGAGGCCTCGACCGGCATCGCCGTCGACATCGTGTCGCGTGACAACGCGACCCTCAAGGACGACTTCATTCAGCAGGCCAACTCCGGCTCTGGACCCGATGTCGTTATGGGTGCACATGACTGGCTCGGCGAACTCACCACCAACGGTGTGATTGCACCGGTCGAACTCGGTGACACCGCAGCGAACTACCTGCCGGTCGCCGTCGACGCCGCTGCGTATGACGGCACCGTCTACTTGCTCCCGTACGGCGTCGAGAACGTCGCCGTGCTGCGCAATGCCGACCTCGTCCCCGAGCCCGCTGCCACGTGGGACGACATGATCGCTGCCGGCACCGCGTCGGGTGCTGAGTTTGCCTTTGTCGTCGAGCAGGGCGAGAACGGAAACCCGTATCACCTGTACCCGCTCCAGACTGCCTTCGGCGCTCCCGTCTTCGGTCGTGACGACGCAGGTGCTTATGACCCGACCAAGCTCGAACTTGGCAACGGCGGCGACTTCGCCGCGTGGCTGTCGAGCCAAGGTGTCAACGGTGCCAACACGATTTCGACCGAGATCACGGGTGACATCGCGAAGGACAAGTTCCTCACGGGCGAAGCGGCGTTCTGGCTCACTGGTCCGTGGAACGTGAAGGCCGCAACCGACGCTGGCGTCAACGTGGTGGTCGACCGCATTCCGTCGCCTACGGACCAGCCGGCTCAGCCGTTCGCGGGCGTCAAGGGCTTCTTTGTCAACCAGTACTCGGAGAACAAGGTCGCTGCGAACGACTTCCTCGTCAACTACATCGGCACCGTCGATGTCCAGAAGGCGCTGTACGAGTCGGGCGGAGTCCTGCCCGCACTGACGGCTGCAGCGGATGAGGTCGCTGGCGACCCGCTCGTCAAGGGCTTCAAGGAGGCCGGTGAGGACGCCGTCCCGATGCCTGCCATCCCAGAGATGGGCGTCGTGTGGGAGTACTGGGGCATCGCCCAGGCTCAGATTCTCAATGGCGCGGACCCTGCCGCCACGTGGGCCAAGCTCACCGAAGACGTGCAGAACGCACTGAGCGGAAGCTAACTCAACTGCCCCTGGGCGCCGGTGACACGCCAGCGTCCAGGGGCGTAGCTCATCGTCCGAACGGAAGCCGAACATGACTGTGCGCCACGCCAACCCCGCCGCTGCCCCGCAGGCGGGCGTCACCACTCGCATGGGGCCGCTCGTCACCAAGATTGCGATGCTCGCGCT
>JAEZXC010000080.1 GCA_023442845.1 Actinomycetes bacterium | reverse complement strand
TTCACACCCACGACGGATGCCGCGCAAGAGCGAACATGCGCTGGGATATGCTCGCGACATGGGAATACGGGTGGTCGACAGCGCCGACGTTGCGGACAGTGCCGTCATTGGCGAAGGCTCGTCCATTTGGCATTTGGCGCAGGTTCGCGAAGACGCGGTGCTCGGTGAGAACTGCATCGTTGGCCGCGGCGCCTACATCGGTACCGGCGTGACGATGGGCGACAACTGCAAGGTCCAGAACTATGCGCTCGTCTATGAGCCTGCCGTGTTGGAAAAGGGCGTCTTCATCGGCCCGGCCGTGGTGCTCACCAACGATCACTTCCCCCGTGCGATCAATGCCGACGGCACCCCCAAGAGCGCACACGACTGGACCCCGGTTGGCGTGACCATTCGCGAGGGCGCTGCCATTGGCGCGCGGTCCGTGTGCGTGGCGCCGGTGACCATTGGCCGGTGGGCAACGATTGCGGCGGGCGCCGTTGTCACCAAAGACGTGCCGGACTATGCACTCATGGCCGGAGTTCCCGCACGCCGCTTGGGATGGGTGGGCGAGGCGGGCGTGCCGCTCAAGGAAGAAAGCAACGGCTACTGGATGTGCCCGGAGACAGGCACCCGCTACCTGCAGGACGGCGAGACCCTGCGCCGCGCCGAGTAGTTCACACACGAGGTTCACATCATGAGTCGCACGTGGGTTGTCGTCCCCATGTACAACGAAGCCGCCGTGGTGGGCGGCGTTGTCCGCGACCTGGTGGCAGAGTTCGGCTACGTGGTCTGCGTTGATGACGGATCAAGCGACCACAGCGCGCAAGCCGCGCTTGAGGCTGGCGCTCACGTCATCACACACCCGATCAACCTTGGTCAGGGAGCCAGCCTGCAGACCGGCATCGACTACGCACTGCTGGATCCTGAGATGACCGAGGTGCTTACCTTCGATGCAGACGGCCAGCACCAGATTGACGACGCACGCGCCATGGTGGAGCGGGTTCGCAATGACAACCTCGCCATCGTCACGGGCTCGCGCTTCCTCGACGAGAGGACGCAACTCGGATTCCTCAAGCGCGTGACGTTGCGGACGGCCGCTCGGGTGAGCCGGGTTACCACTGGCAAGTCGCTCACAGATGCGCATAACGGCCTGCGAGTGCTGCGTCGCGATGTGCTCGAACGGATTCGCATCACTCAAAACCGCATGGCACATGCGTCCGAGCTGGTTGATCTCCTTGCTGACACCGGCCTGCCGTGGGAAGAGCACCCTACCCACATCGTCTATACGGACTACTCTCGGTCTAAAGGACAGTCGCTTCTCAACGGAGTTAACATCCTCGTCGATCTTCTCTTCAAGTGAGTGACATGACCATCATTTTGCAAATCGTAACCGTTGTGGTGATTTCCGCCGCCGGGTTCTTCCTGGTGCGTTCGAGCGGCGCCCGGCACCAGGCGATCCGGCGCGTGCTGCTGCTGCTCTTTGTCATCGCCGCAGCGTCGTCAGTGTTTGTCCCCGAGTTGTGGGGCCGCGCGGCGACATTCCTCGGCATCGGTCGCGGCACGGACTTGCTGTTGTACTTGCTCGTGCTCGTCTTCCTCACTTTTGTCGCCACCACGTATCGGCGCTTCCGCCACCTTGAGACCCAGAACACGGAACTCGCTCGTGCACTGGCGATCCTCCAGGTGAAGGAACCGACGGGTGCTCACGGCATCACGGAGAGCACGGACGCCCACTAATCCCGATTGCGCACCGCATCGAAGACGGCCCGCGCAACCCCATCGGCTACCGCCGCAGCAGAGTGGCGCTCATGCACCCACGTGGACAGAGCCGTGCGGTGGGCATGTTCGGAGCGCTGAGTTACAGCGTGTCGCATCGCCTCTGCGACGGCCTTCGCATCAAATTCCACTGCCGCGCACACCGAGTGGCGTGCGCTGGCCTCGCGCACCACATCGCCTGCGGGCCCAGGGCCTGCATAGATGACCGGGCACCCGGCCGCCATGAGTGCGATCGTCTTGGTGGCAAAGGCATAGTCGTAGCCTTGATCGGGCTTGACTGACGCGAGGCCAGCAGCGGCCGCATTCATCAGCGCCGCAACCTCCTCAGGCGCGATGGGCGGTTGGAAGGAGATGGCCTTGCGATGGCGCTTGGGGCACGCCGCGCGAATCGCCTCCTCTTCCGTGCCAGTGCCACAGAAGATGACATGTGCCGAGCCCGGGAGTTCGTCGAGCAGCATCCCGAGCGCCTCCGCGAACACTTCCGCGCCGTGGCGCTCTGCGTACATTCCCGGATACACGAAGAGTGCAGGCTGCTCATCGAGCGCGATCCCAGGGACCACGCGGAACACATCGGTATCAACACCAAAGCCGGACACGATAAGCGGCGCCTCTACGCCGATCTTACGCACCCGCTCCGCCACCTCGTCGGACACTGCAACAACCAATGCCGCGCCGTTCATTGCCCACCGCTCCACACCCCTCAGGGTGCGCGTGATGGCGCCGGACGCCACTGCTCCGGCGGCGTCACTCCATACGTCAGCGGCGTAATAGACGTAGGGGCGCCGCTGCACCGCGGCCACAAGACGCACTGCGAGCCCGGTGGTCGGCGGCGGCTCCACGACGTATGCCGCAGGTCGCTTGCTGAAGAGCAAGCGGACCACGAGTGGCACATCGAATGTCAAGTACGAGAGGTAACCGCGCACGTAACCGTCCCGGTTGCGTTTGACGCGCGCGCGCCGGACCTCAACGCCGTCGCAGTCAACATCGTCGGCAAGCCCAGCGGGCGGTGTGGCCGTGACCACTCGCACCGCTGCTCCGCGGTGCGCCATCGCGCGCACGAGCGCCGCAAGACGCAGGGGAGCCGCACCAGGCTCGGGTGCGAATATTCGACTGACCAATGTCACGTGCACGCGGAGAGCCCCCACAAAGTGGCGCGCTCAACGCGTCCTCTCTCCCATGGCGCGACAAAGCAAACGCGCAAGTGGAGACCCATAAGTGATAACGATACGCGGGAAGTGGTGCGGGCGTGCCCCCAAGAGTGGGGGCAGCGCCCTACGCGGCGAAATCTGCCGCTAGACCTTCACGCGGTGGTGGACGCCATCGGCGATCAGATCCTCAGCGATCTCCACCACTCGGGCGCCCGCTTCCAACGTGACGATGCGTGACGTGTCGCCCGTGAGGACGGCATCCCGGAACGCCTCGTGTTCCGCCATGAGCGGCTCCTTGCGCTGGAGTGCGAAACGAGTCACGTCGCCCTCCGATACGCCCCGGAAGGACCGCAACTGCTCCCAATCAAGCGTCAATGTCGCGTTTTGGAAGTACGTGAGATCGGCGGTCAAGGTGTCGATGACCAACGCGCCCTTCTCGCCGGTGATGACCGTGGTGCGCTCCTTGAAGGGCGTCAGCCAGTTGACAGTGTGAGAAGCGATGGTGCCCTTCGAGAGGGTTCCCACCGCCACCACCATGTCCTCGTGTTCGCGACCCGAGCGGTACGCCGTCCGAGCGTTGACCGACACGTAGTCCTGTTGCGTCACCCAGGAGGTGAGGTCGATGTCGTGCGATGCGAGGTCCTTGATGACCCCAACGTCGGCAATGCGACCGGGGAACGGACCCTGACGGCGCGTCGAAATCTGGTAGATGTCGCCAATGAGGCCCTCTTCGATGCGCTGACGAGCGGTCTGAACCGCCGCGTTGTAGCGCTCAATGTGGCCGACGCCGCCGATGAGTCCCTTCTCAGCGAAGAGCCCCGCGAGGTGGCGGCTTGCATCCGAGTTGTGAGCCACGGGCTTCTCGATGAGCGCGTGAACACCCGCCTCCGCCAGCGCGACACCAAGATCCAGGTGGTAGATGGTGGGCGTTGCCACGACGCAGTAGTCGACACCTAGTTTGAGGAATGCCTCGAGGTCCGCGACCACGGCGCGGCCCTGCACCTCGTCCGGGACGTTGTCAGCGGGATCGCACACCCCGACAAATTCGACACCGTCGAGTTGGGACAGGACACGGCTGTGGTGACGGCCCATCACACCGAGGCCAAGGACTCCCGCACGAAGCGTCATCACGCACCTGCCTTGGCGACAGCGTTCACCGCTTCGACGATCTGGTCGCGCTCTGCGTCCGTCAAACCTGGGTATACCGGGAGCGACAACACCTCGAGCGCCACCTTCTCGGTCACCGGAAGGTCAAGCTCCAAGCCAAAGCTTGGGAGTCGGTGGATGGGCGTCGGGTAGTAAACGCCGGACCCGACGCCCCGCTCTGCGAGCGCCGCAGCAAACGCGTCGCGGTCGCCGTTCTCAACGCGGATTGTGTACTGGTGGTAGACGTGCAC
>JAEZXC010000094.1 GCA_023442845.1 Actinomycetes bacterium | reverse complement strand
GGGCCGGCGTACGCGAGAAAGGCCGCGAGGGCGACGACGCTCATCGCGGCCAGCACAATCCAGCGGTCTCGCCACGCTCGCCGACGCGCAAGCAGCCACATCGGTCCGGCACCACCGGCTGGAGCGGGGTGCTCGTCGATGCGGGTGACAGCGATCTCAACACTCATCGGGCATCACCCTGCCGCAACAGGTCCGCAGGCCGAATCCGCCGCACGAGCACAGCCGCGATTGCGAGAGCCAGAATGACGACAGCGACGGCCTCGAGGGCGAGAGCGCCGACAAACAACCATGGCACGTGGACAACCACTTCAGGCACGGGGGGCTGTCCTGCGGGGCCAAAAGATACGAGCGGAGCCGCAAGGCTGACGAGCCACAAGCCGAGTCCAATACCGCATACGGTGCCAAGGCTTGCCAAGAGGGTCGCTTCCACTCCGACCATGCGCACAGTGGCTCCTGGGCTGAGGCCCACCGCCCGCAACTGTGCGAGCTCGAGTGCCCTAGCGCGCGTCGAGACGACGACGTGGACCGCGAAGCCCACAGCGGCGAGCAGTGCTGCCGCGCCAGCAACCAGCGACATTGCCACGGTGATGGCAACGCGCAGGGGGTTGGTAGTGAGCTCGTCGACAACGTCCTGACGCGTCGTGATGTGCGTCCCGTGCGGGAGCGATGCGCGGTACTCATCAACTGCGCTCGTGCTTACCCACCACGTCGACACATCCCGGGTCACACCGCCGCTTTGGAACGTCGCGATCTGGAGCGCATCGATGGGCGCTGCGACAACGTGCCCGGTCTCGGAGCCAATGCGCGGCAGCGCCGCAGCCACATTGGCGCGCACGAGCGCGCCACCCACGCGCATCGTGACGTTGTCGCCCACCGACATCCGGCTTGCCCGCAAGAGGGTGTCAGTGACGACGATTGGGACATCGCCCACGAGGTCCGGCACGGCGAGGACGCCCGTGATGGCTTGGTCGGTCACATCGCCGACACCCGCGGAAAGAGTGAGCTCGAGATCCGTGCCCTCGGCCCGCACGTCATCGACGATGCCGACTGTCGCCGAGGCCCTCCACGGGTCCATTGCGCTGACGTCGAGTGGTTGCGAGAGGTTGGGCGGAGTCTCGGACGGAAGTGACCAGCCCGGCACCGGCGTGAGTGCGGCGACATCTGTCAACTCGATGCGCACCCGCACCCGATCACCAGCGATCGGCTGACCTGATAGCACCACTTCGCCCGGAGAAGCGATCACGGTTTGGATGCCCACCACGCTCGCTGCCGATGCGTTGTCGCCAATATCGGCTATCAGCCGGTGAGGCGTGCCATCGGCGGTTGCGAGCCCAAAGTCCACCGTGTGAAAGAGCCCCGTCTCGGACCGTACGAGTGCGCGGACTGCAATGAGCATGTCGTTCAGCTCTTCATTCGTTGGCGTTGCGACGAGGGTGAGGCCAAGCGCCTGGGCGCCCGTCGGCAGATCGACGGCACTCTCATACGACACCTCGGTGTCGCGTAGCGCGAGCGCGAGGCGTTCGCCGCGCACTTCCTCAAGTCGCCCCGCGCCGAACGCTTCCCACCCTTCGTGCGTTGTCGCGCGCACGTAGGCGCCACTGCCGCTAAATGGCGCATAGGAGAGGCGCAACTCACCCAAGCTACGCGCCGAAATCTCAATGGCGTCGGAGACGACCGGCTCCGGTGCCGCATGTTCCGACTGGACTTCGAGTGCCTGTCGCATCCACGGAGTATCGGGCGCCGTCACGACGGCGTCGACCGGATGGCGGTACAGCGCCTGGTCTTCTTGAGATCGCGACCATGTCGACATGAAGCCTGCCGCGAATACTCCTACAGAGAGCGACAGCGTCAGAAGGAGCACCGCTGACAGCGCCCGCACGGGTCGGCGGGCCACTTCCCACGCGGCAAGCGGTGTGACAGCACGGCGCGCAGAGCGGGCCAGTGTCTCCATGAGGCGCGCGGCCAGCGGGACGAGGCGCGCGGTGAGGAGTGCTCCAGCGAGCAACGCCAACGCAGGCCCCGCCGCCAGTAACGGATCGAGACGCGGCGTGCCTTCGCCGCTGACAACGGGCGAACGGTAAATGCTCAGTTGCCAGAAAGCGAGACCAGCGAGGATGAAAACGGCAGCATCAAGACCTGACCGCTGGAACGCCGCCTTCTTGCCGGGACGCGCGCGGTCAGCTTCCGCCTCGACCATGAGCGCGGAGCGACGCATGAGCGGAGCCAGGACGATGATGACAAGAACGAGGGCGACGAGTGTGCCGGCAATCCATGCTCCCGTCGGCAGACCTGGATCTTGATTGAGCCTTGCATTTCGCAGGATTGGGATGTTCCCCAGTTCGAGATAGACCAGACGCGCCGCAGGAGCGGCAGCGGCGACGGTGAGCACACCGATGACGATCGCCTCGATCGCACCCACATGGAAGGTCTGTCGTGCAGAACCGCCGCGAGCCGCGACGAGGTGACGTTCATCATGGCGGCGCTCGCTGACAAGTCGGGCCGCCTGTACCAATGCCGCTGTTGCCACGACGAGTAGCAGCAGCGCGGTGACGAGCACTGTGGAGCGAGTCATCGCCAACGAGCTCACCACGTCACCCGCGGTGGTCTGGACGGGCGCAAACACCGATACGCGGGTTGCGAGGTTGCCCAACTGCAGTTTCGCGTCCGTGTCGGCCACGGCGAGCGTGTCCATGAGGGTGCTCAACTGCTCGACCGACGTCGATGAGAAGTCCGGCTCGTAGACCACGGTGACCGTGTCGAGCGGAAGCGTCTCCACCCGCTCATGCGTCGTGATGAGGGGCCCGTAGCCAGGGGCAATGAGCCCGCCATAAGAGCCGGGCACCACAACGGCGGGGCTGTACCCCTTGCCCTGCAGCGTATCTGGCAACCACAGCGGGCCCTTCGGGTCCACGGGGATGTAGGCGCCGACAACGCGGGCCGAGGTAGCGGCCTCGGTTGAGTACGAGCGGTTGCGGATCTCGATGACATCACCGATCGCCACATCGAGGTCCTCGACGACGGCCCGCGGCACCGCCACTTCCGTCAGCCCGACGACGCCTTCCTCGGGCCATCTCCCGTCCACGATGACGCCGAGCGAATCGAGCCTGTCATCCGAGGCGTAATAGGTGAGGACGTACCCCTCGTCCAAAGTGAGGAACTGAAGCGCACCTTCGGCGTGGACATACGAGGTGGTGGGGGTGTCCTTCAAACCTTGGTGAGCCGCCCGAGCCGACGCGTCGACGATGTCCTGGAGCGCGCCGTTCGCCTCGATGGTGTGCTTGAGCTGGGTGGTGAGCGGTGGGGCGTCGTCAAGCGCCGCGCGCGCGGCGAAGGTGGTCGTTGCGCGATCGAGAAGGTACAGCGTCGACAGGAGCGTGGCGGACAGGATCGACAACGCAAGCACGATCGCCAGGAGCGGCGCTTGCACGCGCGCGCGTCGGAGGGCAAGTCGCCATCTCCACGGAGCCACGTCGCCCCTTCCGTGCTTGGTGCGCTCCGTTCAGCGGAGACGTCGCTTTTTTAACGTTCGCCACATTAGGGGATTGCGCGGGGTGATTCTTACCGCTCACGACCGCGTCAGCGGGAGGCGAGCCACGCGTCGGCCGCTGCAAGTTCTTTGGGGAGAGCCTGCTCGATTGCTGAGGCGACCGCACGCTCCACCACCGCACCAATGAGCGGCACCGGAGCCTGCACGTCACCCGCGAGACCGAAGGCCGCGCCGCCAGCGATTGGCTTCACGACGACCGCTCCACGTGCGTGCCCTGGGGTGCCGGGAATCTCGAGGGCGAACGTGCCTTCGCGGTCGCTGGGGTCGCCATTGCGCTCTGCAGGGGCCCACGCCTCGGTGTAGCGAACCGTCAACTTGCCGCCGACAAAGGACCGAAACTCTTGGGGGATATCGGTGGCGGGAATGGTGCGACGGATGGCCACCGTAAAGGAGCCGTCGTCGAGAGTGTCGACGAGGACATCGCAATCGTCAGCGCCCGACGCTCGGGCCCGCTGAGCATTGAATTCTTCATTGCTCAACATGGCCATGACCTCGTCCACGCTGGCATCGAATCGGTGCTCGTACGTGATCCTCATCGCGCCTCCTTGTGCTGCGCCCAGCGTAGCGCGACGCCGGCTGGCGTACCGCCTTCTACGCTGGTGCCGTGGCCACCTTGCGCGAAATCTCAAATCAATACGGTTCGATGTCGGAAGCAGAGGCGGACTGGCTTTCCGAACTCGTTGCCGACTGGCAGATCATTGCGGACTTGTCCTTCGCCGACCTTGTCCTGTGGCGTCGTTTTGATGACGGATTTGTGGCGATCGCCCATTGCCGCCCCTCGACGGGGCCCACTGTGCACCTCGATGAGGTGGTGGGTACTCGCGCCGCTGCTGGTCGCATTGCCCACCTCGACACCGCCTTTACGCAACGAGAGATCGTCGTGTCTCGCGAACCGCGCTGGGACGAAACGTATGCGGTCCGTGAAGAAGCCCTCCCCGTGGTGATGAAGGGCGACAAGGTCATCGCTGTCATTACTCGTGAATCGTCAATGGCGGCTTTGCGTTCTTCGAGCAGGCTTGAGATCAACTACAAAGGCGCGGCCGACGATCTTCTCCACATGGTGACGCGCGGCGAGTTTCCGTTGCGCACGTCGGTGACGGGACCAAAGCGCGGCGCACCTCGCGTAGGCGACGGCGTGCTTCGTCTTGATGCCCAAGGCATCGTCACCTACGCGAGCCCCAATGCACTGTCGTGTTTTCATCGCCTTGGCGTCACCGGTTCGCTCATGCACCGCTCGCTGCCTCGCGTCGTTGCCGCAATGGTCAACGACAAGGGGCAAGTGGACGAGACGCTTGCGATGGTGACGGCAGGCCGTGCAGCGTGGCGTACCGACGTCGAGGCGAACGGTGCGGCGCTGTCGTTGCGCGCGCTACCCGTTACCGAGCACGGTGTACGCGTGGGCGCTGTGCTGTTGTGTCGTGACGTGAGCGAACTGCGTCGCCGCGAGCGCGAACTCCTCACGAAGGACGCAACGATCCGTGAGATTCACCACCGCGTGAAGAACAACTTGCAGACTGTTGCGGCGCTGTTGCGCTTGCAGTCGCGCCGCGTCGAGGCTCCGGAGGCCAAGGAGGCGCTTGCAGAAGCAATGCGCCGGGTGTCGACGATTGCGATGGTGCATGAGACTCTCTCGGGCACCCTTGATGAGCTCGTCCACTTCGATGACCTCATGGCCCGTTCCGCTCGCATGGCGGCCGACGTTGCTTCCCCCGGGGTGCCGGTGAAGATCGTCCGCGAGGGCGACTTTGGGATGATCCCAGCTCAGTTCGCGTCGTCGCTCGCGCTCGTCATGACGGAGCTTGTGACGAATGCGGTCGAGCACGGCTTTGAAGGCCGCGAGCATGGCACGATCACCATTAGTGCAGAACGAGAGGGTCCGGTGTTGAGGATCACCGTGCGCGATGACGGCAAGGGCCTCACCGTTGAGCCGTCAGGTCTGGGCTCTCAGATCGTGCGCACTCTCGTGACGAATGAGTTGCGCGGCACAATTGAGTGGTCTGCCGCTGAGCAGGGCTCGGTTGTCACCTTGATGGTGCACATGGATGCGGACTAAGCGCCGCGCCCCAGAGAGAGCTGGAGTTACTTGGCAGCGCGGCGTGCTCGTGCGGCACGACGCTTGAGGGAGCGGCGCTCGTCCTCGGAAAGCCCGCCCCATACGCCCGAGTCCTGGTTGTGTTCCATCGCCCAGGCGAGGCACGTTTCACGGACAGTGCACGTGTTGCACACGGCCTTTGCACGCTCAATCTGAACGAGAGCGGGACCAGTGTTGCCAACGGGGAAGAACAGCTCGGGGTCGTCGACGTCGAGGCATGCTGCGCGGTCGCGCCAATCCATCAGGTCTCCTCACACAAAGAAAAAGGCGGCGGTCCATGGGTGATATGGACGCGCCGCTACGTCGCGGTTCTGTCATCCATGTTCGCACTGTTAACAACAGATGACAAGGGTCTAATCCTGTAGCGTCTCGAATAATTCGCGTGGAGAGGTTGGAGAACATGGACAAACCCCGGAGAGCTTGGGCGTCGCTCGACGGAGTTGCGCTCGTTCTCTTGGTGCTCGAAACCGTCGCAACGTTCGCAATCGCATCGGGCTACGTGGTGTACGCCCTGCTAGATGACGAGATGTCGAGTCTTGGGGGCGCGCTCGCGGCGGTCATCGCCGTCATGGGCGCCGGACTCGGGATCTTTACGTGGGGTTACGCCCGGAACAAGCGTTTCGCTCTTGGCGGAGTCATCACCTGGCAGTTGATGCAACTGAGCGTGGGGGTTTCTGTGTTTCCGGCGCTTCCTGCTGCGGGCATCCCGCTCATCCTCAGCGCGATCATCGTGACGTGGGCGGCGATGCGCAGGCTCTCGTCTTACCGCAACGCCGCTGAGGCGTGACTGGCGTGTCGGCGACGGACCCCCGCTGACGCAACGGTGGACGGCGTCGCGATCCGGATGAGCCGCCGCGTGCCGTTGTGACGAACATAGGCGAGGCCGGGCTCGTCATCGGGAAGCGTTGCCGCGTGCTCGACACCGATGAAGTCGCGTGACTCAGCCGCGGTGTGTGTGCGCAGGCAGATCAGTGCGTCGGCGCGCGCGATCAGTTCCGGTGGAAACGTGCCGGAGGCTCGCTCGCTCGTGAGGACGACGCTGACGCGGGCGTCCCGCCGACGCGCGATGCTGTAGACGAGCCGGAGCGCGTCCGCCGTGAGCACGTGGGCATCGTCGATCGCGAGGAGCGCCCGTCGTGAGCGGTGGCGAACAAGGTCATCACGTGCGTGCTGCGCCTCCCACGGCGATCGCCACACCACGCGGTCGTCGTGCACGCTCGCGGCTTCCCCCTGGCAAAACCCCGCGATGAGGCTTGCGATTGTGGTGCTCTTACCTGAGCCTGTTGCTCCTGCCACGAGTACGGTCCACGAGCGATCCGACGGTAGCGCCCAGATGTCGTCGAGCGTGAGGGCCTCTCCAGCGCCGACGCCGACGCCGGAGCACGGAGGGAGGTCGCCGCGCGTGAGCGGTGGTGGCATGGAGGGCTCAGTCGATACGTAGGCTCGCGCGATTGATTCGGCAGTGTCAGCCGCCACGGCACACAGCGGGATCGGAAGCGAAGCGTTTCCACGCGTCAGCACGGCCCCGCGCCGTCTCGTCCGCACAGTGACGAGGTCTGCGCCGCCGCCTCCGGGGAGGTCCTTCCACCAGACGGGACTGTCGCCAGCGTCGGCTGGGGGCAAGAGGTGTTGCCACTCTTCTGTGAACGGCGTAGGCCCGGGGAGCTGGCGGCCTCGAGCAAGGATGACAGCGCGGGTGAGGGCCACGCGCTGCGGACCCGTGAGCGCGAGCGGGGCATGCCACCAGCGACGGAACCACGCGTCATCGCGAGCGGAGTACGGTTCGCTTGCCCGTGCGTGCAGCAGCGCTGTGGGGTCAAGCCACGTCGCCCCACCAAAGCTCGGCGTCAATGCGGTCTCCTGCACGCGAAATTGGACGACCGTCCCACCGAGCGCGACATAGTCGCCCTCGGCAAGCACGAGTCGCCGACGCCGCGGGGACCCTCGCTGCGGGTACGCCGCATCCCACCGGAAAATGCCGTTGGTCGAGCCTGCGTCCGTCAGCACCACGTGTGTGGGTCCATCGAGTTCGGCTGTCGCGTGGTGGGGATCAACGCTTGCGTCGCGCCAGCCAGTTGGCAACGCGCTCCCAAGCATTGTGATGGCATCAAGGGGCACGACGCGTCCCGCGTCCGGTCCCGCAACGCTCACGAGTCTGGGGCCGGGCCAGAGCGGTCCGGCAGCACGTGGTTGCGGCGCCACGAGCGCACCATGGAGGAGCGGGTGTGCGCCCGCACGGTCGTGAAGCTGTAGCGCGTGTGGTCCGCACCACCAGGGGCCAGGGGAGACACCCGCCGCAGCGACGATCGCGCCGAAGGCGGTTCCGATTCGGCACTCAACTCGGACGCGACTCGCGGCAGCGCCAGGCAAGTCAAAGTCGAGCCACATGTGTCGAGCATCGCGGCTCGGGCGCTCTGGAGCGCGTTCGCTCTCCTAACGTGGGGAGGACGTGTGCGGCACGGCGTTGGGGACAATCGGGATGAGAGCGCCATGGGGATCGACCGTTGCGGCGAACCAGTCATCGTCGTGAATACTGATTCGGCGCGGCATGTGCTGGAGCGCATACTCACCACGGCGAATGTCGTCAGTCACGACGGGCTCGACGCTGGCGCCCAGCAGTGAGGCCTCTTGCGTGAGGATGACGGGCGCTTCGCCCCACACAGCCGTCATGTCAACAAGAGTTTCGGGCTCGGGGTCAACAAGTGCGAGCACAACGGGGACATCGCACATGACGCGGATGGTGCCGAAGTATTGGGACGAACCAACGAGAACCACGGGTCGCGAGTCGATGACGTCACATAGTGCCTCGACCTGCTCTTGCGCCCCCGCTTGCTCCCGATTCACCGCGTAGACGGCGGCCAGCACGGGCTCTTCGTCGCCGGGTCGAATAGTGATGTACGTGCTGAGAAGGGGCACGACGAGCGCCGCCGCCGCGGCGGTTGCAGCATTGTGGCGCGCCCAATCAAGCCGGTCCACGAGGTAGCGCTGCGCCAGCCACCACGCGCCCAGGCCAGCAGCGATGGCAAGCCCCGGAAGGGTGATTGGCTCGAAGCGGCGAATAGCCCACAACTGATCAGGAACGATCTCTGGCTTCACCATGTAGATAGCGCTCGGCGCCGCGACAGCGGCGAGGAAAACGAAGGCGCCGTGATCACGCGTGACCGCTCGGTAGGCAATGATCGCGAGGCCGAAGGTCGCGAAGGCAAGGACTGGCCACGTCAGGTAGTAACTGAGCCACGTGAGCGTGTGCTCGGCGTACGTGCGCGTCGGTTCGATCGCGTAGCCCTCTGCTTGTTGGAACGCCGACACGACGCTGTTGGTGAACTCGTCGGTGTCAGTCTCGGTTCCCCGGTGGTCAGTCATCCACAACGGTCGAGACGCAATGAGGGCCATGAGCGCGGCCGTTGCGAAGGCGACGAGCCGCCCGACCGCATCAATTCGCGGCACAACGATGATCGCAAAGAGCCGGTGAAAGAGCGCGCGCGGTATCGAGATGATGAGCGCGACAGCGAGAAGCACCACGAGGTACGCGATGCCGAGAGTGCGCGCCTGATCACCCAGTCGCTCGAGATACGCCGCCGACCACACAGCAAGCGAGCCGTACCCTGCCGCGAGCATGACTGCCTGTGGCACAGCGAAGGCTGCGATGACGCGTCGGCTGCCCGATCCCCGAATGAGCGCGACGACCGCGACGCCGACAAGCACGCCGACGGCGTAGGCGGCGCCATCGATGCGGACGAGGGCCGTCGCGCCGGACGTGACGCCTGCCGCGACGAGCGCTGCTGGCCGATGCTCAGATATCCCACGCCATGCCCACGTCACCGCGCTCACGATCAGGACGAGCGTGAGTGGTTCGGTATAAGGGGAGCGGCTGAGCCCTTGATGGGCGATGACGAGCATCATGATGGCGGCAGGGCCAAGGGCCGCGAACGGACCGAGAAGGTGGCGTGCCAGGACATACACGGCGAGGATGCCAACGGCGCCGATGATGACATTGACGGCGAGTACACCGTTGACCCCGCACAGCCAGCCACCCACGGCAAGCACGGCTGGGAGCATCTTGGCCCCTTGCGGCTGAACGACGTCTCCCTCGAGGTTCCATGCCTGCCACGCGTCTGGGAGCACGTTGGCTTGAAGTGCGGCAGCCTCGATCGCGCCGAGCGTCGGAATATCGGTCGAGGGGTGATCGGTCAGCCAGACCCCGGTGAGCGCAATGAAGCCGGGGTCGCGCATCACAATGAGGTACTCAGATGACAGCGCAAGGCCCACCGCTGCCCAGATGGCGGCGCCGACGAGCACCCACCGTGCAGGTGATGGCGCGCCGGCTGACGTGTCGGTCGCGGGACGCACGGCGATCCACAACACGCAGTGAATCGCGACGAAGAGCGGCAAGGTGGTCCAGGGCCGGTGAGCGCCAAGCGACACGGTGAGCCCGGCAGCGAGCGACAGCGCAACCATCGCGGTCACGATGACCTCAGGCCCGCGCACACCCCACAGGGACAAAACAGCGGTACGCAATTGAGTGCCCCTGGCAGTGCGCCCAAGCGGGCCATTGGTGGCGGAAGACGTCCTCACGTCGGGACACTATCAACCGGCGACAGGGCCTGCTTGACACGAACGTTGCATTCGACGGCACCGCAGGTAAAGTTGCCCCATGGCGAGAATTGTCTTGGTCGAAGATGACCCGACTATTTCAGAACCCTTGACTCGGGCTTTGAGTCGCGAGGGTTACGACGTGGCTTGGCACGGCACTGGCCAAGCGGGAGTCGACGGTGCGGCATCTGCTGATCTCGTCATTCTCGACCTCGGGCTTCCCGATATCGACGGTGTCGATGTGGCGCGACGCATCCGCGACAAGGGCCTGACTGTCCCGATCCTCATGCTGACTGCACGTGCCGACGAGGTCGACCTCGTTGTTGGTCTCGACGCAGGTGCGGATGATTACGTGACGAAGCCGTTTCGGCTTGCCGAACTTCTCGCACGCGTTCGCGCTTTGTTGCGACGCCGCAGCGAGAGTGAGCCCGCGAGCGACCTCGACGTTGGCGGGGTGCGTATCGACGTGGCAGGACATCGCGCCTTCTTGAACGACCGCGAACTTCAGCTCAGCGGCAAGGAATTTGATCTCTTGCATGTGCTCGTTGCGCACGCCGGCCAGGTGGTGTCGCGTGAGCACCTCATGCGCGAGGTGTGGGATGCCGATCCTCACGCGCCGTCCAAGACTCTCGACATGCACGTGTCGTGGTTGCGCCGCAAGCTGGGTGATGACGCCGCGAAACCACGCTTCATTACAACCGTACGGGGCATGGGCTTCCGTTTTGAGAACGACTGAACGGTGAGACGCCGGGTACTCGGAGCAACGCTTTCCGCACTCGCGGTGGCGATGGTCCTTCTTGGCATCCCGCTTGGAGTATTCGCTTTTCAGCTCGTTCGCGACGACGCACTTCGTGATCTCGACTCCCGCACCGCCACCGCCGCGCGGGCCATTGAGGTGCGGTACCTGTCGGGGGAGCAACTCGACGAGACAATCATCGCGAATTACCTCGGCAATTCCCCCGGCTCGCCCAAGCACATCACGGTGCGCTTGCCAGACGGGACGGAGTTGACCGCGGGAAACGAACCCCAGCCGTCCTTCAAGGGCTCGTACGCGACCGACTCAGGCGTCATCGTCTTGCTGTCGGCACCGCGCGAGGATGTGTTCTGGGAGGCTGCCCGCGCTGTCGGCCTCGTGTTTGCGGTGGGGGTGGTTGCCGTGGTCGCAGGCGCCGCGATGGCGCTATGGCAGGCCAATCGTTTGGCAGCTCCCTTGGTCTATCTTGCGGCGTCCGCCGAACAGATCGGGACCGGGCAAACAAGACCACGCATGCGTCCCTCAGGGGTCGAGGAGATCGACCTCGTCGCCGAGGAACTCGTGCGAAGTGCTGACCGCATGGCCGCCCGACTCTCCGCAGAGCGCCAGTTTGCGGCCGACGCTTCGCATCAGTTGCGCACGCCGCTCACTGCCCTCACGATGCGGCTGGAGGAGATTGCTGCACTCAGCACCCAAGAGGAGGTGCGATCCGAAGCGGAAGCATCCCTCGAACAGGTGGAGCGCCTTGTTGGCGTCGTCGATGACCTCTTGGGGCGCACCCGGCGCACGCTTGGGGCGGGAACCCAACTCGTCGTGCTTGACGACGTGTTTGCGCAGCAACGCGCGGAGTGGGAGCCGGCGTTCACCACGGCGAACCGGTCGCTTGTCATTGCGCCCACGGAAGCAACAGTGTTTGCCACGCCCGGTGGCCTCGCACAGGTTCTCGCGACACTCATAGAAAACTCGCTTCACCACGGTGCGGGCACCACAAGCGTGATCGCCCGGGAATCCGGCGCCAATCATGCCACCGTCATCGAAGTGCGCGATGAGGGCGAGGGAGTGCCAGATGAACTTGCGGCACGCATTTTTGAGCGCTCGGTGACGTCGGGGAAGGGGACGGGCCTTGGGCTGTCGCTCGCTCGCGACCTTGTCACAGCGGACGGCGGTCGGCTCGAACTGTCGCAGCGTCGGCCGGCTGCGTTCTCGGTCTTCCTGCAAGGGGTGCCGACGATGGTCGATTTGGACACCGTCGTCCCGCACGGCAGGCGGCACCGGCGCACTTAGTCCTCTTGGGCGTCGGCCCCAAAACGGCCAAAGACAAACAGGGAGAATCCCGCATATCGCGCGAGGGTGCCAAGTCCAATCCCAAAGAGACTCGACAGATTGTCCGCGAGCAGTGACTCCCAGCCGAAGCCGTGATGGGTGATGGCGACAGTTGCGGCCTCGACAACAATCGCGACAGCGTTGACCGCCCCAAAGAGGGCGAGCTCGATCACCGGCCGGTGACGGCGTCGTCCGCGATAGGTCCAGCCGCGGTGGACTGCCCACGCGAAGACGATAGAGACGATGGTCGCAATGACCTTTGCGGTGACGACGCGGTCACTATCGCCGGCAAACGTCGCGTCGGGGGAGAGCGGCCCGAGACGGAGCGCATTGAACACACCGAGATTGACGACGACTCCCGCAGCCCCCACCGCTCCAAAGCGCGCAAGAAAGCCCGCGCGCTCGCGGACCCAGGCCCGAGCACGGCCAACGAGAGATGGCATCGTCACGAGTGACGAGCGTAGTCGCCGGTAGGTTAGGACCATGACGCGGGTAGCAGTAGTAGGCGGCGGACAACTTGCACGGATGATGGCACCTGCCGCCACCGCGATGGGCGTGACGTTGCGCGTGCTTGTCGAATCGCCCGACGCTGCAGCCGCCTTGAGCGCGCACGAGACCGTTGTGGGATTGCCAGGCGACGAAGCGGCAATTCGGGAGCTTCTCGCCGAGCCGCGCCCCGACGTCGTCACATGGGAGCACGAGCACATCCCCGGAGCCGTCTTCGATATTGCGGCCGAGGTGGGAGTGGAGGCGCTGCCCGGCCGCGATGCGTTGCTCCATGCCCGCGACAAGATCGCGATGCGGGAACTTCTAGACACGTACGGAATCCCGACGCCCGCGTGGCGGGTCGTCGAGACCGAAGGTGACGTGGAGGACTTTCTCGCGGTCCATGGGGGAGCGGCTGTCCTCAAGACCGCGATGGGTGGCTACGACGGGAAGGGCGTGCGCATCGTGCGAAGCCCTGCCGAAGCGTCGGACTGGTTGGCCGCCGCAGCCGATGGCGGGCCGCGCGTGCTCATTGAAGAGAAAGTGGATTACCAGCGCGAAGTGGCGATTCAAGTGGCGCGCAGGCCGCTTGGCGAACTTGTCGCATGGCCCCTCGTCGAGTCGATTCAGCGCGATGGCGTGTGTGCGGAGGTTATTGCCCCGGCTCCGGGCCTTACCGACGCACTCCAGGCCGAGGCCGTCCACATTGCGACCCTCATTGCCGCCGTGCTCGATGTGACGGGAATGCTTGCTGTCGAGCTCTTTGAGGTAAACGGCCGCTTGCTCGTCAATGAACTGGCGATGCGTCCGCACAACTCCGGCCACTGGACCATCGAAGGGTCCGTGACGAGTCAGTTTGAGCAACACCTGCGCGCCGTCCTCAACTGGCCCCTTGGTGACACCTCAGCGCTGGCCCCGGTGACGGTGATGGCGAACGTGCTCGGAGGCCAGCGCGAGAATCTCATGGAGGCGTGGCCCTATGTCGACGACCCGGGCGCGAAGATCCATGTGTACGGCAAGGAGGTGCGGCCCGGCCGCAAGGTGGGTCACGTCACCGTGTGCGGAACCTCGGTTGACGATACGAGACGACGTGCGGCGAGTGTCGTCGCCTGGGTGAGGGATGGAGAGGTGCAATGAGCGCACTCGTTGGCTTGGTGATGGGTTCGGACTCCGACTGGCCGGTGATGAGCGGCGCCGCCGACGCTCTCGAGGAGTTCGGCATTGAGTTTGAGAAAGATGTGGTCTCGGCGCACCGCATGCCCGAGTCGATGATCGCGTACGGACGCACGGCAGAAGAGCGCGGCCTGCGCGTCATCATCGCTGGCGCGGGTGGTGCGGCACATTTGCCCGGCATGCTTGCTTCGGTGACGACGCTGCCCGTCATCGGGGTGCCGGTGCCGCTGTCGTACTTGGACGGGATGGATTCGCTGCTCAGCATTGTGCAGATGCCTGCAGGTGTGCCGGTTGCCACGGTGTCGATCGGTGGATCGCGAAACGCAGGCCTGCTCGCTGCCCGCATCTTGGGTGCCGGAGCGTCGGACGAAGCCGCGCACACGCGCGACCAGATGCGGGCATACCAAGACCGTTTGCGCGCCGTCGCCGAATCCAAAGGCGCGGCCCTGCGCGAACAGTAGGTCGCCTAGCCCACCTGGCACGCGTTGAGGATGGCCTCTTCGCTGTGCGGGTTTGTCCCACTGCCGCCTGCTGCGCCGCCGCTCGAGTCGCCATCGCTTGATCCGCCAGCGTCAGGGCTCGTCGCGCCAACGTCGTTCGCGGGCGAGGCTGACTGCTTGTCGAGCAGCGGAGCGATCGGTTGGTCGTTGCGCAAGGCCTCCCACATCGCGGGTGCCTTGCGGTTGAATTGCACGCGGTTTGGGTCGGCGGGGTACGTCTCAACAGGGGCTGTTGCCATCACGATCCCGGCACCCGGGTCGAGGTGGCGGAGCGAGAACGCGAGGCCGCCGAGGTAGTTGACGTCGCCGAGTTTCTCGTCGACCGTGAGTGAGTCCGCAACCGCCTTAATGAAGTTGGTCACTTCCTGGGGGCGGTACAGCATCTCTGCGCTCAGCACCTTGCGCGCAAGGTTCTTGAGGAACTCCTGCTGGCGGTCGATGCGGTCAAGATCGGAACCTGTGACGTTCTTGCCCTTACGCATACGGACATACGAAATCGCCTGGTCGCCAGTGAGGACCTGCGGGCCGGGGCTGAGGTACGTGCCCGAGTAGGCGTCCGCGTACTCGTAGGGGATGCACATGGGCACACCGTTGACAGCGTTGACCATGTCGCGGAAACCGACGAAGTCAATGACGGCGTAGTGGTCGATATAGATGTCCGTCAGCGATTCGATGGTCTTGACGGTGCAGGCCGCGCCATCAGCGTTGTTGCCGTTGGCTGCTCCGTTGGCGAAGGCGACGTTGAATTCGGCATGCCAACCGCGCTGGGACGTGCCGTCGGAGCGCTCGCAGTTCTCGATCTGCACCATCGTGTCGCGCGGGATCGAGACGACCTCAACGCGTTCCCGGTCTGCCGAGATGTGCATGATGAGCGTCGTGTCGTTTCGCTTGCCCTTCTCGAAACCACCGATCGCGGCATTTTCGCCGGAACGGTCGTCAGAGCCCATGAGCACGATGTTGAGCGCACGCCCTGCGGCGCCGTCTTCGGGATTGACGACAATCTCGGGACGGTCTGGGCCGAGCAGGGGATCGATGTTCTCGGTCGTGATGCGCGCTTCGAGTTTGCCCACGTATGTCTGGACAAACACAGCGGTGAAGCTCACGGCGGCGATCGCCCCAAAGGCGACGAACTTGAGGATGGGGTGCCCCGTGATCTTGGTCGCGTGGCGCGCGCGCACGTACTGGGTTTCGCTCATTCCCCATCTCTTCCAACTCGGTGGCCGTCATCTAGTGTAGGTCCCACGAAGCCACACTCACAGGAACGTCTGAGAAGCACGAACGGTTGGGGCAGATTTCTGGTTCCCGTGCAAAGCCGTGTGGAGTGCGTTACCTTTGACTTGACGGACGCAGATTACAAGGGTGTAATTCTGTCGGAACGGGGCGATCCCCGGCTTGAATCGGAGGACGGGCTTATGTGGAATCTATATGGAGACTCCCTGCCATCCGATGCCAACACCACCGTGGAGCTCGCTCCGGTGGTCGACATCTTTGACGCCGACGCCAATGGACCGCTCTCGTGGCAGGACCGCGCGTTGTGCGCGCAGACGGACCCGGAAGCCTTCTTCCCTGAGAAGGGTGGTTCCACGCGTGAAGCGAAGAAGGTGTGCCAGTCGTGTGAAGTGAAGGCCGAGTGCCTTGACTATGCCCTCGCTCATGACGAGCGCTTCGGGATTTGGGGAGGCCTCTCGGAGCGCGAGCGTCGCAAGCTCAAGCGCCGCGCGGTCTAGGTGCCCGCGCGCATCCCCGATTGTCGATGAGCACGCCCAGCGTGAGGGCCGTGCTCGTCACGGACGGACGTTCCGAACATCTCAGCGCCGTCCTTGCGGCGTTTGCTGCGGTTGACGAGGTGTTGCCGGTTCTCGAACTTGTCGTCGTCGGTGATGCAGATATCGCTACCCCGCCTGACCTGGCCGTCACGCTCACTCGCACGAGCGAGTCGACCTTTGCCGCCGCGCTCAACGAGGCGGTGACGTCCCAACCTGCGCGCGATGACGAACTCATTTGGCTGTTGCACGATGACACTGCCCCCGACAAGGGCGCCCTCGGCCGGTTGATTGCGACAGCCTCAAAGCGCCCACGTGCCGCCGTTGTCGGCCCGGCGCATGTCCGATGGCGTGACACGTCCCGGTTGGTGTCGATGGGCACAACGGTGTCTCGCTTGGGTGCGCGACGGATCCCGCTGGTCGTCGAGGACGATGTCGATCAAGGGCAGCACGACTGGCGCGAAGACGTCATGGCGGTGTCGCTTGGTGGCGCGCTTGTGCGCCGGTCCGCCTGGGACAGCGTGGGCGGTCTCGATGTCGGATACGACGGGTTTGGGGAGTCCGTCGAATTCTGCCGACGCGCGTGGGCGGCGGGCTGGGACGTGGTGCTCGCGCCGGAGGTACGGGTGCGGCACGCGCAAGAGTCGTTATACGGCTTGAGAACAAGGCGTCGCGGGCGCGTGAGCACTCATGCGGTTCGGCGCACGAGTGAATGGCATCACGCCTTCGCATGGGCGCCATGGTGGCTGGTGCCAGTGCTCGTCGTCCTCCTTCCCCTGAGCGTCGTGCTCCGCTTCGCTGTCCGGCTCGCACAGAACTCACCCCGGACTGCGCTCGCGGAACTGCGGGTGGTGCCCGCGCTCATCGCCCGTGTTCCGGCGATCGGGGCGTCGGCGCGTGCCCACCGCCGCGTCGGAGCCACCGGCCGGATCGAAGCGCGTCTGTTCGCGAAGCCAATGCAGGTGCTTGATGCCGTACGTCAGCGCGAGCTCGGCACAATCGAGCGTGCGCGAGCCGAGCGCATTCCGAGCGAGATGGTGCGCGCCGAAATTGAACGGGCGCGTGCTCGCCACCGCTTGTCGTTGCTTGTCACCGCCCTCATCGGCCTCGCCGCATCCGCAGTGCTCGCGTCGCGATGGATGAGCGAGGTGCTGTCGGGCAGGATGCTTGTTTCACCCGGCACTGGCGTCACCGATATCGCGCTCGGCGATGTGTGGAAAGCGGCGTGGAGCGGGTGGAACGAGATCGGCTTTGGGGTTCCCGCGATCGATGGCGCCTACGCGGGCCTCATGCTTCCGGCTGCCATTGCGCCGGGCGGTACCCGTCTCGGCATCGCCGCCTTGCTTGCGGCGGCACCGCTGATGGCCATGCTGATTGGTTGGTGGGCAGCGGGCCACGCGACACGCGCCCCCTGGGTGCGCCTTGCTGCCGCGGTCGTATGGGGCCTCTGGCCACCATTCATAGGCGCAGTGCTCGATGCGCGCATTGGCCCTGTTATTGCGCACATCATGCTCGGCTGTGCGGTTGTCGCGATCGCGCGTGCGGCGGGATGGCGTCGCGGTGAACTCATCGGCGGACGCGAAGAGCGGCCCGCGCCAGGCCCGTCACCGTCTGCCGCGCTCGCTGGTTCCCTCGCCCTCACCGCCGCGACCGTGGCCCAACCGGTGCTTCTCGTGCCCACTCTCGGCGTTGTCATTGCGCTCGCCTTGCGCGCGGGGCGCCACCGCTGGCGACTGATGTCACTGGCCGCTGTTCCGCTCGTCGTCGGGCTTCCCGGACTCGTTGCCGGCCTGCGTCACGCCGCGCACCCAGGTATTGCGCTGTCGGTTCTCGCCCGCGAACCTGGTCCGGGCGAAACCTTCCGTGGCGATGTGTGGCGTACCGCTCTTGGTTTTGCTGATCCTGCTCGCTGGTCAAGCGATCTCGGCAATGCGTGGCCGCTTGGCGCTGTCGCCGCCGTCGCGTTGTTCTTGTGCGCAATTGCCGCGCTTGCATCGCGCCCCGCGCAGCGGCCGGCCGCGTGGGGAGTTGCGCTGATCGGCATTGGACTCGCCATCGCGGCGTGGTCCGCACATGCCACGGCCGCATGGAGTGACGGGGCTGGCCGCGACGCCATTTCTGGCTGGCCTGGTACCGGGTCATCGGTCGTGGCACTTGGTGCGCTTGTCGCGGCGCTGTCGGCGCATGGTGTCGTGATGAAGACCGAAGGCCGTCGATTTGCCACGGCGCGCACCTTAGCGGCGGGAGCGGCCACCGTTGCGGCGGGTTCCACGTTGGCGGTCGTGGTGCTCCTTGCCTTGCCTGACGCGCCTCGCGGCACCGTCACCACTGCCGACGCTGGCGTGCTTCCTCTTGCAGTGCCACTTGATCAGGAAGGCACTCAGCACCAACGCGTCCTCGTGTTGAGCGAGAACGCTGACGGCTCAATCGCATATGACGTCCTCGCCCACGATGGAGCGACACTCGTGCTGGGCCGCGCGCAACGTGGTCCGGATGGAGCGCCTCTTTCAGGCGGTGGTGAGAGCGCCGACATCGCCGACATCGCCCAGACGGTCGCCGCAGCGAGCACCTCACCCGCCGCCGACCTCGGCGCGTTGCGTGAGTGGGGCATCGGCACCATCGTCCTCGCGCCGGGAGCGGAGAGTGCGCAAAGCGCCCTCAGCCAAAACCCGCACGTGACGTTGGCGAGCGGCTCCGAGCGTGGCCAAACGTACCGACTGGCGGGCGACCGCGTGTCGCGGGCATGGATCGAGACTGCGGACGGCGAGCGCGTTGTCGTGCCAGCCAGCGCCACTGACGGCGGGACGCACAGCCCGCCGCAATCCGGCGGCAAACTCGTGATCGCCGTGCCAGATTCCGCTGGGTGGTCCGCCTCGGCAGACGGCGCCGCGCTCGTGCGGGCCGACGACACATGGGGCCGAGCGGTCTTTGAGGTCCCGGCGGATGCGAGCAAGGTGACGTTTGTGTATCGCGATCCCGTTCACCGCTGGTGGTGGTGGGCGAGCGCGATTGCGCTGACTTGGGCGCTCATCGGTTCGATTCCATTGCGTCGCTCGCGGGAGGTGACGCCATGAGCTCGTCGCTACGCCGTGTGATTGCTGGACGTGTCGTCGCACTTGCCGTTGTTGCCGGTGGCGGTACCGCGCTCGCGGTCGTGAGCACCCCGGGCATTGACAGTGCGGCTCCTCAGACTTTTTCAGTCGAGCCGCCTGCGCCCGTTGTCGCATGCCCCGGCCCGCAGGCCGTACCCGTTGGTGACGTGGGGTCGGGAGGAGACCTGGCATCGGAGCCGACGATCCGCACGATCAATTCCTATTCGCCCGGCGCGCAGCGGGTCACCGGTGACGGCGTCGCGATGGATGCAATCGTCGGCGCGCAAGTGGAGCGAATCGCTGACGGTGACATCGCGGGATGGGCTGCGCTCACGTGCACCGCGCCCGCTGCCGAGCAGTGGCTCGTTGGCGGATCGACCGCTCTCGGCTCGAGCGCTCGACTGGTGCTGACCAATCCCTCCACGGCGCCCTCAGAGGTCACTGTCACGTTGTATGGACCACTCGGCGCAATTGACAACACATTTGTGGTGCCGGTTGCCGCTGGTTCGCAAACCGACCGGCTTATCGAGTCGATCGCGGCGTCCCAGTCCTCGCTTGTTGTGCACGTCGCCGCGACGGGTCCAGGGGTCGCAGCGGCTCTGCAAGACTCGCGACTCGACGGCTTCCAACCCGCAGGGACCTCGTGGGTCGGGCCGAGCGCGGCGGGTGAGAGGCTCGTCATTCCGGGAGTGGGACTCGATGGTCACGACGCGACGGTCACCCTGCGCTTGATGGCCCCCGAAGGTGCGCGCGTTGATGCGATGCTCGTCTCTCAGCGCGGGGTTGAACCATGGTCAACGGGAACGGGCATCACGTTGGAGCCCGGGGTGGTGTCGGATCTCGCCGTGCCTGTATCGGCGTTGGGAGCACTTGAGATCACGGCGGACGCACCCGTATTCGCTGCGGCGCGCACTGTGATGACGCGTCTCGCAGATGAAGGTTTGGAAGGCGACGTCGCCTCCGATGCGACCTGGGTGCCGGCTGTGGCGATGAGCCCCGACGTGCAGGTGGCTGTTGTGCCAGCCGAGGGTGCACGGATTGCCGCCTACTCGCCGTACGCGACAACGGTCAATGTCGCGGATGTCGACGGTCGCATCATCACCACCGGCTCGGTGGGGGCGCGCACGATCCAGTGGATCGAACTCGACGCGCCCGCCGGAACCGTTGTCACGATCGAGGGCGACGTGGCGTGGAGCGTCGTCATGGCGAGCGACACGGGATTTATCGCCTCTGTCATGCCGATGCGGCCCTCCGACAACGCACTGGAGGCCACGGTGGCGCCGCGGCCGTATGTGCCAGTGCCCTAAGCGAGAACACGCGCAGTTGGCAGGCCGTCACGCATCGGTTCCGTACGTCGGGTCTACCTCGTCCGGGCGCAGGCCCAAGAGATGTCCGACCTGCTCGGCAAGGATGTCGCGGACAAGAAGGGCGAGCTCATCGTCTGATGCTCGCTGCTCGATAGGACGTCGATACAGCACGACCCGTGTTGCTGCGCCGTACTCTCCTGGAAAGACGCGCCCGAGGGGCACGCCGCGCTCCCACGGCGATGGGTCGGACGCAGGGACATCTTCAACCCCAAACTCGAGCGTGCCCCATCGAGAGGACCACCGCGAACCGAGACGCTCCGAGAGGTCGGCCACAAGTTCGTCGAATCGCTCCGCACGCGTGCGATAACCGGGAAGCGCCGGAGGCAAGAGGGGCCTCCTCAGGCCGCGACCGTGGACGTCTTTCCTCATAAGCCGACCCTAGCGTCGGCCGCTCGGCGTGGTGGCCCAGCAAGCGCAAACTCGCCAGGTACGGTCGTTGTGTGATCGTGTCCCGGCAGTGCACCAAGACGGCGTGTTCGCGTCCCGCAGCGGCAACGCTTACCTATGTGTACGCGGATTCGACGGTGGTCGTCGGCCAATTGTCGACGCATGCAGAGCCACACTGTTACGACCTGTGCGCCGCTCACGCCCAAGCGTTTACGGCGCCGCGGGGATGGGACGTTGTGCACATCCAGCAGGAGTACGAAGAAGCGGGCCCGTCTGACGATGACCTTGACGCTCTCGCGCGTGCCGTACGCGAGGCTGGCCGGCCGACCAATATCGAGGCCGCGCCATATCCCGCATATGCGCCGGAACCGCCGCTGGCGTCCGAGCCGCGCCGCGGGCATCTGCGGGTGGTGGGCTCGGAATCACCGTGACCTCATGCGCACGTGCGCATGGCTAGGCTTGCGCCGTGACGTACCCAGACCTCAGCTCCATCATCAAGTCCTATGACATTCGCGGTCTCGTTGATTCCGAGGTGACCCCGCGCCTCGCTCGCGCGATCGGCGCCGCCTTTGCGGACGCCGTGGTACTGCCCGAGGGAGCGACCACGGTGGTCGTCGGTCATGACATGCGAGACAGTTCGCCGGGCCTCGTCGCGGCTGCGGCCGAGGGCTTGCTGGCCCGCGGGGTGGATGTCGTCTCGATCGGGCTGTGCTCAACCGATGGGCTCTATCACGCGTCTGGCGTGCTCGATTGCCCCGGCATCATGGTGACGGCGAGCCACAATCCGGCGGAATACAACGGGATGAAGTTGTGCCGTGCCCGCGCTCGCGCGGTGGGCGAAGACTCGGGTTTGGGCGCGGTGCGTGAGCTCGCGGCTCGGTACGTTGTCGATGGCTTCGACGAGGCCGACGCTGCGGGCACCTTGAGCACGCGCGACATGCTGGGGGAGTACGCGGCCTTTGTGCGCTCGCTCGTGCCCCTTGAGGAGATTCGACCGCTCACCGTGGTGGTTGACGCTGCGAATGCGATGGCGGGCCACACGGTGCCCGCAGTACTCGGCACCGCGGCTGGGCTTCCGGCATTGCCGCTGACGGTGATCCCGTTGTACTTCGAACTCGACGGCACGTTCCCCCATCACGAGGCGAACCCGCTCGAGGAAAAGAATCTGCGCGACCTGCAAGCAGCGGTGCGGGAACACGGTGCCGATCTCGGGCTTGCCTTTGATGGGGACGCGGATCGCTGCTTTGTGATCGACGAGCGAGGCGAGGTGGTGCGGGCGAGTGCGATCACGTGCCTCGTTGGGCTGCGCGAGGCGGCGCGCGAGATTGCCGCAGGCAAGCAACCAACGGTGCTTCACAACCTCATCTCGTCGCGAGCAGTGCCCGAGCAGTTGGGCGCTGCCGGAGCACACGTTGTGCGCTCCAAGGTGGGCCACTCGAATATCAAGGCACAGATGGCGTCCCTCGACGCTGTATTTGGTGGAGAGCATTCAGCTCACTTCTACTTTCGTGACTTCTTCTTCGCGGATTCCGGAATGGTCGCAGCGATGCATGTTCTCGCCGCTCTGGGTGAGCAGGAGTCGTCGCTGTCTCACCTGCTCAGCACCTACGACCCGTACCCAGCCTCGGGCGAAATCAACTCGACCGTCACCTCGGTTGCCGAGTCGCTCAGTCGTGTGCGCGCGGCTTTCGCCAAGGACGGCGTTGACGTCGACGAGCTCGATGGCCTCACCTTCACGCATTGGCCTGCTGACGGAGAGCGCTGGTGGTTCAATGTGCGTGGTTCCAACACGGAGCCGCTCCTTCGGCTCAATGTCGAAGCGGAGGACAAGGCAGTGATGGAGCGAGTCCGCGATGAGGCACTCGCCGTGATTCGGGAGGGTGCATGAGCAAGACGGATGCGGGCCATGAGCAGCCCCACCACGAAGCCGGGCATGGAACCAAGGCGGTGATTGCCGCGCTCCTCGCTAACACCGGCATCGCGATCACGAAGTTCATCGCCTTTATTCTCACCGGCGCGTCCTCAATGCTTGCCGAGGCGATTCACTCCGTGGCCGACGCAGGCAACCAGGTGTTGCTGCTTGTCGGCGTGAAACGGGCCCGCCGCGACGCAACTCCAGAGCACCCCTTTGGTTACGCGCGTGACCGGTACTACTACGCCTTTATGGTGGCCATCGTGTTGTTCACGGTCGGTGGTCTTTTTGCCTTATACGAGGCATGGCACAAGTTCTCGGATCCCCATCCCATTGAGTCGTGGCACTGGGTGCCGGTTGTTGTGCTCATCGTCGCCATTGGTCTGGAGACATGGTCATTCCGCACGGCGATCGTCGAGGCGAACAAGGTGCGCGAGGGCCACAGTTGGCGGCGCTTTGTTCAGCGGTCGAAGGCGCCGGAACTTCCCGTCATCCTCCTCGAGGACTTGGGAGCTCTGCTCGGTCTCGTCTTTGCGCTCTTTGGCGTCAGTATGACGCTCGCCACTGGCGATGGCCGCTGGGACGCCATCGGTGCCGCCATGATCGGCATCCTCCTGTGCTCGATCGCATTCATTCTCGGCAAGGAGACAAAGTCGATGCTCGTGGGTGAGGCCGCCAACCCCGAGGACATCGAGGCGATCTACGCGGCGTTGGCTTCGGTGGGCTTGGGTGACGTCATTCACCTTCGTACGCTTCACCTCGGCCCCGACGACATTCTCGTGACGGCCAAGGTGGCGGCTCCCGGTGTTCAGACGCTCGCGGAGCTTGCCACGACGATCAATAACGCCGAGACCGCGATTCGCACCGCTGTGCCCGAGGCGCGGCTTATTTATCTGGAGCCCGATGTGCGCCACTCCACCGCAGAACGGAGCTCGACATGACCACCGACGTTCACGGTATCGACTACGTCGTCGCTGATCTCGCGCTCGCCGCCGCCGGCCGCATTCAGATCCGCCTCGCTGAGGTCGAGATGCCAGGCCTTATGGCGCTACGGGCGGAGTACGGCGACTCGCAGCCGCTTCGCGGCGCTCGCATCGCCGGCTCACTTCACATGACCGTCCAGACTGCCGTCCTTATTGAGACGCTGACAGCGTTGGGTGCCGAGGTGCGGTGGGCATCGTGCAACATCTTCTCGACGCAAGACGAAGCGGCCGCCGCGATCGTCGTTGGCCCGGGTACGTACTCGGCGCCCAACGGGGTGCCTGTCTTTGCCGTGAAGGGCGAGACGTTGACGGAGTACTGGGACTACACCGACCGGATTCTCACGTGGGCGGGTCACGACGGACCCACGATGATCCTTGACGACGGTGGTGACGCCACCCTTCTTGTCCATGAAGGTGTCAAGGCGGAGAAGGTCGGCGCGGTGCCCGCGCCACTTGAAGAGGAAGACCCCGCGTACAACGCCGAGGTTGAGGCGATGCGCGTCGTGCTGCGACGATCGCTCGCAACCGACCCGACGCGCTTCACCCGCATGGCCGCAGGCATTCTCGGCGTGTCAGAAGAAACGACGACGGGCGTCCATCGCCTTGACCAGGCCCATGCGCGAGGCGAGCTCCTGTTCCCCGCAATCAATGTCAATGACTCGGTGACAAAGTCAAAGTTCGACAACCGTTACGGCATCCGTCACTCGCTGCCCGATGGCCTCAACCGTGCCACCGATGTATTGATTGGCGGCAAGGTCGCGTTTGTGTGCGGCTATGGCGACGTTGGTAAGGGCGCAGCGGAGGCGCTGCGAGGTCAGGGTGCCCGCGTTGTTGTGTCTGAGGTGGACCCGATTTGTGCACTCCAAGCCGCGATGGACGGCTACGAAGTGGCGCGCGTCGAGGACTACGTGGACCGCGCCGATTTCTTTGTCACCACCACGGGAAACAAAGACATCATCCGCATCGAGCACATGGCCGAAATGAAGGACAAGGCGATCGTCGCCAATGTGGGCCATTTTGACAATGAGATCGATATGGCGGGGCTGGCCCGGTCCGGAGCGAAACGTGAACCGGTAAAACCGCAGGTTGACGAGTGGACGTTCCCCGATGGCCACTCCGTCATCGTCCTGAGCGAGGGTCGCCTCATGAACCTCGGTAATGCGACGGGTCACCCGTCTTTCGTGATGAGCACCTCATTCACCAATCAGGTGCTCGCACAGATTGAGTTGTGGACGAAGACGGCTGACTACCCGCTCGGTGTGTATCGCTTACCCAAGGTGCTCGACGAGTTGGTTGCCCGCCTTCATCTCGGCGCACTTGGCGTGCGCCTCACCGAGTTGACGACCGAGCAAGCGGACTACATCGGCATCGCCGCTGAGGGGCCATACAAGCCCGACCACTACCGCTACTAAAGCCAGCGCTAGTTGGCGGCGTCTGGAATGCCGTAAGGCAGGCGGGCGAGCCTTTCAGCGTCGGCCGCGTTGACCCGATCCGCTCGCCACCCGGCTGCATACTCTCGTTCGCGGCGTGTGGCAAGCACGGCTGCAATGAATGACTCGGGGTGGGTGCCCGCAGGCGGCGGCGGAGCGACGAGTGGCGCCATCTGGGCCGCGATGTCAGTGCCAAAGCGGCGTCGCGCGTCGGGCGTCATTTCGTTCGCGCGAGCGAGAAAGAGACGTGCCGTCAGTGCGAGGCCATCCGGCAGGCGGCGTACGTCGGCGTTTTGGGCCCAATCCGCGAGGCCGAAGGGCATGACGACGGGCGGCAGGGCCTTGCGTCCCCCGCGCGTCCGCATGGAGTACGTGCCCACGAGCATGTCGCCGAGACGCTTGCCTCTCTCGCTGAGGAAGGACATCGCGACCGCGACCATTCCAGCGGTCGCATAGATTTCAAAGAAGCCGACGAGTGCACGACCAAAGGCGTAACGCGCCGACACGGGTCCGCCGTCGTCGCGGACGATACGCAGGCCGACGGCGAGACGGCCCACAGAGAGGCCGCGCGTGAGGAGTTCAATGAGCGCGGGTACGACAACGAACCACACGACGACAAGCGCGATGTTGAGGGCGGCGTACAAGCCGCCATTGGCGACCCGCAGCACGGGCTCCGCGATCCGAATGACGAAGATGAAACTCACGCCGAGCACGAGTGCGTCGATCGCTCCCGACCCCGCGCGCATCACCACCGACGCGGCTCCCGCATCGATGGCGACGCCCTCACCGAGAACAATCTCTTCATTGGCGCTCATGAGCCCTCCTTGTGTGGCATGGTAGCGGCGTGGATATCGACGCGTACTCCGCCTTGCGGGAAGAGCGCTGGACTCGCCTGCGTGAGCTGAGTCGCAAGCGCCGGCGCACCGGTGCGGAGGCGGACGAACTGACGCGTCTGTATCGGTCGACGGCGGCAGACTTGTCGGCAGTCCGCTCGGCTGCTCCGGAGCCCGCTCTTATCACTCGTTTGTCGATGCTGCTCAGTTCTTCTCGCATTTGGCTGACGGGTTCGTCGCATGTGCGCACGGCTGACATCACAGGACTCTTCACGCGCGCTTTGCCTGCCGCGATGTACCGCGTGCGGTGGTGGGGCCTCGTCACGTCCCTTGCTGTCGTGGTGCTCGCGTGGATTGCTGGCTATTACACGCTCCACAACCCCGATGCTCTCGCATTGATTGGAGATGCCGACACCCGACGCCAAATCGCGGAGGTTGAGTTCGCGAGCTACTACGAGCAGTACGACAGCACGAGTTTCGCGGCGCAGGTGTGGACGAACAACGCATGGCTGGCGACGTTGTGCATTGTGCTGGGAATCACCGGGATCTTTCCGCTCATCCTCCTGTACAACACAGTGCTCCAGCTTGGTGTCAACGGAGCGATCATGGCGGAGCACGACGCTCTCGACATCTTCTTTCAGTTGATCGCGCCCCACGGTCTGCTTGAACTGAGCGCCGTATTCGTCGCGGCGGGGGCCGGCCTCCGCATGTGTTGGACGCTGCTCGTGCCTGGGCCGCGCCCCCGCATGGTCGCGCTGACCGAGACCTTCCGTACTCTCCTCCTTGTGGCGCTTGGCCTCGCGATCGCGCTGTTCGTTTCGGGGATCATCGAGGGCTACGTCACTCCGTCGGACATGCCGTGGTGGCTTAAGGTCGCGCTCGGAGTAGTTGCCTGCGCCACGTTTTGGACGTACATCTTTGTGGGCGGACGCGTGGCGAGGGGGCGTGGGGACACCGGCGACGTCGACGGCGAGTTCCGTACGGAACTGGCGCCCTACGCCGCCTAACCACGCTGCCGTGGTGATCGTCGGCTGACTAGAGCCGCCCCGCCGCCTTGAGGGCGAGGTAGGTATCGGCCAAACGGGGAGGGAGCATGCCGGGTGCGGCTGTCACCACCTCGGCTCCGAGTTTGCGGATCGTCGCGGTGACGGCGTCCTTCTCGAGTGAGGCGCGTGCTGCGGCAGCAGCCGCGTAGATCGCCTCTGCGTTACCGCGTGCGCGCACCATCGCGTGCTCTTCGGGATCGTCAACCGATCCGACAACGACTTGGTGGTGGGCTTGCAGAGTGCCAATCGCCTGGAGTGCGCCCGAGTCGATGAGCGAAGAGTCAACCGTGGTGAGGAGGACGACGAGTGCGCGTTGCGACAACCTGTCATTGACGAGCCGGACGAGCGCGGGCCAGTCGGGTTCGACGAGGCTTGGCTCGATGGGCGCGAGCGCGGAGGCAAGCACGGGCATCAGCGCGGCTTCAGTGGGTCCCTGAGCGCGAGCGCGCTCCTTGCGGTCAAAGGCGGTCACCTGCACGCGGTCTCCGGCTCGCGAGGCAAGAGCGCTCAGGAGCAAGGCTGCCTCGATTGACGCGTCGATGCGAGGTGCGTCGCCAACGCGCGCGGCAGAAAGACGTCCCGTCTCGAGGACGATGAAGACGCGGCGGTCGCGCTCAGGGCGGAACGTGCGGATCATTACCTCAGCACGCCGGCCGGTAGCGCGCCAGTCGATGGTGCGGACGTCGTCACCAATGACGTACTCGCGGAGCGAATCGAATTCGGTCCCGGCTCCGCGCATCATGATGGGGCTGAGTCCGTCGAGCTCGCGCAACCGGGACAGTCGAGCAGGCAAATGCTTACGAGAGGCGAACTCGGGCAACACGCGCAGGGTCGCGGGGGCGGGCAACGATCGCTGGCGCCCGCCCAGTCGCAATGGGCCCTCGCTCCGGATCGTCACGGCAGCCGCCCGCCGTTCACCGCGTCGGACCGGACGTAACGGCGTGACAAACGCGCGACGTTCCTGTGCGGACAAGGTGAAGCGATGGCGATTCTCGCGGGCGCCAGCGGACGGCGGCCACGCATCGCGAATGGCTCCGCGTACGGGACGCGACGCCTCATTCACCAGTTCGACGGTCGATGCGGTGTCTTCGGTGAGCCGAACCGCGCCGGGTACAGAGCGTCGCACTGACACGGATCGGGTGGGTGGCGCCAGCGCAGCGTCGAGGCAGGCAAGAGCGACCACGCCCATCACCCACCACCATGCGATCGCACGGTCTTGCATGAGGAACGCGGGCACTGCAGCAAGAAGCGCGAGGAGCGCCGTCCACCCGGTGATGTACATCGTTAGCGCGGTACTGGAACGGCGGCCAATACGGACTGGAGCACTGAGTCCCGCGTGACGCCCT
This sequence comes from Actinomycetes bacterium, assembly GCA_023442845.1. Lineage (GTDB taxonomy): Bacteria > Actinomycetota > Actinomycetes > Actinomycetales > Demequinaceae > Demequina. The sequence continues at coordinate 31,721 of JAEZXC010000094.1, read as the reverse complement.
CAAGCTCTGCTTCGGGGCGAAGTTGCATGCGGTGCACCATCGTCCACGAGGCGAGCGACTTGACGTCGTCGGGCGACACAAACGTACGGCCACGCATCCACGCCCACGCGCGCGCACCGGCCAGCAGGGCGGTGGCGCCACGAGGCGACACACCGAGCGCGACCGACGGCATCGCGCGCGTTGCCCGCACGAGGTCGACAACGTAGCCGACGACGTCGTTCGACACCTCGACCTTCGCGACTTCTGCGCGACCCATCTCAATGTCGGCGGGCGTGGCGACCTGGGTGACTCCCGCCGCCGCGAGGTCGCGCGGGTTGAAGCCGTCAGCATGGCGACGAAGCACGTGCTTCTCGTCCTCGCGCTCGGGCAGCCCAATCGGCAACTTGAGCATGAAGCGGTCGAGTTGTGCCTCGGGTAGCGGGTAAGTGCCCTCGTATTCGACGGGGTTTTGCGTCGCGATGACGAGGAAGGGATCGGGCAGTGCGAGAGAGTCGCCATCTACCGTCACCTGTCGCTCTTCCATTGCCTCGAGCAAAGACGACTGCGTCTTTGGGGGAGTGCGGTTGATTTCATCCGCCAAGAGGAGGTTGGTGAAGACCGGGCCCGGCCGGAAGGAGAACGCGGCCGTGCGTGCGTCGTAGACGAGCGAGCCAGTGACATCACCCGGCATGAGGTCGGGTGTGAACTGCACGCGCTTCGAGTTGACGCCGAGCGCCTGGGCGAGGGTACGCACGAGAAGGGTTTTTGCTACGCCGGGCACACCCTCAAGGAGAACGTGACCCTTACAGAGCAAGGCAATAACGAGGCCCGTGACGGCGCGGTCTTGACCAACAACAGCCTTGTCGATCTCGGCGCGCAGCGCCGCCAGTGCGTCGCGAGCCGGCGATGGCGGTGGCGGCGCATCGACGGGCGTCGTGGTGGGGGGCGGCGGAGCGAATTCGTCAGCGTTCGTCACGATCCGTGTACCTCGTTCTCTAGGGTGTCGATCTTCGACAACAGCGTCATCATCTCTGCTTCCGTCCGCGGTGGCGGCCCGAAAAGCGTTTCTGCAACTTGTGCGCTCGTCCACCCAGTGGCATTCGCGACAGCGGCGATGAGCGTCTGATGGTCGGCAGAGCGGGGCACGCCAACTCGTTGCCCCATCCGTAGTGCGGCGGCAGCGCGCAATGACGCCGCCGCACGTCCCGACGCCCTCGCCGCGCGATACATCCGTGCCCGGCCCCGTGTCGTCTCGGCGGCGCGCACAACGACGGGCAGCGGCTCGTGAATGATGGCGCCGAAGCGTCGGGCACGCCACCAGGCGACGACGACGAGAGCGAGACCAAGCGCGTACAAGGCATTGCCCGTGCCGGGTGGCAGGAAGTCTGTCGACGGCTGGACGTCGTCGAACTCCTTCGGCGTGTCCGCGCCGCTCCCCGTCCATGTGAGGACCGTCGTGTCATAAAGCGAGCCCGTGTACCACACGACGTTGTCGAGTCCGCCGATCACGCGCAGCATCAACGCCGCGTTGCCTTCTTGGGTGATCGCGGCATTTGTCGCGAGCTCGGGATCGGCAATGAGTGTCACGTCGCCTTGGCCGTCCCTCTCGATCACGACCATGACAGCGCCTTCTCCCGCGGGGAAGCACTGCTCGGACGAGTCGGGTGCCGAGACCCACACGGGCCCACTGGTGGTGATGGTTCCTGCAGCGGTGGCGTCGGGGTTTGTACACACGGATGCGATGACGCGTGCGTCGGTTGAGCCGAGATAGATGTACCGCGCGGCCGCGCGTGCCACCGCTGAGCCGTCACCCAGGACAACGACCGGACCCGGGTAAGAGAAAACTGATTGTGCCTGGTAGCCCTGCATATACGTGGAGCTGCCGATGACGAGTGTTGTGGAGTCGGGGTCGGTGATGCGCGCGTTGACCAGCTGGTCGATCTGGCGCACGTCAACGCCCTGGGCCTCCGCCACCTGGGCGAGAGCCCGGGTGCCAAGAGGTCCGGGATTGTGAATTGACATGGGAATCGAGTCAGTGTGGGTGCGCGTCACGACGCCAATGACGATGATGCCGACGAGCAAGCCGAGGGCGAGAAGCACCCAGCGGGCGCCCTTGATGCGGGCCGTCGCGCCAGGACCCTTCTCTGCGCGGTAGAAATCCGCTCCCGCATGCGTCACCGTCGTCATGAGCGCACCCCAAGGCCCACGTGAGTAAGCGACTCCGCGAGCCTGCCGACTCGCTCGTACGCTTCGCGTGAGCCGGACGCGTGACCGTAGCGAATACCGTCAAACAGGTCGCCAGACCACAGGAGGTCGGTCGCGAGGTGGCTCATTGGCACGGCAGCTGCCTTGACGAATTCGTAGGCGGTCATTCCAGGCACCACCGCGACGATGCCGCGGTTCTCCGCTCTTCGCACCATGCTGCGGAAACGCTCAAGCACTGCAAGATCCCAGTCGCCGCGTGCGGCTGCCTCTTCTGCCGAGGTCTGCATGGCCGATGCGGAACGATCGTCATCGTCAAAGACTGTGGCCGACGCTGACGTGCGTCGCGACCGCCGTAGCGGACCCAGGACGAGGTACAGCAACACAGCGATCAAGATCGCGAAGAGTACGCCCGCGATAATCGAACCCGGGATGCTGCCGACGGTGAGTTCCTCCGTTGAGCGATCAAGACGGTTAAATTGTTTGCTGATCCAGTCAAAAACCCTTTGCAGCCAGTCGCTGTGATTGTCACGGTAGATGTCCTTGGCAAGTTCCTCTTCAAGCCACCGGCGCGCGGTGTCGGCGTCCGGATCGATCGGCGCCTCATATGCGAGTGCTGCCACATCAGCCACCCGTCGAAGCGGTGCGGTTGAAGCGCGCCTCGGCTGCGCGCGCCATGTCGAAAGCGAGGCCCTCCTTACGGAAGCGCATGTCGAGATACACCAATGCAGTCGCAGAACCCACAAACGAGTACTGAACTACCGCGCTCGCAAGCAACTGAATGACAAGTGCGACCGCGAATGACGCAAAGAACGCGACTCCAGACCCGGGCGCCATGGCCGAGACCACCACGGCCACCATTTGGGTGCCAAACGAGAACACCTGCTGGATCGCACCATTGATCATGCCGATGACGAGAAGGATGAGCACAGTCCACCAGAATCGTCCGGGAACAAGGCGAATCGCGCGGCGAACGGCGGTGACGGGGCCGACCTTCTCGAGCATGACGGCAGCACGGGCCACCGGCAAGTACACCGACATGATGACCATCCCCGGCGCGATCAACACGATCGCGAGGATCACAGTGAGCGCGACGGCGCCGCCCATGTCGGCATCGGCGGCGGCGCTGAGTAAGACGGGCGCGAACACGACGCCGAAGAGCACCGCGCTCGCGAGGATCGTCAGCAAGCCAAGGCCGAGCAGCGCCCAGATGCGCTCGAGAGCCGTTCGCATCGCTTCACCAAGTGACATGCGGTTGCCGAGTGCCGCTTGCGCCACGGCAGGCACAACCACCGCGGCCGAGAGGGTGTCAGACAGGATCCAGACGATGCCGGCGATGACAAATGCACCAATGGTCTCCGGGCGCGGCTCAAAGGCGACATTGGTCGAGGCGGTGAAGAAGTCACTCACGCCGTTATCGGTCGCCGCCAACCAGACCGCGGCGACGGTGATGAGTGCGCTCGCAAGAAACATCAGCACGGGCGCGCCGACGACTGCGGCTCGGCTAAAACGCATCGCGCGGAAAGGCACGGTGAGGAAATCTCCGAAGGGGAGCGGCCGTAGCGCGACGATGCCGGGTTGCCACGATCGGAAGGTGAGGCCCTCGGCCGGTGCCGCTGGCGCAATCGGCTGAGGAGGCAAGTAGTCGGTGGGCGCGGGTGGCGGACCCCATCCGGCACTTGCCTGCAGCGGCGGAGGCACAGGCGGGATGGGCGTGGTGGGCGGCGCAGGCGGGGGAACTGACGCAGCGTCGGGCGCGCTCCACGGGCTCGGTGACGGCACGGTGGACGCGTCTGGGGCAGCCCACTCTCCACCAGGACGTTGGTGTTCCGTCACAAACCCTCCTCGGTTGACGCGCCTATCCTGCCATGGGCGACGTACCTCGCACAGGTCCCGCACCGCCAGCAGGGGCGTGCCTGTTTGACTCGGGACAAGAGCCGGAAACATCGGGCGTGGCATCATGTCGCTATGGCAGCCAAAATCCTGGTGGTCGACGACGATCCAGCCGTGGCCGAGATGACGGGCATCGTTCTGCGCGCAGACGGCTTTGACCCGGTGTTCTGCGACCACGGAGATCGTGCCCTTGACGTGTTCCGTGCCGAACAACCTGATGTGATCCTGTTGGACCTCATGTTGCCCGGCAAGAGCGGCATCGACATTTGCCGCGAGATCCGCGCCGAATCGGGCGTGCCGATCATCATGTTGACCGCGAAGTCGGACACGGTTGATGTAGTGCTTGGCCTCGAATCGGGCGCCGACGACTACGTGCCGAAGCCGTTCAAACCGCGTGAGCTGATTGCCCGCGTCCGCGCGCGACTGCGTCGCAATGATTCGGCTGCGCCGTCGGTGGTGCGCATCGGCGACCTCGAAATTGACGTGACTGGCCACCGCGTCTCTCGCGACGGCGAAGTCATCCAACTCACGCCGTTGGAGTTCGACGTGTTGGTGACGCTTGCGCGCCATCCCGGCAAGGTGTTCACCCGCGAAGTTCTCCTTGAGGATGTGTGGGGGTACCGTCACGCCGCTGACACTCGCCTTGTCAACGTCCACATTCAGCGCCTCCGCGCGAAGATCGAGCGGGATCCCGAGAACCCTGAGATTGTGCTCACCGTGCGCGGCGTGGGCTACAAGGCGGGCGGCCACTCACAGTGATGAACCGTGCGGGCTCCATCGGGGCGATGCTGCTCGCGCCGCTGAGGAGGCTGTACCGGCGCTGGACGCACTCAATGCTCTTGCGCGTCATTACGTCGACGTTGGTGGTGGGCCTGGCCGCGGTGGCGTTGCTCGGCGCTTACGTCACCACGGAGATTCGCGACGGCCTTGTTGAGAAGCGCATTGAGCGAGTCTTGGCCGAGTCTGCTCGCGATGTCGACGGCACTCAGCAAGCGATCGACGCATCAACCGCGGAGACTCCCGGCGACCTCCAGGACTTGGTCTATGACCAGTTCGAGGCGCAAAGCCGGCTTGGCGGCGAGGGGCGCAGCATCGTGTGGCTCCGGTCGCCCAGCAACGATTCCGACGTTGTGCTCACCCCACCTGTCACGGAACAGCGCCTCGTCACCGCCATTTCACCTTCCTTGCGTCAGGCGATTGAACCGGACGGAGGGCAGTACTGGCAGTACGCGACGATGCCCGGTTCCTCGGAACCCGCGGTGGTGGTGGGCGCCCCGATCAACTTGCGATCGGCGGGTGCTTACGAGTTGTACTTCGTGTACTCGCTTGCGGACGAGCAAGAGACTCTCGCACTCATTCAGCGCGTTCTCGCGCTCGGTGCGGGTGTGCTCGTTGGCCTTGTGCTCTTCATGACATGGACGGTGACGCTGCAGGCGGTACGGCCTGTGCGCGCGGCTGCGCGTGTTGCGGCGCGCCTTGCCGACGGTCATCTCACCGAACGCATGAAGGTGAAGGGCCATGACGAGATGGCGACGCTCGCCACCACCTTCAATGACATGGCGGCGTCACTCCAGCGCCAGATCAATCGGATGGAGGATCTGTCGCGCCTTCAACGACGTTTCGTGTCGGACGTGTCCCACGAGTTGCGCACGCCGCTCACCACGATCCGGATGGCGGCCGACGTCCTCCATGACGCGCGTGGCGAGTTCGAGCCTGCTGTGGCTCGCTCGGCGGAGTTGCTCGCGACTCAGCTTGATCGCTTCGAGGCGTTGCTCGCCGACCTGCTCGAAATCTCGCGCATCGATGCCGGTGCCGCGCAGCTCGATTTCGAAGAGCATGACATTGCAGACATTGCTCGCGACCAGATCGAAGGCCTCTACCCGGCAGCGGCCGAACAAGGCGTCGAACTGCGATTGTGGGTTCAGGATGGTCGCCATACCGCGTCAATGGACGCTCCCCGCGTCGGCCGCATTATTCGAAACCTCGTATCGAACGCGATCGAGCACGCCCAGGGAAAGCCGGTCGACGTCGCTGTGGCATCAACGCAGCGAACCGTTGCCGTGTTGGTACGCGACTACGGCGTCGGCCTCGCGTCGACGCAGGTCCAGCGCGTCTTTGACCGTTTCTGGCGCGCTGACCCTGCACGGGCCCGCACGATGGGTGGCACGGGTCTCGGCCTGTCGATTGCCCGAGAAGACGCGATGCTTCACGACGGTGCGCTCGAGGCATGGGGCAAACCAGGCGACGGAGCAGCTTTTCGGCTCATGCTGCCGCGAGGATCGCGCGGCCTTGGGGTGCGCCCGCCACTACCGCTTGAGACGACGGCCGAGAGCTTTGAGGCCCTGGGTGAGCGCGTACCGCTTGCAGCAGAGGCGGTGGGACTGTGAAACGAATGATCGTCACCGCGCTCGCGTGCACTTTGCTCGTCGCGTGCGCCGGCGTTCCCACGAGCGGCCCTGTGCGAGAGGGCGACACTGAGGTGGCGCAGCAACAGCCGTTCGCGCCGCTATTGCAGGGCCCCGCGCCCGACGCCTCGCCGCGGGCGATCGTTCAAGGCTTCCTTTCTGCGTCGTCCGGCGGCTCGGTGTCCGGTTTTGACGTGGCGCGCGAGTTCCTCACGGACGACGCAGCGGTGGCGTGGGATCCGCTTGCTCACGTGACAGTTTTCGATTCCCGGCAGGTTGAGCAGATCTATGACGAGCCGACGGGCACGTACACGTATCGGGTTCCCGTTGCCGCGGTCGTCGACGCCGATGGCGTGATGGTCGAGGCCTCGTCCGACGTTCAAGCAGATGTCTCTTTCACCGTCACTCAAGACGAGTTTGGCCAGAACCGAATCTCGGTGCTCGATGACGGCATCGTCATGTCCGCGGCAGACTTTGGGCGCTTCTTCCGACCGCTCAAGTTGTACTTCGCCTCGGCCGACGCGAAAGTTGCGATCCCCGAAGTGCGGTGGTTTGCGAACAACGATCAGGTTGCGACGGCCGTGACGCGAGAACTTGTGGCTGGCCCCTCACCGTGGCTCGCCGACGCTGTTTCCACCGGGTTTCCGCCGGGAGCTGCGCTCGACATCGATGCCGTCATTGTCGATGAGGGCACGGCGTTCGTTGCGCTTGCGACGGGCTCGAGCGGGACGAGTGAACAGCGAGCATTGGCGCAAACCCAGCTCGACCTCACCCTTCGCCAACTCATCCCCGTGCAGGCTGTCACCGTCACGGTGGGCGGGGTGCCGCTCGTCGGCGAATCGATCTCGCCGCTCAGCCACGCCGACCTGCCGCCCGAGACCGCCGTCGTGATCGCCGGCAACCGCCTCGGTGTGTTCGATGGCACGGATGTGCTCGTCACAGCGCCGGAAGCTGGAGTGCTCCCCGAGGACGCGTGGGGCATCGCGCTCGCGTACGACTCGACGACTGCCGCTGTTGTCGTAGGCGGTGACGTCGCGATTTCGACGGTACTGGCGCAAGCGCCGGTCCTTGAGGCGTACGACCCGAGCGCTGAGCCAGTCGTCAATGCGCCAGTTCTCGAACTCGAGATCGCTCTTGAGGGGGACGATCTCATCGCTCCGTCGTTTGATCGACATGGGTGGGTGTGGAGCACCGAGCGCACCTCGGCAGGCACCATCGTTGCCGCGCTTCCGGGCGGCGATCAGGTGGTACTCGACGCGCCGTGGCTTGCCGGGCGATCCGTCCAGGCGATTGCAGTGTCGCGTGATGGCACGCGTCTCGCGGTGCTGAGTAGGGCAACGGGCACCGTGCAATCTCTCGACATTGCTGCGATCACCCGGGAGCCGTCAGGCGCGCCCCTCAGCATTGGTCAACCGCTCGCAATGGTGCCGTCGCTCGAACCGGCTCTCGACCTCACGTGGTCGGATGCGACCGGCGTCGTCACGCTGTTCGAGGAGACCGGCAACCTTGAGGAGTCGGAGGTCGGTGGCTGGACCCGCATGGAGGCGGTGCTTCCCGAGGCGCGACGGATCACCGCGCGCAACGGCGTGCGCACTCTGCTGGCGATCGATGCAGAGGGCTCCTTGGTTGCCCGTGCGGGCAACAGTTGGACGGTGCAGGTGGTGGGCGTCAGCGACGTCGCGTACGCGGGGTAGCGGAAAGTCACTGATCACTGTTCCGGTATCTCGATGCTCGCTGTCCATCCCCAGCTTGCGCGTCACGGCCACGTGGAGTGCCCGTGTCGGCACCAAGACTTGTCTTCGTGCGTCCGATACCCCCGTTCATGCGGCAAGCGGCGCGCGACCTTGCCCAGTTGTGCGTCCCCGTGTGGTGCCCTGGTTGTGGGGCTCGCGACACGCGATGGTGCGATGAGTGCGCCGCCCCCTGGTGGGATGAGCCGCTGCGGTCGGAGTCTGGGGCTGGGCGGCTCGTGGTGGACGGGACCGCGTCGATGCCCGTGTGGGCCATTGCTGAGCTCGAGGGATCTGCGCATCGGATGATCGCCGCGTGGAAAGACGGTGGTCGCCGCGACCTCGACGACTTCATGAGTGCCGCCATCTCACGGGCGGCCCGCCATGTGGCGCCCAACTTCCCGCGCTCGGGCGACCTTGCCGTGGTGCCAGTGCCGTCGCGCCGGCGATCTGTGCGCGCTCGCGGAGTCGATCTGCCAGTTCTTCTGGCAAAGGCCGTTGCGAGGGGGTTTAGAGAAGCAGGAGTGTCAGCGCGTGATACGCCGGTGCTGCGCATCGGCGCGGGAGAGCAGCGAGGAGCGAGCGTGCGGGGGCGCCGGCACAACGCCGCTTCGCTCAATGCCCCCGAAACAGCGCAATTGCGGCATTTACGAGGGATGCAAGGCGTCGTCCTGGTTGACGACGTCCTGACAACTGGTGCGACGATGGCGGCGTCCGCAGCAGCCCTCGAGGTGAGATTCATCACGGTCTATGCGGGGCTGTGCTTGGCAAGTGCGCCAGCGGCTGGCACGCCCAAGAAAGTCACGGTAGCGTAAAGAAACGACCGCACGGGTCGCACCTTCTGAGCGTAGAGGGGGTGAGGCAAACAGCGCGATAAGGCGCGGTGAACCACCACCCTGACGTGCCATTTTGGGGCACGTCCACACTCGAAGGAGCAAGTGCCATGGACATTGTGATTGTCGGACGTCACACCCGAGTGAGCGATGAGATGCGTGAGCGGATCATTGCCAAACTCGAAAAGCTCGCTGCACTGGCGCCGCGCGCCACGCGGGCTGAAGTGCACGTGGTCCATGAGCGCAACCGCAAGATTGTTTCGGAAGCCGAACGGGTGGAAATCACCATGTACGGCCGCAATGTGGTCCGTGCCGAGGCGTCGGCCGATGACCGCATGGCGGCCCTTGAACTTGCCGCAACGCGCATTGCCGACCAACTGAGGAAGTTGCACGAACGCAGGGCAAAGCGACACAAGGGCAAGCCGGGCTTGCACGCGGTCGCGAAGGCTGACGTCGACGTACCCCTCGCCGAACCGCCGGTCGAGGCGGTCACGGAGGACACCGCTGAGTCGGTTGTCCCGTGGGAGGGCGCCCCTGACTCCGCGGTGCGGGAGATCCCTCTCGACGGCACGCCGATTGTCATCCGGTCGAAGACGCACAAGGCAGCACCGATGGCGGTGTCCGACGCGATCGACCAGATGGAACTCGTTGGCCACGACTTCTACTTGTTTGTTGACGAGGAGACCGGGATGCCGAGCGCGGTCTACCGCCGCCGCGGCTGGACCTACGGCGTCATTCACCTTGAGCAAACCGAGAGTGAGCAAGAGCGCGAGACCGCGTAGACATCACGCAGGAGCATGGGCCGCCGTGGAAATTCCACGGCGGCCTTTGCGTTGCGCCGACAGCGAGACGAATCCGTGCGCCACCACGAACCGCCTAGGATGGTGGGCGGCCCCACGCAGGAAGGCGGGACAAGCATCGTGGCAGTCATCGAACGACTTATTCGCATGGGTGAGGGGCGCCATATGCGGCGCCTGCAGAGGGTTGTCACCCTTACGAATGCCCTCGAAGAGGCATACCAAGACTTCACCGATGACGAACTGCGCGGGCTGACTGCCGACTTCCGCGAGCGCTATGAAAACGGCGAGAGCCTCGATCTCTTGATGCCGGAGGCGTTTGCCGCAGTGCGCGAGGCGTCGAAGCGCACGCTCGGCATGCGTCACTTCGACGTCCAGATCATGGGTGGAGCTGCGCTTCACGGCGGCAACATCGCCGAGATGAAGACCGGTGAAGGTAAGACGCTCGTTGCGACGCTTCCCGCCTATCTCAACGCGATCACGGGCAAGGGTGTCCACATCGTCACGGTGAACGACTACCTCGCCAGCTACCAGTCCGAGTTGATGGGACGCATCTTCCGCTTCCTCGGCATGGAGACCGGTTGCGTCGTGTCTGGTCAGGATCCGGCGACGCGTCGGCGTCAGTACCTGGCGGATATTACGTATGGCACAAACAATGAGTTTGGCTTTGACCACTTGCGCGACAACATGGCGCTCGATCCGTCGCAGCTCGTACACCGCGGTTACCACTATGCGATCGTCGACGAGGTTGACTCGATCCTCATCGACGAGGCGCGTACCCCGCTCATCATTTCGGGGCCCGCAAGCGGCGACAACGGAAAGTGGTACGTCGAGTTCGCACGCCTCGTCGCGCAGATGCAGATCGACGTTGACTACGAGGTGGAAGAGAAGAAGCGTGCGGTCGGCGTGCTTGAGCCCGGCATCGACAAGGTCGAAAAGGCGCTTGGCATCGACAACCTTTACGACCCCGCCAACACGCCGCTCATCGGCTTCCTCAACAACGCGATCAAGGCGAAGGAACTGTTCCGGCGGGACCGCGAGTATGTGGTTCAGCAGGGCGAAGTGCATATCGTTGACGAGCACACCGGACGCTTGTTGAGCGGCCGACGCTACTCAGAGGGCCTCCACCAGGCAATTGAGGCGAAGGAAGGCGTTGCGATCAAGGCGGAGAACCAGACCTACGCCACGATCACGCTCCAGAACTACTTCCGCCAGTACGAGAAGCTTGCCGGAATGACCGGTACCGCGCAGACCGAGGCCGCAGAGCTTTACAGCACGTACGGCATGAATGTCCTCCCGATCCCGACGAACCTGCCGATGATCCGTCAGGACCAGTCGGACCTCCTCTTCAAGAGTGAGCAGGCAAAATACGCGGCGATCATCGGGGACATTCTCCAGCGTCACGCCAACGGCCAACCCGTGCTCATTGGCACCGTCTCGGTCGAGAAGTCCGAGTCGCTGAGCAAGGAGCTGAAGAAGCACGGCATCAAGCACGCAGTGCTGAACGCGAAGCACCACGAGCAAGAGGCGGCCGTGATCGCCGAGGCCGGCCGCAAGGGTGCTGTCACCGTTGCTACCAATATGGCTGGCCGTGGAACCGACATCATGCTCGGTGGTAACCCGGAGTTCCGCGCAGTTCAGGAGATGCACCGGCGGGGCATTGACCCGCAGGAGAACCCTGACGAGTACGAGCGCGTCTGGGTTGAGGTTCTCGCTGAGGCCAAGGAAGCGGTCGCCCGTGAGCACGAGGAAGTCCTCGCTGCTGGCGGCCTGTACGTGCTCGGCACGGAGCGCCACGAGTCACGCCGAATCGACAACCAGTTGCGAGGCCGCTCCGGACGTCAGGGTGACCCGGGTGAGTCGCGCTTCTACTTGTCGCTTGAAGACGACTTGATGCGGATGTTCCAGTCGGGCCTCGCGGCTACGATGATGAACTCGTCGGCACTGCCCGACGATCTGCCGATCGAGTCGAAGATGCTGACGCGCGGCGTGCGTAGCGCCCAGGCTCAAATCGAGGGCCGCAACGCGGAGATTCGTAAGAACATCCTCAAGTACGACGATGTCGCGTCGAAGCAGCGCACGATCATCTACGGTGAGCGCCGCCGCATCCTCGACGGTGAGAACCTCCGCGATCAGGTGCGCGGCTTCACGGACGACGTTGTGGGCAATGCTGTACGTGCGGCAACCGTTCTGGGTGCCCCGGATGAGTGGGACCTCGACGCCTTGTGGCGCGACCTGCGCACCATTTATCCCGTGTCGCTCACCATTGACGAGGTGGTTGAGGAGGCAGGCGGGCTTCGCGAACTCACACCCAGCTTCTTGGAGCGCGAGCTGACGGCCGATGCACGTGTTGCCTACGAAGCCGTTGAGGATCGCATTGGCCCTGATCTGATGCGCCAGGTGGAGCGGCAGGTGCTCCTCCAGGTCATCGACATGAAGTGGCGCGAGCATCTCTACGAGATGGATTACCTCAAGGAGGGCATCGGGCTGCGGGCGATGGGTCAGCGCGATCCGCTCATTGAGTATCAGCGCGAGGCGCACCAAATGTTTGAGGCCATGGCCGACGCTGTGAAGGAGCAAGCGCTCCAGGTGCTGTTCCGGGTGGAAAAGCGTGAGCAGGCGCCCCAGCAGGACGGCGTGCTCGACGCCGAGGCGGCCGCCAAGACGGCGAAGTCGGCGCCGGGGGTCAGTGCGCGTCGCGCAGCTGGTCCCTCGACAGCCACTGGCGGCGGCGTGGTTCAGGCCCAAATGGGTGCTCTCACCTACTCCGGTCCCTCCAAGGACGGCAGTGGCAAGGCAGCGGTGTCGAAGGGCAAGGCGGCAAGCGGCGCGGCCACGAAGGCATCGGCCGACGGCGGCACCTTCCCCGGCACGGCGAAGAACGCTCAGTGCCCCTGTGGCTCAGGCAAGAAGTACAAGTTGTGCCACGGAAAGAACGAGGCGTAGGCCCGCTCTAGCCCACATCCATCACGGTGATGAGCCACCGGTTGGCCACGGCCTCGAGCCTGAGCGCGATCGCGTGGGGGAAGTCTCCTTCGGTGGCGACCACCGCCGCCTCGACTGCGTGAGGGCTGACTCGGCACAGCCGCACACGCTGAACGTGCACCGAGCCTCGCGATGCGTAGTTCGAGCGTCGCGCCAGCGAGTGTTGTGCCAATAGGAGTGACCGGACCTCAGGGGATATCCACCGCACCAACTGGTTGATGCCGTCCCCGCCAAGCACCACCTCGAGTGCGACACGCGCCACGGTGCACACGAGCGGTGTCGGGTCGCCTAACGGTTTCCGCGGCTGCTTCGGCAGTGGCGCATACCGTCGAGGCGTTGCCTGGGGCCGTGCTGCGCGGATCGGAGCGGGTTGAGGTCCGGTGAGCGGTGCTGGCGCGTACGCCTGTGCTGCCGCGCTCATCGCGCCAGCTCCGCAGGGACGTGCAGTTCGGTTCCCGCAAAGATGAGCGACGGGTTGTCCCCGATCAGCGAACGGTTTGCCTCGTACAGGACCGGCCACGAGCTCTCAATCTCCGCGCGTGTTGCATCTGCTCCGAGAAGATTCGATGTGATGGCCCACAGGGAGTCGCCCGGCTCGACGACGTACGTGCCCGGAGCACTCGGCGGCGGGGGAGCGATGACGTCTTCGTCGGGAGCGGACGCTACTGCATTGGTGTGAGGCGTCGCCGGGACATTCTCGACTGGACTACCCACGCCGCCCCAGTCGAGCCTGACGTTCACCGTGGCAGCGTTGTCCACGTATACGTCAGACACCGCAGCGTCGGCCTCCTGCTCCGTGGCGACGGGAGCGTCGGCCCAACCCAAGCCAGGCGGCGCCTGAGCCGAGGCCATTGCGGGCATCGCGATGCCGGAACTGAGGCCAACACCGAGCGCAACGGCGGCGACGCGCTGCCACGCGGCCGGAGCGAGGGCGCGAGCTCGGGCCGGAATCGTCCGGCCTTTGCGCATGGCGGCAGCAGCCACCATCGCGACGGCGCTCACGGTGAGGTAACTCGCGACGACAGCGCCAACGGCGGCAGCAACGAGTGCCAAAGCGTCGTCAACATCCCACACGAGCGGCCAGTTGTGCCACTGCCACAGCGTCACTTTCAGCAAAGCGAACGCGGCGCACGGCATCGCCGCCATCAACATCCACGCACCGATACGTCCCAGCGCTTGACCCGCCCTCATGAGTACCCCTTACGTCATTTCAGTGTGTTTGATGTCGTTTGGTGTGGTTAGGTCTACACGAGCGCTCCTCGCGTGTCCAGCCGAACGTGCGCGATGTGGACAGACCGCCACTACGGTGGGCGCATGCGCTGGGACTTGCTATTTGCCGATCTTGAGGCGCGCGCGGACGCGAACGAGCTCGCTCACTTCGACGCTGAGGTGCGTGATCTCACTCGCGCGGAGCGCGCATCCGTGTCGCTCGCCGCTCGCCTCGTGCAGGCAAAAGGGCGCACCGCGACGGTGACGACCCGCGATGGCGTGTCGACCACAGGCGTCGTTGTTGATGCGGCCGCTGGCTGGCTGTTGCTCTGTGATCCGGGCCCGCAGACGCTCGTGCCGCTGCACGCCGTGACGGTGGTGGCGGGTCTTGGGCCGCGCGCGGCGGAACTGACGGAGGTTGAGCGACGTCTGGGCCTTGGCCACGCGCTCCGTGCACTCGCGCGTGACCGCGCACGCGTCGTTGTGTCGACCCTCTCAGGAGATGTGGCAGGGCTGATCGGCGCGGTAGGTGCCGATTACCTTGAACTTTCGACCGGCGTCGGCACCTCGGTTCTCATTGCAACTGACGCCGTGACCCGGGTACGTTCCGCGGCGAGCTAGCGCAAGCGTCGGCCGCGTGCCACGACGTATGCGCGTTTAGGCGTCTTCGTGCGTGGCGATTCGCTGGCGAGTGGCTTCGTACTGGCGGGCGATGTAGTTCTCGAGTTCGGTCGCCTCGACGCGCCACTGCCCGCGTCCACCCACCTGAATGGCAGGCAAATCGCCCGAGCGCACCAAGGCGTACGCCTGCGGCGACGAGATATTGAGCACCTCTTGAACGTCGGGGAGGGTGAGGAAGCGCTTTTCCATGCCTGCATTCTCGCACTGCCGGGTGTCGAAGGTGCGTTGTCCACAAGTCGAGTGGCGCGTTTGGCCGGTGTACGGCAACATTGGCGCGTCGGGAGGGGGCTCGAAATGAACGACGCACCAGTGGCAGGTCGCTTGCGTAGGCCGGGATGGAAAGATCCGCGGCTTCTTATTGGCTTGCTCTTGATCGCCGCATCCGTTGCCGGCGTGAGCGCCATGGTGCGCAGCGCGGACGTGACAACGCCGTACTACGCGGCCAAGGGCACGCTCACACCAGGCACAGTCATCACGGAGGCCGACGTTGTTGTCACGAACGCGCGTCTCAGCGGCGGGGACTATGTGAAGCCTGGCGACGCGCCCTGGGGTCAGGTGGTGACGCGGACGGTCGGCAATGGCGAGATGCTGCCGACGTCGGCGCTCGCTCCAGCCGACGCCTTCTCTTCTCGTACCGTCGCCGTTCAAACGACTCTTCCCTTGGCGTCGGGCGTGAAAGAAGGGTCCGTTGTGGACGTCTTCCTCACGCGTGAGGGGCCGAGCGGCGAGCCCGAGACAAGCAAAGTAGGCGCGGATCTCGTTGTCGAGTCGGTGGAGCGTTCCGGAGGCTCGTTCTCGTCCTCCACCGTCGAAACCGTGTACGTGGTGGTTCCCCGTGGCGAGATTGAGACGTTGCTCGATGCGATTGCGAGCCGCGGAGACGTGTCAGTCGTGGGCATTGCGGGGAGCGGCGGGTGAGCATCTCGGTGCTGATTGCCGTCCGGGGGCCCCGAGAGGCGACGGTCGCGGCTGCCGTCGGCGCTGCTGCCGAACTTCGTGTTGCACGACGCTGTGCTGACCTGGGTGAGGCGCTCGCTGCGGCGCACGCGGGTGTGGGCGCTGCGGTCATCGTCTCCGAACAACTTCAGCTCCACCGGGGAGTAGTGGCCGAGTTCATCGCGGCCGGTGTTGCCGTCATCGGATCGCCAGGTACTCACGCCGCAACCGATCATCTGCGCTCGATTGGTATCGACGAGATTGTCCCGCCTGACGCATCGGCCGAGGATGTTGCGGCAGCGGTCGCGCGCGCAGTGCGGCAGGCAGTTGACGTGGAGCACGCCGCAGAAGGTGACGCGAACGAGGCGGAACCGATTGCTCTCCAGCGCGGAAGCGTTGTGGCCGTGTGGGGGCCAACTGGTGCACCTGGTCGCACCACCGTGGCCGTGTCGATGGCGTACGACTTCGCCCGCATGGGCGGTGCGTTACTCGTGGATGCGGACACGTATGGAGGAGCAGTCGCTCAAGCGCTTGGACTGCTTGATGAGGCACCGGGAATTGCCGCGCTGGCGCGCGCGTCCTTGCACGGGACGTTGAGTGACGACACTGTCCGTCGGCACGCCCTTGAGGCCGCGCCGGGCTTGCACGTGTTGTCGGGCATCACGCGTGCCGAACGGTGGCCGGAGTTGTCGGCTGCGGCGCTCGACCCCGTGTGGGACCTCCTGCGCACCCATGCTCCGATCACCGTGATTGATTGCGGGTTCTCGCTCGAGCGCGATGAGGAACTTCAATACGACACGCGTGCACCTCAGCGAAACGGCGCCACCTTGTCCGCGTTAGCTGCCGCCGACGTTGTGGTGGTCGTCGGTAGCGCCGAGCCACTTGGTGTGCAGCGGCTTGTTCATGCCCTCTCCGATCTCGATGAGGTGGCACCAAGCGATGTGACGCCTCGAGTTGTGGCCGTCAATCGCGTGCGTGCGTCAGTCGCCGGGGACCAACCTCGCCAGGCAATTGCCGACGTATTGAAGCGCTTTGCCGGTATCGACACCGTGTGGACGATTGGGTGGGACCCCCGCGCGTGCGACGCGGCTACGCTCGCGGGGCAAGCATTGGGAGAACGAGCACCACGGTCCGCAGCGAGGAAGTCCATTCAGGCAGTGGGGAAAGAGGTGCTCCGTGTTTGCGCCGCTCGCGCGCGCGTTGACGCGCCTGCCGCGACGGCCGGGGCCACACTGGGGGCATGAGGGTCTACATCCCAGCAATCGTTGATGACCTCGCGGTCCAGGCCTCGGGCAAGTGGGAGCCGCAAGAGGCGTTCTCCGTCACCGAAGCTCTTCGCGACAGTGCTCCCGAGATGGACGACGAGGAGTTGGTTGAGTACGCGATCGATCTTGCCGCGATGGCGTCCGCGCTCGAGCACGGGTCACGCCTGCGCGCGGTGATCGCCGCCGATGTCTCGCGTGCGGATGTGACACCGGGAGCCGGAGCGCATCCTGCCGCAGTTGAGATTAGGGGACGCTTGGACCCTGCCTCGATCGCGTGCGTGTTTCTCGATGAAGATGATGTCGAAGCCGATGTCATTGCTGCTCGGCAGGGAGATGAGGACGCGCACGAACGTCTGGCCGAGAGGTCGCTGCTCTGGTACGACCTACGCGAGGTCGTCGAGTCCTAGCGCGGAGCGAGAATCGCGAGCACCTGCGCGTGGAGGTGCCGGTTCGTGGCAAGAGCCGAGCCACCAAACGGTCCGGGAACGCCATCAACCGAGGTGAACGTTCCGCCGGCTTCGGTCACGATGGGAACGATTGCCGCCATGTCGTGTAGTGCAAGCTCCGGCTCCGCCGCAACATCCACGGCGCCTTCCGCGACCAGCATGTAGCTCCAGAAGTCGCCGTACGCGCGCGTGCGCCACACCGCCTTCTGCAAGTTCTCGAACTCAACTCCCTTGCCCTCCGTGTGCCACTCGCCAGGCTCCGAGTAAGAAAGGGACGCCTCGTCCAGGGCGGACACATCAGATACGTGAATGGGGCGCGGCTGCGTGGGGAAGCCGTGAACACGCGTGACAGTCCAGGCGCCCTCGCCGATAGCGCCGTACCAGCGTCGGCCAAGTGCAGGAGCCGACACGACACCCACCGTGGGTTCGCCGTCAACCAAGAGGCCAATGAGGGTGGCCCATGCAGGAACCCCGCGCACGAAGTTCTTGGTGCCGTCGATGGGGTCGATGACCCAGCGTCGTCCCGCAGCCTCGTCGCCCGATGAGCCGTACTCTTCGCCCACAATCGCGTCTGAGGGGCGCTCACGCTCAAGAATGTCGCGGACAAGGCGCTCCGCGGCACGGTCGATTGCCGTAACCGGGGTGTCATCGGGCTTCATCTCAACCGTGAACTCGCCGAGCGAACCCGCCACGGTAAGTGCATCCACCTCATCTGCAATGCGCAGGGCTAGAGCGAGATCATCCTGGTGCGTCATGGCGCCCAGCGTAGCCGTCGAGCTCACTTTCGCCAGATCGTGACCTTGCGTCTACTATTCTGGAATAGTGTTAGAAGCCGGAATAATGCACGCATAGGTGAGAGGCGGTGAGCCAAGTGGCGCCGACGCTCCTGCCGCACTCGAGCGAACGGCACCCCTGGGCACCGGCCGACTCGGGCGTGAAGTTGGTTCATGACTATGAGGCCGCGGTGCCCGCACCGCTGGCCTCGCAGCAGATCCACGTGGACGCCGATGTCGCCAGCCTCTGTCAAGATGCGCGGCTCGCGTTGGCGCTCCTGGACCGGTCGCCGGCGATGCATCAGCCCGGCGTCGTCGCGACCCTCACGCTGGCCGAGGCCATTGCGTCTTCCCTGATAGATGGCCTTGTGGCCATACCGAGGCAACTTGCAGCGGCGGCGGCGATTCAGCCCACAAGCAGATCTGCGCGCACCGTACACAAGGCGGTCAGCAACCTCTCCGCGCACCTTGATGCGAGCCGCCGCGCGGTCACGCTTGGATCAATCTCACTCGCATACAGCCCGCCGCGCAGGATGGCGTCGGGGCACCAGACAGGGGCCGCATACCGGCGCGTTCAGACCTGGCGAGGCGGTACCGATCTGTGGCCAGATGGTGCCGACTTTGTGCCCCCGCATCCTGCACGCATTGCAGACCTCATGGACGACCTTGTCGCGTTTGTGGCCCGAGGTGACCTCGACCCCATCACGCAAGCGGCAATCGCCCACGGCCAGGTGAGGTCGATTGAGCCGTTCCCCGAGAGCAGCGATGGTGTTGCGAGGAGCCTCATCAACGGCATTTTCCGTTCCAGGAGAGCCATTGAGAGGTCAGTCATTCCGATTTCGGCCGCCCTGGCGGGCAACACTCTCCGTTACAACGGCTCCTGGAGAACTTTCAGAGAGGGCGACGCGACGCCTATGGTCGAGATGGTCGCCCAAGCAACTCTCAGAGCGGCCGACGCTGCAGGGCGGCTGGCGACAAGAGTTGCGGACCTCCCCGAGCATTGGCGTGAGGTAGCCCGTCCACGACGCGGCTCGGCGGCCCATGCACTCATCGACCGGCTTGTCGCCAACCCCACTGTGAATGCCCAGCAGGTCCAAGACCTGACGGGCGCCTCCCAGGCAAGCGCCTACGAGGCGATCGCTCGCCTCGCAGAGGCAGGGGTGCTCGCCCGCGTCAGCCCCACCCGCAGAGACACAGCATGGGCCGCAATCGACGTCTTCGAGGCCGCGCAGGCCCTCGTGACCGAACTTGCAGGGCCAGCTGCGGCCAAACAGCAACGGGTGCGCAGCTAGTACGCCTCGCCAGCGAGCCGTGAGGCAAGCAAACGCCGAATCGAGTCGAGCTTGATCGCACGCTCGGGCGACTCGGCCGCCCAGGAGTCGAGTTCGCACCCGTCCGCCGCGCTCAAGTGTTGACACCCGCGTGGGCAGTGTTCTTCCTCGTAATCAGCCACATCGGGAAACGCGCGCAGCATGTGTTCTGGGTCAACGTGCGCCAAGCCAAAGGAACGCACACCGGGCGTATCGATGATCCACCCACCGGTAGGCACCTCCACCATGACCGATGACGTCGACGTATGACGCCCCCGCCCCGTCACGTCGTTGACGCGGCCCACGGCACGCTCCGCTGCGGGGACAAGCGCGTTGACAAGCGTCGACTTCCCGACCCCTGACGGGCCAACAAACACCGTCTTGAGCCCATGAAGTTGTTGCTGAAGCCGCGCAAATCCCGCATCCGCAGCAGGCCCGCCATCACGCCTCACCGACACCTCGATCACCGTGACTCCGAGCGGCTCATAGAGCGCCCGCATTGGATCGGCAGAGGCGAGGTCCGCCTTCGTCAGCACGAGCACCGCTCCCAAGCCCGCATCGAAGCCCGCCACGAGCGCGCGGTCGATCATGCGGGGATTGGGCTCCGGGTCCGCCACCGCAGCAACGATCGCAAGCTGATCCGCGTTTGCGACCACCACCCGTTCCGTGGGGTCCGTGTCATCGGCCGTGCGCCTGAGCGCCGACACCCGCTCACCCCGACGGACAATCCGCGCCAACGTGTCAGGCGCGCCGCTCACATCACCCACGAGATGCACAACATCGCCCACCACAAGGCCCCGGCGCCCCACCTCACGAGCCTTGACCGCCATCACCGTAGGACCGGCGTCGGTGAGCACGGTGTAACGGCCTCGGTCAACTGCGACCACCACACCGTCCACGGCGTCATCGTGAGCGGGCCGACGCTTGGTGCGGGGCCGCGAGCCACGTCGCCCGGGCCGCACCCGGGCGTCGGATTCGTCGTAGTGAGCCCAGTCGCTCACGCGGAAGGCGCCCCCGCGGCGCCAGCGAGCCCCAGCGTCGGGCCAGGATTCACCATTGCCTGCCACATCGCGGGGAAGTCGGGCATCGTCTTGGACGTGGTGCCCACGTTCACGACGTGAACGCCCGGAACACGTAACCCGATGATGGCGGCAAAGGTCGCCATCCGGTGATCGTGGTACGTCTCGACCTCGGTAGCGTGAAGGCCCGCGTCGAGACCCGCCGGGTCCGGTGCACCACCAAAGACAAGAGATGACTCGAGCGCCTCACATGAGCCACCTAAGCGCTCCACCTCGGTCGCGATCGCGGCCAGACGGTCCGTCTCATGCCCACGCAGGTGCCCAATCCCGGTGATGACGCTCGGTCCCTCCGCCACGGTGCACAACGCCGCAATGGTGGGCGTGAGCTCTCCAGCGGCAGACAGATCAGCATCGATCCCGAAGACGCGACCATCGCCGCGGACCGTCATCACGTCCCCATCGAGCGTGCACGTACCGCCCATGCGCTCGAGCAACTCGGGGTAGAGCGCTCCAGGTTGGGTGGTCTCGCTCGGCCAACCCGGGATGCGCACCTCGCCGCCCGCGATGAGTGCGGCCGCCATGAACGGGCCCGCATTGCTGAGGTCCGGCTCCACGCGCACCTGCGGTAAGTGCAGCACGCCCGGGTGGACAATCCACGTGCGCTCATCGGGCTGGTCGACGCGTACCCCGGCCTCCCGAAGCGTCGCACATGTCATATCGATATGCGGCAGGCTCGGCAGCTTCTCGCCCACGTGACGCACCGTGAGCCCGTGCGGCAAGCGCGGCGCGATCAGCAACAGCGCGGTCACAAACTGGGACGACGCTGACGAGTCCACATCCACGGTCCCCGGCACCGACGTCGGCGGCGTGACGGTGAAGGGGAGAGTGCCGCGGCCCTCGTCGTCCACGGTGGCGCCAAGCGCGCGCAGAGCGTCAAGGAGGGCCCCCATGGGGCGCACGCGTGCACCCTCGTCGCCATCAAAGGTGACGGGACGGGTGTCGCCAGCGAGACCAGCGAGCAACACGAGCGGCGGCACAAAACGCATGACCGTCCCAGCAAGGCCGCAGTCAATGTGGACGCCGCCGCGAATCGGGCCTGGCGTCACCGTCCACGCGCCGTCTGCGCCGCCAAGGTCAACACCCACGCCGAGGGCACGCAACGCGGCGATCATCAGCTCCGAGTCCCGTGAGATGAGGCCGCCCCGCACTGTCACTGGCGTAGCGGCGAGCGCGGCGAGCACCAAGTACCGATTTGTCAGGGACTTTGAACCGGGAACCTCCACGGTCGCGTTGAGCGGCGGAGTCTCATGTAGCGGTGCCGCCACGGGGGCAGGCCACACCTGGCCGGGGCCGATGCCCGGCGTACGCGCCGACGTCACGAGGCCCTACGTGCGGCCCAGCCGCGCACGCCCGGAGTCTCCCGGTACGCGTCAATGAGGTGCTTCTTTGCCTGCGCCTTCTTGGATGCGGCCTTCGCCTTCGCCTTGGCCTTACGTGCCTTCTTGCGCTTCACATGGCCGGCCGAGTGGCCTGCGGTCGCGGCGAGCAATGCGCCGCCAACAAGCGAGAGGTTCTTGAGGAACTCGCCGCGCATTGCATCACGTTCGGGGCCTTCCGGCAGTCGCCAGAACGGCGTGTACATGGCGGCCGACGCTGCAGCCAGCCCGGTCAGCGCCATGCCAGCGGTGCGAGGGGTACGGGAAAAGGCGAGCACTGTAGCCGTGAGAGCCGTGACTGCACCGTGCGCCCGCACGACGTCCGCCGTATTGACATCAGTGGCACCAGCCTCCTGCAACAGGGGGGCGACCACGGGATCCGCGAGACGGGCGCGCGCGTCAGGTTCGAGGGCATCACGCACGCCCGCGTAAACAAACCATGAGGCCAGCAACGGCCGAGCAAGTGCACGAGTCATACCTCCAGCCTACTCATCTGCGCGAGGCCGTCCACGGGAGAGCGCAACGCACGCAAAACGGCGACCGCGGCGTCGGCGTCATGGAGCGAAGTAGTCGATGGAATGTGTCATACAACCCGGGAATGTTGCCCCCCAATATGGTGTTGTGAGGTCATGACGTTGACTGGCTCGATCGAGACGCGCAAGGTGCATCAAGGTCTTCGCGCCCGCCGCCAGGTAGGCTCGCTAGCGATGAGCGACAACACCACCCTCGACTTTGAGGTCGAAGCACTGTCCTATATGGATCAGTTATACGCGGCGGCCTTGCGCATGACGCGCAACTCTGCTGACGCAGAAGACCTTGTCCAAGAGACCTACGCCAAGGCGTTCGCGGCACAGGACAAGTTCACTCCCGGCACCAACCTCAAGGCTTGGTTGTATCGGATCCAGACGAACGCCTTTATCAACAGTTATCGCAAGAAGCAGCGCGAGCCCAAGCGCACCGACGCCGACACCGTTGAAGACTGGCAGCTCGCCTCCGCAGCGCAGCACCAGTCCGCCGGTTTGGCGTCGGCCGAGGAAATGGCTCTCGACGCGCTGGGCGATAACGAGATCCGCGATGCGCTCGCGGAACTTTCTGACGACTTCCGTATGGCCGTGTATCTCAGCGATGTCGAGGGCTTTGCCTACAAAGAGATCGCTGAAATCATGGACACCCCGGTGGGGACTGTCATGTCCCGACTGCACCGGGGACGGAGGATGCTGCGTGACCGCCTTCGCGACTACGCAGCAGAACAGGGCATCCGCGATTACCGAGCGGAGGCGCAGTCATGACGAGGTGCCACGTGACCGAGCAGTATGCCCGGGTGTCGGCTGAGGAGGTGAGCCGTGCCTAAGCGGCAATGTGAAGAGGCCTTGAACAAGCTCTTCGAGTACATCGATGGGGAACTTTCTGATGAGGAGTTGCTCCGCATTGGATCGCACCTCAAGGAGTGCCCACCGTGTGAGGCGGAGCGACGGATTAACGAGAAGATCCGCCTGCTCGTGTCGAAGGCTCACACGGGTCAGGCGCCCCACCAGTTGCGTGAGCGAGTACTCAGCACCATTCAGATGGCGCGCGAGGAAAGCCACCACTAGACGACCGCCTGGGGCCGACGATGGGGTCGGCTCGACACCCGGCGTAGGGGAAGTTCGCTGGCGCAGGTGACACAACGACGAAGCCCGCGACCTCGAGGACGCGGGCTTCCGTTTGTTCGGGGTGCGACCCCGCAGGCTTATGCGTTGGGACGCTTGCCGTGGTTGGCGCCGGACTTGGCACGCGTCTTGCGCTTGCGACCGCGCTTGCTCATGGTGACTCCCTTAGGTGTGGTGCTGCGACCCCTCATCATTCCATATGCATGCGGTCACCACGCGTCCTGGCGCCTTCCGCCCACCGCCTCAAGGCCGTACCCTCTCAAGCAGACGTCTCGCTCTGCCGATGGAGGTACCGTGAGCGACCAGCCCGTATCAGTCATTCCGCTGTTGCACGCCTTGGCGTCTACGGGGGGTTCCGACCTGCACTGCAAGGTGGGCTCCGCCCCGCGCATTCGCGTGGACGGGCGCCTTCGCAAACTGCAGGTGCCGCCGCTACGGCCGGAAGACACGCGCAACATGGTTGCCCAGGTGCTCCCAGAGGACCTCGTTGCGCAGTTCCGGGACATTCACGAGGCCGACTTCGCCTTCTCGCTGTCTGGCGTCGGACGTTTCCGCGTCAACGCCTATGTGGCCCGCGGTACTGACTGCCTCGTGTTTCGCCGTGTTGCGGTCGGAGCGCAGCCGATGGACGAGCTCGGCATCCCGCCGGTAGTGGCGGACCTCGCTCTTGAGCCGCGTGGCCTTGTGCTCGTGACCGGCCCCACGGGTTCAGGTAAGACGACCACCCTCGCGTCGATGGTTGACCTCATCAACACGTACCGCGAGGTCAACATCATCACGATCGAGGACCCGATCGAGGTACTGCACGACGACAAGAAGGCGCTCATCTCGCAGCGCGAAGTCCGCTCAGACACCCTCGACTTCTCGAACGCGCTCCGTGGCGCCATGCGTCAGGACCCGGACGTCATCCTCATTGGTGAGATGCGTGACGTGGAGACGGTCCGCGCGGCGTTGTCCGCAGCCGAGACTGGCCACCTGGTGCTGGCGACGCTGCACACGGTGGACGCCCAGGACACGATCAACCGCATCGTTGACTTCTTCACCCCGCACGAGCAGGCGCAAATCCGGGCCACCTTGTCCCAGACCCTGCGCGGGATCGTCTCGCAACGTCTTGTGCGGCGCGCGGGTGGCAATGGTCGCGCGCTTGTCGCCGAGATTATGGTGAACCACGGTCGTACCGCTGAGGCGATTGTTGACCCGAAGAGCCAGCCGCCCATTGCGGACCTTATTGCCGAAGGCGCGTACTACAAGATGCAGACCTTTGACCAGCACCTCCTCACCCTGGTGCGCGATGGGGTCGTGGCGTACGACGACGCCCTCGCGATCGCCTCGCGGCCGCAGGACCTTTCGGTCGAATTGCGGAACGCCGGCGTCATCCAGTAGCAGGATTTCTTTCCGCCGACGCTCTCGGCGTGTCGATCAATCATGCCGAATACCAGGGACTATGCTTGGTTGTGCGCGCGTGCGCATGGCGCTCCCGGCCTTCACGTGCCGTGAAATCAAAGGCCGAGTCATACCGCAGTAGTAATGTGGTGGTAGTGAAGTGGGACCGGAATGCTACCGTGGTGGCATGGCAACCGTGAAATTGTCGATCAGCCTGTCTGAAGAGGACGTCGCCTTCATCGACCGCCTCGCCGCAGACGCTGGCTTCGAATCCCGCTCTGCGGTCATCCAGCACGCCATTGAGCGAGTGCGTGCAACGGAACTCCAGGCGGACTACGCCGAGGCGTGGGATGACTGGCGATCAAGCGGCGATGACGAACCCTGGGACGCATCTGCGGGAGATGGAGCGGCCCCTGCGGGAGCGTCGGCCCAAACCTCGGCAAAGGGCCGCTGATGAGGCGCGGCGAGATCCGATGGGTCGCTTTGGACGCGGGCCCGGACCGCGCTGGAAAGGCTCAGCGCCCGGCTGTCATCGTCTCGAACGACGGCGCCAATGCGGCCGCTGCGCGGCGTGGAGCGGGGGTCGTCACCGTTGTCCCACTGAGTACCTCAGAGGCGCCCGCCAAGGCCTTTCAGGTGGCGATCCCGGCAGGCGTCGGCGGATTGCCACGGGACGCGAAGGCGTTGGCGGAGCAGGTGCGGACGGTTGCGGCGACTCGGGTGGGCCCCAGCATCGGCGCTCTGCCGCTCGAATACGTGCGCCGGCTTGATGAGGCTCTGAAGAGGCACCTGGCGCTTTAGAACGCGCCTACAGCGCCTCTCAATCGGGGATGTGTTCGATGCCGAGCCAGTCGTGCCACGCCGAGTGGAGCACGAGCCACGCCATGAGTCCGTAGCCGGCCTGGCGGGGTAGGTCGTCATCGCCCATCGCCATGTCAGCCATCCACTGTTCGTGACGAGCGAGTGGGCCGTACATGTCAACAAAAGGCACCGCGCGCCGCTGTGCGGATTCGCCGCACAGTGCGGAGAGCTCGGAGACAGCCTGGTCGTCGCGTGGGTTACCCGGCGGAGGGCCCACGAGCATCGCGCGGAAGCCCAGCGCCTTTGCCCGGTCAAGCGCGTTCGCAATGTTGAGTCGCGTCATCGTGGGTGACACGCCCCGATGAATGTCATGCCGTCCGATCGCGAACAGCACAGCGGTGATCGCGTCGTCATCAGCCGCATGCTGGGTGCGGAGCAGCACCTCACCATCCCAGCGGGCCGTCATCTCGCCCGTTGTTTCACCTGGCACAGCAAGCGTGTGGAAACGCAGGCTGGGTTCATGAGGGAGCGTGCGAGCGGCAACGCGACCGGTCCAGCCCAGCGCCTTCGGGTCACCGTGGCCCGCAGTGAGGTCATCTCCTACAAAGAAGACGTTGATCACGAGTCGAATGCCCTTGTCACAAGTTCCACCTGTTCCTCATGGTGCACGGACGCCAAGCCAGACGCGGGAGAGGCCGCTGCGGCGCGAGCGACGACGCTTACGGTCGAGCCAACCATGCGCGGCAAAGCGAGCGACATACGTGACCACGCACCCTGGTTGAGTGGTTCCTCCTGGACCCACACCACCTCTGCATCACTGTACGGTGCGAGCGCCTCGCTCAGCTGATCGGCATCGAGGGGGTACAACTGCTCGAGCCGAATGATTGCCGTGGCCGTGTCCCCGGACTTGTCGCGCTGCGCGACGAGGTCGTGATAGACCTTGCCGGCGCATAGCAACACGCGCTTCACCAATGCGGGGTCAGCGGTGCTGTCCGCAATGACCGGACGGAATGTGTCGGTGGTGAAGTCCTCCACGTTGCTCGCTGCCGCCTTCAGGCGGAGCATCGACTTGGGCGTGAACACGACGAGCGGCTTGCGCGGACGTGCGTACGCCTGGCGACGCAAGAGGTGGAAGTACGACGCAGGGGTCGAGGGCATCGCAATGATCATGTTCTCTTCCGCAGCCAATTGCATAAAGCGTTCGACGCGTGCGGACGAGTGGTCCGGTCCCTGGCCTTCGTAGCCGTGGGGCAGCAGCATGACAACGGATGAGCGCTGGCCCCATTTTTGCTCCGCCGACGATACGAACTCGTCGATGATCGTCTGCGCGCCGTTGACGAAGTCGCCAAACTGGGCTTCCCACAGCACGAGAGCGTCGGGACGCTCCACCGAGTAGCCGTACTCGAAGCCGAGGCAGCCATACTCGCTCAGCGGTGAATCGTAGATAGCAAGACGGGCTTGGTCGGCAGCCAGGTACGCGAGTGGCGTCCACTCGGCACCCGTCGAGCGGTCGTGGAACACGGCGTGACGCTGCACAAAAGTGCCGCGGCGCGCGTCCTGACCGGCCATGCGGATCGGAACGCCTTCTTGGAGGAGTGTGCCGAATGCGAGCAGTTCGCCATAGCCCCAGTCGATGCCGCCTTCTCTGGTCATCACCTCACGGCGCTCCAGGAGCTTCTCGAGCTTGGGGTGGACGTGGAAGCCCTCGGGGGGACGGGTGTGGGCGGTCCCAATGCGTTCGAGCTGGTTCACCGAAACGGCCGTCTTCCAACCCACCATCATCCCGGCGTCGGAGGATTGTGATGCGGGCAGTTCAAGGCCTGCGATGGTTTCGGTGTCCGGGGCCTTAAAACCTTCTCGCGTCTCGAGGAACACTCGCTCAAGTTGCGCGAGGTAGTCCTGCGACATCTGCTCGGCCTCGTCGGTCGTGATGTCGCCGCGGCGAATCAGTGCCTCTGTGTAGAGGTGACGCACTGAGCGCTTTGCCTCAATGAGGTCATACATACGCGGCTGCGTCATCGACGGGTCATCGCCCTCGTTGTGACCGCGGCGGCGATAGCAGACCATGTCGACGATGACGTCGCGGTTGAACGCCTCGCGGTACTCGAAGGCAAGGCGGGCCGCCCGCACGCAGGCCTCGGGGTCATCGCCGTTCACGTGGAGGATCGGGATTTGGTAGCCCTTGGCGATGTCGGTTGCGTAACGCGTCGAGCGCGAGTCTTGCGGTCCCGTGGTGAAGCCGACCTGGTTGTTGATGATGACGTGCACAGTGCCACCGGTCTTGTAGCCGCGCAGCTGGGCCATGTTGAGCGTCTCTTGCACGATGCCTTGGCCGGCGAAAGCGGCGTCACCGTGGATGAGAATCGGCAACACGGGGTAGCCGTCGGTTGCAGGATCGGCGCCCAGTTGGTCGAGCTTGGCACGCACGATGCCTTCGAGCACCGGGTTGACTGCCTCAAGGTGGGACGGGTTTGCGGCGAGGTAGACCTGCGTCGTCTCACCCGTGTCCGCAGTGAAGACACCCTCGGTGCCGAGGTGGTACTTGACGTCACCCGAGCCTTGAACCGAGCCCGGTACGGCCGTCCCGTCAAACTCCGAGAAGATCTGGCTGTACGACTTGCCCGCGAGGTTCGCGAGGACATTGAGCCGGCCACGGTGAGCCATGCCAACGCACACCTCGTGAATGCCGGCGCGAGCAGCCGACGACAGGACAGCGTCGAGCAGCGGAATGAGGCTTTCGCCACCTTCGAGTGAGAAGCGCTTTTGGCCCACGTACTTCGTTTGGAGGAACGCCTCGAATGCCTCGGCCGCGTTGAGGCGTCCAAGGATGCGTAGGTGCTCCTCACGGGTGGGCTTAACGTAGCCGTGCTCGAGGCGCTCTTGGAAGAACGCCCGCTGCGCGCGGTCCGCGATGTGCATGTACTCGACGCCCATCGTGCGGCAATACGCGTCACGGAGCCGCCCGAGAACGTCGCGCATCTTCCAGCGCTGTTGCCCCGCGAAGCCACCGGTCGAATAGACGCGGTCGAGGTCCCACAGCGTGAGACCGTGAGTTTGCACATCGAGATCGGGGTGCTTACGCGGACGTGAGGAGAGAGGGTCGACGTCGGCCATGAGGTGACCACGCGAGCGGTAGGCGTGAATGAGTTCGGCGATGCGTGCGGGCTTCGCGAGCTCGGTCTCCTCGTCGGTTGCGGCGTCGGCAACCCAGCGCACGGGCTCGTAGGGCACACGCAACGCCACAAAGACACGGTCGTAGAACCCGTCAATGCCGAGGAGCTTCTTGTGCACGAGCGCCAAGAACTCGCCTGACTGTGCTCCTTGGATGACGCGGTGGTCGTACGTCGAGGTGAGTGTCAGCACCTTTGAGATGCCAAGGCGTGCAATCGTCTCGGGGGAAGAGCCCTGGTATTCCGCAGGGTAATCCATCGCACCAACGCCGATAATGGCGCCTTGGCCCTGCATCAAGCGCGGGACCGAGTGGACAGTACCGATGGTGCCTGGGTTGGTCAGAGTGATCGTCGTGCCTTGGAAATCACTCGCCTGCAAGGTGCCGGCGCGGGCGTGGCGAACGATGTTCTCGTAGGCCTCCCAGAACTGAGCGAAGTCCATGTCGCCTGCGTCTTTGATGCTCGGCACCAAGAGTTGACGCTGGCCGTCCTCCTTCGCCAGGTCAATCGCAAGGCCGAAGTTAATACTCGGCGGGGTCATGACCGCGGGCTTGCCGTCGACCTCCGTGTACGACACGTTCATGGCGGGGTACTCGGCGAGCGCCTCGACAATCGCGTAGCCAATGAGGTGCGTGAAGCTCACCTTGCCGCCACGGGTACGCGCGAGGTGATTGTTCATCACCACCCGGTTGTCCATGAGGAGCTTGGCCGGGATCGTGCGCACGCTTGTGGCCGTGGGCACCTCGAGGCTTGCCTCCATGTTGGTGACGACGCGAGCGGCAGGTCCGCGAAGACGCTCGACACCCTGACGCACATCCGTGTGGAGGCGCTCGGGGTGCTCCATCTGCTGCAAGTAGGCGGCGCTCGGCGCAACCGACACAGCGATTGGCTGGGTGGGGAGCGTCTCGTGTTGAACGTCCGCGACCGGAGTGGGTGCGGCGGGCGCTGCGGTGGTCGCAACCGGGGCCGACGCTGGCGGTGTGTAATCGCGCGGCGGCGGCGGGGGAGCAGGTGTGGCTGTGGGGGGCGGTGAGCTCGCTGCGCTTGCGCTCGCTTCAGCGTCGGCGGGGATCGCGTCAACAGACGCTCCGCCACCGAGAACCAGCGACGCTACGGAAGGTGCTCCGTTAGCGCGCGACACCGATAGCCGTTCGTTCGACCGGGGTTGGGAGGGGGACACGTCCGGACCGCTCACTTTCTCGACGTCGAGACAAGAACTTGTGGTTCTTGATGCAACACCAGCCTAAACGACCGTGCGACCGGTTCCGTCGTCCACTTTGGCCAAATCGTTATGCGTGTCTCGCACGTGTTCGCGGAGCGGTCACGTGAGGTCCTTGCGGAAGGTCGTGAGACGGCCAAGCGCGGCTGTGATAAGCGCGTATCCCATGAGTACCAGGAGTCCTCCCCACGCAGGCAACAGACCGCCCATTCCCGAGGCTGAATAGAAGGACGCCCCGACGATTGATTCTCCGGCGGCGCCGGGCAAGAACTTTCCAATGGATTGGGTAGCGGACCACGCGCCGAGCACCATGCGCAGAATCGGCTCGACAAACTGCGTGAACGCGAGCAGTGTGACGATCGCTGCCACCTGGTTGGTGAGCACCGAGCCAAAGCCCACGCCCACCACCATCCACGCGGCGAGCGCGACCACGCCAAGCGCGAGCGAACGCCAGACCTGCACGTCTGAGAGTTCAAGTGACTGACCCGTGATTGCAAGTGCAAGCATGCCGGCACCAAGGCCCGCCGCCATCGACGCGATGCCGTACAGCAAGCCCATGGGAATCACAGAGATGATCTTGGCTGCGATCGCACGGCCTCGGTTCGGAGAGGCAAGTAGCGTGGTGTCGATGGTGCCGTGGCGGAATTCGCCGGTGACATGAAGCGCACCGAGCGTCACGGGAAACACGTAGCCGAGCGACACGCCAAGGGTGTAGACGGTGAGCGCGATCGTGCGCGAATCAAGCACGAGCGCCTCGTCGCCGGTACCTGTCGCACCGTCGACGGATAAGGCGAAACCGAACAGGCCGGAGAACGCTGCGACGGTCACGACCATGATGCCGAGCAGCAACCACCACATTCGGGTCGTGAGCAACTTGCGCCATTCAGATGTAATGAGCGTCTTCATGCGGCCACCTCCTCAGGCGTCGCGCCGGAATCAGTGGAGGCGGCGTCGGCGTCCTCTGTCAGGCTCAAGAAGACGCTTTCGAGGCTCTCGCCGCCTTCTGAAAGCTCGTGAAGTTCGAGGCCTGCTCGGTGAGCGGCCGCACCAGCGTCGGCCCCCGAAACGTTGGCCAACCGGGCGTAACCGTCGCTCGTCTCGACAACGGCGTCGGCAAACGTGGAGGCGACGAGTGTACGCAGGCCCTCGGCATCGGGGGATCGCAGCGACACCGTGGGAGTGGCAAGACTGCGCAGCTCGGCAAGGCTCGACTGGTGGCGCAAGGTGCCACGGGAGACGATGACGACATCATCGACTGTTTGCTCGACCTCGGACAGCAAATGGGAGGACAGCAGGACGGTGCCGCCGTCTGCCGCGAAAGCGCGGAGGAACTCGCGTAGCCATCGCACTCCGGCAGGGTCAAGGCCATTGGCCGATTCGTCGAGCACAAGGACGCGCGGACGGCCGAGCAAAGCGGTGGCGAGGCCGAGGCGCTGCTTCATGCCGAGAGAGAAGCCGCCAACGCGGCGCTTAGCTGCCTCTGTCAGGCCGACGGCATCGAGGGCCTCGGCACACCGAGCGTCGTCCACTCCCATGAGCGGCGCGTAAACCCGCAAGTGGTCGAGCGCGGTGCGGCCGGGGTGAAAAGAGCCGCCAAAAT